>NZ_JBPWBC010000018.1:0-71947 GCF_051776965.1 Bacillus cereus group sp. BceL220 | reverse complement strand
TAAATATTTCGCATATTTAAACGGATCTCCATCATATGCACGTAGACCGAATAGATTATGTTTTTGATATGCGATTTCTGATTTTCCGTATCCAGATTCTAAAATCGCATGTGCTGCTAAATAATGAGCACTCACACCATATTGATTTTGCGCATTGATAAAATCTTGCCCATGGCCAACTAAAGGACTATCCGAATGATATTTCGCAATAAAACTATCAATCTCTTGAGCTGTAATTTTCGAAGCCACTGTTAAATTTAAATCTTCATATGAGGTAGCAGTAATAATCTCTTTTTCATCGTTTAAATTTTGTTGTAACATATCTGTTTTTGCAGTAAGTTGAGCAGCTTCAGCACGTGTTATAAATCTATTTGGTTGCCAACCGTTCTCGGTACCATTAGAGATTTTTAAATCTATTAAAATATTGGCGTATTTTTCTCCCCAATGCCCTTTTAAATCTTCAAATCTAACCTGCTCGTTATGATTTGCTGTGCTTTGTAGTTTATATGCATTTACTAGCATCGTAGCCATAGCAGCGCGAGTTACTTTTCCAGATGGATTGAAGATTCCATTACCTTCACCCTTAACAATACCAGCTCTTTCAGCAGCAGCAATATAAGGAGTAGCCCAGTGATTTTGTGAATCAGTAAAAGATGGTTTTGCATTAGGATCAATTTGTATCCCTAAAACTTTTGTCATAATTTTTGTAGCCGAAGCTCTGTCCAATGAGTCATTTGAACCAAAAGTTCCATCTGGATAACCATTCAATACCTGTTTATCAACTAAATAATTAACAGATTTATCGGCCCATACAGGAACATCAGGGAATGTATGAGTATCTGCTAAAATATTAGAAGAATAGGATAATATAGATCCTGCAAGGATACCTGTTGCAATTAATTTGTGCTTCATTAAAATAAACACCTCTACCATTGTATTTATCAAATTGGGATTTTCTATTTACATGTTTGTAATAATAATAAAATCGTATTATCACACATTCAATTTGATGTAACGAGTATAGTTACTTATATAAACAAGTGTCAATGAATGTCTTTTACAAAAATGTATAATGTTTACATTATTTTAAATTTACATGATCTTATAATTGACTTATGTATAAATTTTGTAAAGGACCTTTTGATAGATTACTTATTAGCTTACCTGAAGAAATCTCTTTAGTTGTTAATTTGCCAACCTTTCTTGTTTACTATTAATCAATTAAAAAAAGAATTTTTTTGTTTAAGAGCTACTTTAAAATCTTAAGTTGATGGATGTGTGAACGTACCGCTACTAAAATTCTTGCTTTTAAATCATTATTAATGTATTATGTTTACGTATCAATATAATGATTATAGTATATAAAAAGGAATCAAATCTATAAGTAAGATTTAAATCCTTTTCCAAGTCAAAAAGACTTTGCCAAAATCTCATATAATTTATGCTTGTCTTTTTAATATGTATCTAGTAAAAACATATTTTTTATCAATGGAATTCTGTTTTCAATATAAATTGAAACTTTTAAATAGATGTTTATTTAGTTTCGATAATAGAAATTAGTGTTCTAAACAAGGAATTATACAAAGTGATCTGAAAAACCTGAGAGATATTGTATGTAGTTTGCTCATCTCCAGGTACTACAATAAAAGAGCCTTACCTCTCTAGGCAAGACTCTACTAGTTTAGTTGTATAATATTTACATGATAACTAAGAAACAGAAAACATATAACACCAAATAACAGC
Organism: Bacillus cereus group sp. BceL220; assembly: GCF_051776965.1. Lineage (NCBI taxonomy): Bacteria > Bacillati > Bacillota > Bacilli > Caryophanales > Bacillaceae > Bacillus > Bacillus cereus group sp. BceL220. The sequence continues at coordinate 70,204 of NZ_JBPWBC010000018.1, read as the reverse complement.
ACCCTATTACTCCTCCTACAGCTAATACCTGTTTAACCCAACTCTTAAATTTTTGATTACTGTAAATCGCTTGCACTCTTTCCATATTTCCTCCTATTAAGGAGAACCCTTAAAGACTCTCACCTCGCTATAGTACCATTTAAAAATGAATAATAGAGATCTAATGTATAAATATGCAATATTGCATACGAAAATGTATTGTTATAATTGTAAGCGCTTACTATAATAAGGTTATAAAGATTTATCACATCTTAATACGAAAAAGAGGAGAGAATAATATGGAAATCGCAATGGCAGTTTTAAAATTTATAGGTGGAGCAATCCCATTAATTCAAGAACTTCTAAAAGCATTTATGTAAATTCACTATTTAGCAATTATTTATAAAAATTATCATACAAATAATCTGTATATCAAAAATGAATTGGCTTACATATCATTTGCGTGATCAAGGTCCCTTTAACATGACTAAGGGGCCTTTTTAAAATTTTTAAATAATTAAGGTTACGTCACATCACCATCAAGTTAGCAAAATAAAATGAAACTTTAACTTGATGGTGATGGGGTAACAGTTGTGATTTAGAGATAAGATCAGATTATACAAAGTTTTGCACGTCAGCGATACCGGAAATAAAGTTCGCCTTTAGTAGCAAGGATCCCCAATAAAGATAGTCAACTTGCCTATTTAGGAATAGGAGTGTCCATTTAAATGATGCGTTCCAAGGCACTACTCTTCTTCTAAAATAGCGTAATAATATTCATCCCACCATTCATTCCCATGTGGTATACACTTCCTGAAATAGCCTTCTCTTCTCATTCCAATCTTCTCCATTACTCGATATGATGGGGTATTTTGTGGCTGACATGTAGCTATAATCCTATGTAATTTCATTTCCTTAAAGCCATATTTCAAAGTAGCTTGTGCTGCTTCAGAAGCATATCCTTTATTGAAATATTTAGGATTGAACACCCAACCAATCTCATATGTATGCTCACCAAAATATTTATGAAAAACTATATGACCAATCAGAATATCTTTATCAATTAATACTACAGGAAAGTTCTTAGCGTTTTCACCAATGTTTTCATTCACAAAGTTTCTTGTATTTTCTTCAGTAAAGACCCCTTCAGGTATGTATTTCATAACATTGATATCTGATGTATACTCATGAACAGCTTGCCAATCTTTGAACTCAAATTTTCGTATTAATAATCTTTCTGTTTTTATAAACATTTACTTTTCCCCCTCAAAAAATTGCAACTATATTTAAACTCTACTTTTAAGGTGAAAATACGGGCCAAACAAACTATCTTACAGCTTGAATTTAGAATCTTTAGGGTTAATGCTTTGACAAATATATTATATAACAAATATTAACATCCACGGGATTTGTTTTTGAAAATTATGCGAATTAAGAAAGAAAGTAGTTTTTTCTTAGATATTATTGTTAATAACTGATGGTATCATTATATTTCATTCTGCAACTTATTTAGAAAGGCTATGTACATTTCGAAGAAGTTTTTCAATAAGTTTTGTTTTTTCATTTACCTTTGTGGCATATGTGAAATCACCATAACAATATGGATACCTAAAATTATTTTTATTTCCACCACAAGTATACATCGCTGGTTTTTGATCAACTTTCATCTTAGAAAATTTTTTGGCCGAATCCTCCGAGTGTTGTTTAACTTCTTGACTAGCAATAAAATCAATATACCCTGGCCCCATATTATAACTTTGAATAATTGTATCTATGCTAACATCCTTGTCCGTTCCATATTTGTACATTTTAGCAAAGTGCTTTACCCCTTGTTTAATGCTCAAGCTTGTCTCTTGAATTTCATTTGGCTTTAATCCAAGTGATTCGGATGACTGCATAGGGTCGTTTCCCTCACCTCTACTCTCTTGATACATAATTCCTAATAAAATTGGTGTTTTCTCTCCTAAATTATATTTTTCTAATTCTTTTTTTAAGGTGGACTCATATTGCAATACACGTTTTTCAGTGGCTTGCGCTTTATTTTGTTGAATATTGGTTTTATGATTAAAATATAGCATTCCAAGTATTGTTCCTAAGCCTAGAATACTAATAAGGAACACTTTTATAATTTGTTTTTTACTTGTATCCTTCATATATTCCTCCTCGTATAAGAAATTCAATTTTTCAAAGGTAATTGGTTATATACAAACTATGTAATGAACATCTATCTCCCGCCCTTTTAGACTCATACATCAATACTTTAAGGTTTCAAGTTTAATATAAAAATTTAAAGATAAGGTAAAGATAAGATAAAGTTAAAATAAAGGGTATTTTTAGCGTGCTTTAAAAGATATTGCTACAAAGGGATATGGGGGACAACTTGTTGATATGAATGGATTTAGTGATAATTGAAAAGTTATTGTGCAAGTTATTAATTATGGAGATATCATTCCATAAGATTTAACCCATCTTTTCAATATACTTTATATAAAAACTACAACGTAACATATAATAAAAAACGGCGAACCCTCCACCTAGGAGAATCCACCATCACAAATAACTGATTATTTCATACCTAGTTTTTCTTTTGCTTTTTTAGAGCGCTCGTCTTCCTGCACTTCCTCCCAAGCTGTTACACCTTTTTTATCTGAATGATATACAGGTAGGAATGCTTCTTTACGAAGATTCTTTTGTGCAATAAATTCTAACTCTTTTTCTTTACCTTCCTTATCAAAACCCGAGAATATATATTCATACTCCTTTCCCATCACTTTACCATCCATAGATTTTGAAACTCCTCCTTTTCCATCCATGGCAATTTAAACGTAATATTCACCTTTACCAATACAATTGATATCACACCCAACTAAAACACTTGCAAATACAACTTCCTTATTTTTTACGTACCTGTGTATTTTTATCTTTTTACTCACTTTTATTTTTCTTTCTTAACTAACTTATTTAAGATAATCTCATATAAATTAATTAACGAATTAATGCTATTTGCGGCATAAAAAAGAGAGGCGTCTGCCCCCCTCTTAGAAATGAAATTCAGCTTGCTGTTCTTTTGTAATTGTCCATCCCCCTCATCGCTAAAGATTAACTTATCTAATATAATCTCCTCAGGCTTCCCCTAATGAATAGACCTACGCTACCTTCTTTCTTCACCTTGAATTTGTTAACATTATCATTTTTCTCCTAACTAAGATCTTTTACTTTTACTAATTTCATATGAGAAATTCCCTCCAAATGTACACACTAAGAATGAGATTTGATAGAAGATGCTTGTCTACATTTTGATTTTTCCAAAATACGAATAATATACCATTCGTTAATGGTCTGATTCGACTTTCTCTATTAAAACTGGAACATTTAGTAAAATGTATTAAGCACGCAAATAACTTGATATCGTATCTCATGATTTTTAAGAATGATTCTGTTTTTCATTGTAGTAGTAAAGTTATTTATCTCATATTGAATTACCTTTCATTTTTCTTACAAGCTCGCAATGTTTTTGAAAATACAGTTTATAAAGCCGAGAATTATTATTTTTTGAGAGATAGCATTGAGGAGTTTTTCATATGCACTGTACTATACGGTACTAGATTCCCGTACAGATTTCATTTACAATTCATTGTATTTTCTTTACCGTTCGCCAAGTTAAAATGGAACAAATTTATTACTTAGAGTGTCTATTATGTGTATTCCTAAAAATATGAAAGGACTTATTATTCTCAAAAGTAAAGTGATGTAAAAAAAGTGTGTATTGAAATACTTCATATAAATGTTACGAGTTTAATACTTTCACAGGTAAACTATTTCAAATGTAAGCAAAAAAGAAACACCCTAAACAGTAACCGTTCATTCATATAAACACTTTGGTTCTGCTTAGCCTGTTAAAATTCAACTTCAGAAGTATTGGTATCCAACACCCACTTTAAATTAACATCGGTATTTAAAATACCAAAACAAAATCCATATATTTTTGAAAGAGGTTGAAAATTCATGTACGTTTTAAACAAGTTCTTTACCATTTCACATTACAAAAAGATTGTACCTGTCGTATTACTTTCATGTGTAACACTAATAGGGTGTTCTAATAGTAATACTCCATCTGAACCACCTAAGCAAACAAAACAAATAAAGCAAATTAAACAAGAAAATACAGGTCATGATTCTTTTGCTAAGCTTGAAAAAAAATATAATGCTAAGCTTGGTATTTATGCTCTGGATACAGGTACAAATCAAACTGTTGCTTATCATTCAAATGATCGTTTTGCATTTGCCTCTACATCTAAATCATTAGCAACGGGAGCTCTTTTACGTCAGAACTCAATAGAAGCTCTTGATGAAAGGATTACGTATACGCGTGAAGACCTTTCTAATTATAATCCAATTACAGAAAAGCATGTGGATACAGGAATGACGTTAAGAGAACTTGCAGATGCTTCTGTTCGATATAGTGACAGTACAGCACATAATTTAATTCTTAAAAAGTTAGGTGGTCCATCCGCATTTGAAAAAATCTTGAGAGAAACGGGAGATACGGTTACTAAATCTGAACGATTTGAACCTGAATTAAATGAAGTACACCCTGGAGAAACGCGCGATACCAGTACACCAGAAGCGATCGCTAAGACACTTCAATCATTTACATTAGGATCTGCACTTCCAACAGAGAAACGTGAATTATTAGTAGATTGGATGAAGAGAAATACGACTGGAGATAAGTTGATTCGTGCGGGCGTACCAAAAGGATGGGAAGTGGCTGATAAAACAGGCGCAGGATCTTATGGAACAAGGAATGATATTGCAATTATTTGGCCACCAAATAAAAAGCCAATTGTTCTTGCCATCCTTTCTAATCATGATAAAGAAGATGCAGAATATGATGATAAGCTTATTGCAGACGCTACTAAAATCGTGTTAGATACCTTAAAAGTTACGAATAAAAACTAATAAATTAATAGTTTTCCGTGTTAGGGGGGGATATTCTCTGATAAGAGTAACCATACATGAACGTCAAACGATGCTAGAAAACGATAAAACACGCAGTTCCATTTGGAATTGCGTGTTTTTATTTTGCTAATTTATTTTGGATAACCGCTTGTGTCATCCAGTGCTGATTGGTTTGCACATGGTCTTTTCGAACAAATTACCTTTTCATTATAGGGGCCCCGATATAACAATGGAACGTGTGCAAGGCCTAACTTTTTACACCATGCAACTGTTGCATCCCACGATAAACATTCATTTTTCTCATTCCATATTGAAAAGACATAAAAATAGGACGTCAGTGCTATATAGTGAATACTATGACAAGCATACACATTTTCACCACATATCCGCCAGCCTTCTGGAATTCTATACCCCATACTTCCTTGTAACGTTTTTACCCATGTTCTCGATGGGTGATGACCACTTGATAATCACCTTGCATGAATAGCATCTTTATAAAGTGATGTAGTTTCACCATCTAACTTTTCTAGTACGACCACTTCTTGAGTTTCAAATCCGTCCATATTTTGTAGAACACGGTCATCACTTGTTACCCCTATCGACCAAGGAACGTGCAATGTTCATGAATATTTTACAAGCATTTTTTCACCTCTCTACTTCGCAAATACATCTGCATCTCGGAAAAAATATAATTTTGTAAGCATCTCATCACCGCAGTAATAATAGATTTCACGTGCTGCCTCTTCCCCTCCATGTAACATCTTCATATGAAAGCCTGTAATCATTAATACTTTCTCAATAAACTCCCATTTGAAACCAAGTTCCATTAAAAAGTGACAAGCGATATGGGTACTAACATATTCGTGACCATAATACGAATGGTACCCTTTGAGCTTTTTAAATACACGGCAAAACGGTTTACCTGTATCATGGAGTGCTGCAGCACTTTGCAGAAGAAATAAATCTTCCCCTACATAATTCTCTGTTAAATGAGCGTATACCATATATATGTGCTGACATAATGGTAAGGAATGATAGGGGTTTCCTTGATCATATTGAAATATATCAGAAAAGAACGGGATGTTCTTCATGACAAATTGAACACCACACCCATGCGTCTCCTCCTGTTTCACCATTACAGTTTGCTGTAAGTCCCGCTTTACTTGTACGTTCATGGTTTCTTGTAGTTCGAATAAGACGATACACAATCCGCTCTGGTTTTATGTAATCTATTGGCTTGAATCGTTACTTATATATAAAGAGTGTCTCGTTAACACATCCTTTTTTTCCTAAAGCAGTGTAAATGGTAACCTCTGAATAACTCATAAATATCTTTATACCGATTATGATATTTATAATTTTCTCCCCAAGCAGCAATCAATATATTTTCCATTAAAGTTTTTTATTTCCAATATTTCATCTAACTTCGTACAATTAATTACTTCCTGTAGTAGTCTTTCTACTGTATCTATTTTTATCTCATTTGGTTTTCTCAATATTTTTCACTTCTATTGTTTGACTGATATGACAGGTACTTGCTCAGTGTCGGAAATTTTACAGTAACCAAAATAAAGTAGAAAAAACAATAAAATAATTGTCCAAATAAATATAAACACTTTATAACTATACTTCATATGAAAAACCTCATTTTTCCTATTTAAATGAATGTACATACACCGTAAATTTATTTACACAAATTTTTGGATGTTCCAAAAGTAGAGAATCATTAAGTTTTAGAAATTGTTATTCCTAAACACATACAAGAATTCTTCAAAAAAATATCATCTAGGCATTTTAACATTTCATCAAAATGCACAGATGATATTTTGTACGTTTAGCTTGGTAGTGCTTTTTATGTAATGAATTCTTATCTCTATTTCACCTTAATGTTTATATGTACAAGAGTCTGTGTAGCAACTAGACTGTACTTTAAATATGTACTACATTGTGTGTGGGAAAGGAAGCACATTTTATTTAAAGTGGTTACTTTAAACCCCTTAATTAGTTGGTAGTCTTCTTCATTCAGACAGAAAGGAAATTTAAAGTGTGCACGTATTATCAACTCAGACTCTTTACTACACACACTCCTATACACATAAAAACATCTATAGTTTTTTGTAACAATACGGAAATTACAAGAAATGTAATTGAAATAAACTTAACATTAATTAACGACTTCGTAATACAACTGTAACATATCATATTTAATCGTACAATACTTTTTTAACTAATTATCAACAAAGTTCTGTTAATATCGTTCAAATTTAATAATGTTCCCATAGAGTATTACAATTAGAGTTGCTTGTGTTTTATTTGGATAGATACGAAATTTATATGCTTTATTAATTATCATTCATTTCAGCTCCATTTCGGCATGTGTCTCTTATACAATAAACATATATTTGAAAGATAGTGGAGTAACAGTTTATGTATGTCGAACAATTAAGATAGCTTCCTGCCATCTATTGTCCAAAGCCAATTCATCTCCACCTACTCAGTTCGCGGTCTTTAAGGAAGGAGTCTTCTTGGCTAAAAAAAGTGTTAAATGGTTATACAATACAACAAAATATTCTATCTAAACATTATCGAATTTTAAATAAAGAAAATTAGTGATATGGCTATAAAAGTATAAAAACTATTAACAAAGCATCTTAATGTTTATGAAATGCTTTGTTAATAGTTTCTCTTCTCCCTAATCTCCTGCGAGACTATATTTTTTATTGAAATTTTCCATATCTTATTTGATTTATTTATTCTGTAACACCAGATTGGGTTACTTTTACATCAGCTGTTACACGAAAACGTAAATGTTTATAGGATTCTTCCCATTCTTGACTGTTCCATTTTCTTACGTGAGTTCTACCAAGCTTTCTAAGTCCTATAGGATCTGTGTCTTTTTTAATAAATCTCTTTATCAATGTAGTTGCTTTTTTTTCTATTTCTTTTTCCATAATTTTTTCTAATTTTTTTATTTCTTTAGGATTATCTAGATTTTTTGTTTTTGTAAATTCTTGAATTTCAGCTTTAACTTGAATATGAGCATTTACGAATGGATGCTTACTATTCCCCTCCATCTTATATTTTGTTCTAGCTTTTATATTCTCTATCGTGGCATAAGTATTTGAAGAACCAGGTAGTTTGAATTGGTATGTACCTTGTTTAAAATTATCTGTCAACAATTTAAATACAAATAAATCTTTAGGGTTCACTTTATCAACCATTTTACATCTTTTAAAAAGTGCTATTCCATTTAACTCCAACACATTCCCTTTTTTAGATATCATCGGTAAATAGGAATCTCTCGCATCATCATCAAGTTGATTTAAAAACATAAAAAAGTTTGTTTTTGGTTGCGTTCCATTGTTCATATTTTGCTCCAGTAAAGAGGATAGATAAGAAGCAATTTCTTTTTCTTTAGAATAGTTCCCCTTTAATAGTGATTCCCCTTTTACATTTGTAATTGCTAAATAAATTGCATTTCCTACACTAGGATTGCGGTTCAAAGTCTCTAAAATTTCCTGCATTCCCTTTTCAATTATTTTTTCATTAAAAATAATAACACGCAATTGCCCCAACTCTAGAGGTCCAGAAGATTTTTCGGATGCTCTTGCAAGAACTTCTCTACCAGTCTGGCCTGATGCTGAATAGATTTTTGTTTCACCTTCCCCGCCTCCTTTATAAGCTGAAATCGCAAAGATTCCTTTTAGCTTACCTTCTGCTTCAGTATCATATGCCGCAACTTGAACTAAATCAATGTCATCCACAATTTTTGTTTTAGCACAACCTATTAAGAAGACACCTAATATAAGGAAAAGTATCCAGCGCTTCATGTTTATCTCCTTAACTTTATTTTGGCCGTTTGAATTAGCCATAGTACAGGTAGGTATACATATATATATACAAAGCCAATTTGACCTGTCCAAGTATTTAATAAGTTAATTTTATTACGGTTATTCAAGAAAAATGACAAAATAAAGATGAATATGATGATAACTGGCAAAACATATTTTTGCTTTATTCCCAGTGCCTCTTTTATACCACGACTTACTCCCCATAATGTAAAGGAAACATTGGGTAATATAAAAAAAGCCCAAACAGAAACAATAATGTATTCAAACCGCTCTATAAAGGGGAATTGTATAATTTTAATCATGCTTAAATATGCCCATATCGCGTTCGCAAGTTGCTTTTCACTAAAAAACGCAAGAGTTAAAATCATAAGGTATGTGTAGACAATAGTCGTTACTAAATTTGCATAGTGCGCATATTTTTGAGACGTTCTTGCCTTTTTAATAAATGGGTAGTACAACAATAACATTTCAAATCCAAAAAAACTAAACATATTTCCTTTCATTCCTTTCATAATTTCTAGAAATGAATGCTGTGCAATTGGAAATAAATTCCGGAAATCTGCATACTGCAAAGGATAAAAAAATGTGAAGATTAGAATGCTTGGGATAACGATTCCAAAGAAGCCGATTCCGGCAACTACACGAAATCCTCCAGTAACAATGTAATAACATAGACCCAAAAAAGCCCCCGCTATAACCCAAGATGAAATTGAAGGAAACATCCAAACATGTACTACTTCGATATAAGTATGTAGTGTTGTTGCACCTAACAATACAATATAGGATAAAAAAATGAAGTTGAGCAATCCACCAATCCATTTTCCAAGTACGTTTTGATTGATTGCAATGATGTCTCCATTACCCTGATTTAAAATCTGATATATGATCCAAATCATAACATTAACAGATATTCCAAAAAGTAGCGTGCTAATCCACGCATCATTTCCAACTAATTTTGCACTAATCCTTTCAAAACCAAGCATACCAACTCCCAACTGTATAGTAATAATTAAAAAAAATACCATATATGGCGAGACTTGATACTCAATTGGGATCTGTTTCATAATGCTCCTCCCTGTTAAATTCAATCATCAAAATCATTTCGTGATAGTATTTTATTTTTCTCTACCTCTTCTGGATTAAAGCGAAAACGCTGTTTAGACCTTGAAAAAATAGGACGTCGAAACATCGCTGAGATTGGCATACGTATAATGCTGTCTTTCCAATCTGTAGGACGTGTAGGATAAAAAGGGAACAAATAAGGACGTCTTAATGATTCTGTACGTAATAAGCGTACTAAAAGGAAAGAACTTGTTAAAACAATTCCTAATAAGCCCAATAGGTGTGCAGATATTATAAAAGGAAAACGAATTACTCGAATTGTATTACCAATTCGATATATTGGTGCTGTAAATGAACTAAGAGCTGAAAGTGCAACAATGATAATAAGTACGTTACTTGTAAGACTTGCTTCTACCGATGCTTGTCCAATCACAATACCACCTACTATACCGACAGTTAAACCCACTTTAGTTGGTAAACGTGCCCCCGCTTCTCTCAGTAATTCAATTGTTATTTCTAAAAAAAGTGCTTCAATTAATGGAGGAAAAGGTACTTTACTTCTCGATATGATTAACGTTTCAAGAAGTTCTTTTGGGATAAGCTCGTAATGATATGTTAAGATCGAGACATATAATGGAGTCGTTAAGACAGAAAATATAAAAGCAAAAAGCCTTAATAGACGAAAAAAAGAGGCTATAATCCAAGGCATGGTGTAATCTTCTGTCGTAGAAAAAAAATCAATTAATGTTGTTGGAAGAGTGATGGCATAAGGTGAGCCATCTACAAAAAGTGCAATTTTCCCTTCTGCTAATACAGCTGCCACACGGTCCGGACGTTCTGTATTCAAAAATTGAGGGAATATAGAATTCGGGTTGTCTGCAATTAACTGCATCAAATAAGTACTATCCAAAACATGGTCTGTTTTTATTTGACTTACCCTTTTTATAATTTCTTGTAGATTTTGATCATTTACAATTCCCTCAATAAATACAATCGCAACAGTTGTGTTAGAGAGAGATCCTACTTTCAATTCTTTCATTTGTAAATACGGTGTTGGAAGCTTTCTACGTACTAAATTTAAATTTACATCTAAATCTTCGACAAATGCGATTTGCGGACCCACAATATTGTATTCAATTTCAGCTTTTGTAATATCCCTTTTTTCTTTCTTTGACACATTTACTAACAAACAATTTAATTTATCTGTATCGTACTGAATAAGTATATAGCCATTTAAAATACTATCCTGAATATCTTCCATTTGATTTGTTATTTTTGAATTCTCAAAAGGTAAGACAGAGTGAATATCTTGTAACGAATTGAAGCTCTTCTCTTTTATATAAGTCAAAACCTCTTCATGAAATATATTTACATCGATTAATGTTCTAAAATATGAAATGACTATAGAGGAATTATTAGAAGCAATTTCCAACGTTATAAAATCTTTAGATTTTTTTAGTAATTGCATTAAATCCTGTAAAGATTTTATAGAGTTATCAGGTATTTTTTCATACGGTTTCAATTGATAATACCTTCCTTTCAGAAAGAAGTTACATATAGTTTTTAAGAAATTTCTATTTTAAAAATCAGGCATAGTGATATATAGATATATCCATTGAATTAGCAATAACCTCTTTGAAAATAACTTAACCAAAATTAGTTAAAAAATGTATTAAAAGTAAAAATAAGAAATGTTTTCAAACATAGTTACGATATTAAAAACATCCTTTCTTTTGGTTCTAAAGAAAGGATGTTTTTATAACATGCTTTTTGGAAGGTTTTAATTTAATCCTAATTATATTTTTTATAAATTCTAAAAGTACATTCTTTATTTTTGGTATAACATACAGAAATTATTTTTTGAACAGTAGACAGCTGCAGAAGCTAAGTTAAAGTGTCGATTAATTCCCTCCATGCTTAATAAAATCCCTGTTATGATTTCTAAACTGAATACACAGTTGAGTAAGAGCCGTAGTAGAGATTTTTTGATTTAACCATAGGTTCCTATGATACTTACATTTTCGTTTCATTCCACCAATTTCTATAGTTAATTGATTAAGTGTATCGGGGATATAACTCTTCGACATATACAGACAATCTTGTTTTGGAAGTATTACATGATTTGTATGATATTGTAACAAGACTTGTATCGTTTCTCGCTTTCCCATGTCTTATTGCGTTTGTCATTTCCTCTTGTAAACAACAACGATAGAAAGTTCTATTCAGTTTTTGTTTAATAGCATTACATTTTGTATGGTTTCTTAAAAAATTTCAGTAAAAGAATATATTAATTTTGAAGTGTATAAATAGGGAGAGTGACTTCAACTATAGTCCCCTTATTCATTTCACTCTCAATAAATATCTTTCCCTGATGTGTTTCAATGATTTTATAACAGATCATTAACCCTAAGCCAATCCCCTCTTCTTTAATACTATAAAAAGGTTCTCCGAGGTATGGTATACGTTCTTTTGGAATCCCACACCCTTGATCGATAAAACGAATGCTTACTTGATTATTATCAAGTATATTTAATTGAATCAGAATTTCCCCTCCCATCGGCATAGATTCAATTGCATTTTTTAATATATTAACAAATACTTGTTTTAATTGATTTCCTTCACATGAAATCAATGGAATACCAGGGTTAAGATCGATTCTAAATTTTATATTATTCATCATTGCTTGAGGTTGTAGTAGCATTAAAACTTGATCCATTAGCACACTAATGTCATTAGGTTGCATTTTTACTACCTGTGGTTTGGCTACCGCCATAAATTCAGTTGTAATGCTCTCTATACGCTCAATCTCTGATGATACTATATTAATATAACCCTGATTATTCTCACTTTCCGTTGATTTTAGTAATTGCATGAACCCTTTCATTGCAGTTAATGGATTATTAATCTCATGAGCCATTACAGTCGCTAATTGTCCTACAACAGCAAGTTTTTCAGATTTTCGTAATAATTCTTCTGTTTTTAGCCGTTCAGTGATATCACGAGAAATACTTAGGAAAACTTTTTTACCATTTAAGTTAAAAACACGAACACTAAACTCAGTTGTTATTACTTTTCCTGTTGGAAAAACATATTCATCTTGCAAAGTGAAGGAAGTTTGTCCCTTTTTAATTTTTTCTAATAACCTTACGATCATTTGAGAATCTTGTGGTACTATATTTGAAAATGATAATGAGAGCAACTCTTCTCTACTATATCCAAACCTTCTACACCCAACAGGGTTTACCTCAATAAATCGACTTGGAGCATTCTCTTCATTCAACTCTACTACATATACCGCATCAGTTGCTTGTTCGATTAGTGCACGGTACTTCATTTCACTATCTCTTAATTGCCGGTGTAATCGATGTCGTTCTCTTTCTGCTTGTTTTCTTTCAGAGATGTCTCTACATATTGCTGATAAAGCTATCACATTTCCTCTTACATCTAGTATAGGAGAAACTGTCAGACTAACATCAAGAAGACTCCCATCGCTCCTTTGTCTAACAGTTTCTAATCTAGTAACCACAGATTCTACCGTTAGAATTTTCTGAATATTTTCGAGCGATTCTTCCATTAAAAAATCTGGTACACAAGGTAATCTCTTACCTATGATTTCTTGTGATGACCACCCAAATATCTTTTCATAAGCTTTATTGGCTTGTAAAATATGCCCTTCTCGATCAGAAATGGTAATAGCATCTAGATTGTGCTTTATAAATGATTCCAATAATTCTTTGGTAGCGCTTAATTCTGATTCTACCTTTTTCCTTTCGGTTATATCAACTGTTGAACCAACAACTTCAATAACTTGTCCATTTCGTTTAATCGGCCTAAGCGCAATAAGAATAATAATTTTATCATTTGGCCAAGGTAATTCAAATATAATTTCTTTTCCTTCCCATGCCTGAAGATAGTACTTCATCAATTGTGGAACTAAATGTGGAGGAACAATAGAAGCATCAATAGTACGTAAGCTTTTTCCTACCACCTGTTCAGAATAAAATCCGTTTTGATAATAAAACTGTCCATCACATAAAGTGTGTATAAAGTGCTTATCCACTTTTTTAAATTTAAAAATTCCTCCTTGAAGCTCATGCACGGTATCTGCAAGTTCTTGCTTCGATTTTTTTAATTCTCGATTCATTTTAGATAAGTCCTGTGTTAAATAATACAATCTCTGGTAGGCTTCCATAAGAAATAGCCCAATTAAAAGTCCTAACGCTATATATAATAGGCCTCCTGTGTAAAGTAATGTAGTATTAAATAATACGCCAACTAACCACTTTATTCCAATAAAAACAGAAAAATATAACGATGCACTTTTAAAAGGATGTAGTTTTTTAAAATAAGTTTTAAAAGTAGAAAATAGAATCCCCATACCTAAATAAGCAATCACAGGAGGTTCCCAATACCCTCCAGTGTAAAAGATGCGCATTACAATTATGCTAATTAACGTAATCCAACCAGCAATACGACCAAAGTAAATAAAAGATAGAATAAGAGGAACAACTCGAAGATCGTAGGAAAATCCCATGTATGGAAAAGAAAAGAACATTAACGTAACTGCAATAATCCCTCCATAGAGCTTTTCGAAATATCGACTAGAATTAATTGTAAACACTTGAATAAATATTGCTGCGCTAACTAATAAAGAAAAAATAGAAAGGTTGATGAAATAATCTTTAATAATCATGTAATGTCCCTCCTTGCATTAAGTGTATTCGACAAAAAAGCTAAAAATCCTACAAATTGTATAAACAGTTCAAATGCATAAATTTTAAACTAGGATAAAATCTGGAAAAGTAAATAAGGAGCACAGCAGATGAGATATTTTAATGAAAAATAGTTCAAAAAAGATAATAGTAACCGTTGACTACTATTATCTTTTTTCTTTAAGTTATCGTAATACGTATGAAACTTTAAGGGACGTGGTATGTCATTTCATCAAACAATGATTATATGCTGAGTCATGAATATAGAAACTTCAACAGTAATTTTTGAAAAATAACATAAAAAACAAAACTATCTTTGAAAATGAAAAAAATCTATATAAATGTCAACTAATCTATGTACAAAAACGTTCACTTAATTTTGCATAAAGTCACTCCACTTAGGAAGCTAAGTAGTTCTTCAAGGTCGATAAGAACACCTGTAGATGCTTCAGGATAACTACATAATTGTATGAGTAATGTACTTGAAACCTTTCGGTAAAACCATACACATAATACAACTAACTCCTTGGTTCAATATTTACTTTTTCGCTGAACAAATTCTTTTTCTTGAGCAAAATATTCTAGGATATAAGGAGATTTTTCAATTAACTTGGTGTCTAGTTTATTCTCCAGCTCCAATTACTTCGTTACTTTCAGATTCAGTTCATTATATTTTGTACTTTGTCTTTATACACAACATATTCTTTACCATCCACTACTGCTACTACCGCAAATTCATCATTTGGATTGAATGAAAGCCAATCAGCCCACATGTTAGTATTAGCCCCTCCACTCCACATATTATGAACAGTGTTTTTAGTTAAATTCATAACTTTATAAGACGCATTTGGCGCATTTGTTCCAGTCTTTATTTCAAAAGTGTATGCGTTATGAATTTTTTTATAAAAGTAGAAAACGTTTGATGGACGAAGCTGATTCAAAAAATCCTGTTCTTTTTTCTCTGCAATTTTTATCCCTTCTTGCAAAGTGACAACATCTGTTTTTAATGTTTTCCAACTGTTTTTCGCTGCATTCAAGCTGGGGGTTAAGAATTTATATTTATTTTGATCAGCTTTTTGATCAGCTTTATCAATATGTCCCAGTACACCCGAATATTGAGAATCTAAATCCTCCCATTGCGTAGACATATAAGTAAGAGCAGTGATAGCACTATCAAGCATACTATGCATATCACTAATATTATGAAATGCAACTCCAACTACACGATTCAATGTTATTTTATAATCTACAGTCTGACGCAATTTTGCTAATTCAGGTTCTAGCCAACCTAACTTACCTCTTGCATCACCTATCATTATGCCACCAGCAATCAAGGTTGGAATAAAGGGGATTTTCACCATGTCTAACCCCTTAGATTCTATGTCTTTCTGATATTTTACTTGTCCTAAAAGGTCCTCTAGACGCTTTTGGTCAGCCTCCACATCAGCACCTTGGTTTTTTAAAATCGATTGCAATGTCTCTTTATGACTTCCAAATGTTCTAACATCTTCTCCAATAGCATTTTTTAATTGAATTAATTCTTCTATTAATGCTTTTGCAGACTTTTGATTTTGTTGAATTCCTCCCTGTAAATCTGTAATCCCTTTTTTTAAAGTATCTCCATTTCCATTATTAATCGCCTCTACTAATGTTTCATAATAATTTTCAAATTTTGTATCGTATTCTATAATGCCTGTCAATGTATCAAAAAGCTGTTTTTTTACTTGTGTATTCCATGTAACAGCATGTGCTCTTGCATTCTTTTGATCTTGTACAATTTTACTAGGTAAATCTGCATTTCCATTAATAGTTATTCCTTCAAAACTCACATCTGGATTATTAATTAGCAAATAAGAATATTCATTCATAGCTTTTGCAAATAAACCAGCATCTTGCAAAGCTTTTTTCATCTGTTCTTCATTTGCTGAAAGAGATATATTTTCATTGTTCGTTTGTTCAATTTCAATCGCAAAAGTTTCTAGTGGTATGACTGCATAAGTAGTTGTTATAGTTAAAAACGCTGATACAGCGAGTAGTTTATTAGGGATTTTTTTCATCATTTCGTATTCCTCCTATATAAGGTATGGTTTCAAGTTCTAATCTTATTAAAAAGCGATGTCTTTCAAAATGAGTTCTACATCTTTTATCAGTATCGTTTGAACTTTCTTTAGCAACCTTCAAATCATTAAGTATTAAAGAAAATGTATATAATCTGCTTCAAATTAACCGATTCTGTTGCAAATTTTAAAAAAGCAATTAAACTACAAGGTTATTTTTTATTCGAATCATACTTATATATAATTGAAAGGCGAAGTCTTTAATGAGACTCCGCCTTTCTGTTATATAAGGATTTATTAATTATTACTTTTCTGTTTAACAGTGTAATCATAGACTTTCTATGTTTTAGTTCACTTTACGCAGAATTAATATTTCCCTATTTTTGTGGAGTAACAGTTTCCACTTTTAATTCCTTTATTCCTTCTTTTAATGTAACAGCATCTGTTCGTAATGTTTTCCAACTGTCTTTCGCTGCATTTAAATTAGGTTTTAAGAATTTAAATTTATTTTGATCGGCTTTTTGAGCTGCATTCTCAATATGCCCTAGAACGCCCGAATATTGAGAATCTAAATCATGCCACTGCGTGGACATATAAGTAAGAGCGTTAATAGCATCATCAAGCGCCTTGTGCATTTCATTAATATTACTGTAAGCAACTCCAACTACACGATTTAAGGTTACTTTATAATCCACGGTCTGACGTAATTCTGCTAATAAAGGCTCTAACTTACCTAAATTATCCCTTGCTACTCCCACTATAATACCGCCAATTATTGGTAGACCCAAAATAGCACCCTTCATTACATTAAACCCATCAGATTCTAATTGTTTATAATAGTTTACTGATCCTAATACTTCTTCTAGACGTTTTTGATCGGCATCAACATCTGCACCTTGATTTTTTAAAATTGACTGCAAGAGCTCTTTATTACTTCCAAAAGCTCTAACATCATGTCCAATAGAGTCTCTTAATTTAGTTAATTCTTCTATTAGTTGTTGTGCATACTTTTGATTTTGTTGAATTTCACCTCGCAAATCTGTAATCCCTTCTTTTAAAGTTTCTCCATCCCCTGTATTAATCGCTTCTACCATTGTTTCATAATAATTGTCAAATGTTGTATCGTATTCAACAATACCATTCAATGTATCTAAAAGCTGTTTTTTTACTTTCGTATCCCAAGTAACAGCATGTGCCCTTGCATTCTTTTGATCTTGTACGATTCTACCAGGTAAATCTACATATCCATTAATGGTAATTCCCTCAAAATTCACATCAGGATTCTTAATTAACATATAAGAATAGGCATTCATAGATTTTGCAAATAATCCAGCCTTTTGCAAAGTCTCTTTCATTCTCGCTTCATTTGCAGAAAGAGCCGTATCTCCATTGTTCGTTTGTTCAATTTCACTTGCAAAAGTTGTTACTGGTGAAACTACATTAGCAGTTGTAATAGTTAATAGCGTCGATACAGCGAGTAATTTATAAGGGATTTTTTTTATCATTTCATTTTCCTCCAATTTAGGTTTTAAATTTCAGTTCTACTCCTGTTTAAAAGCAATATCTTTTGAAATGAATTCTGCATCTTTATGAATATCATTCCAACTTTCTTTAGCGGCTTTTAAATCATCTGGTATTAAAGAGAATTTGTGGTCTTGCATAGAATCGATATTATCCAGTAAATCTGTATAATTTGCGCCCATTGTATTCCATTGCTTTTGAATATTTGTTAGAGACAATATCGCTTGATCTACAGTCTGATATAAATATGCCAATGTTTCTTTCGCGTTAGTAAGCGAAAGAACTGCTTGATTAGCACGATCTGCTTTCATACTTAATTCTCCGATTTTGTTAGAAATTTCATTATAGGAGTCCATATGCTTAGATGCTGTGACACCAGCCGCAGTTCCTAGACCGATACCAGCTGCACCAAGAGCCGAGAGTCCACCAACAACAGCCGGTGTTGCTGTACCGCCAGTTACAACAATAACTACCGCTCCTCCAATAGCTGCAATAACTAAAATAGCTGCTCCCAATCCACCACCAATTGACCATGCTAATACATCATCAAAATGTTTTTTCTGAGTAGAACGAAGTTGCTCAATTTCAGCTTGAAGTTGTGGAATCGTTGCCTGTTGACCTGCTAATATTGCAGTTAATCCACCTTTCCCATCTGGACCACCAACATTATTTTTAAAATCTGTAGAATTTTGATATAGTTTTCCTTTGAAGTCTTGTAGCATCTTAATCACATCTGTAACTTCTTTTGAATTTGTATTGATTGTAGTAATTAAATCATTTATACCCTCTTTTAGACCTGCCTTATCTTTCTTTTGTACAGTTTCTACTAATGTGTCGTAATAATTTTGAAATTGTTCATCGTAATTTACAATATTACGAGCAGTTTTTTGAATCTGTGGCTTCGCTGTATCTAACCAGTAATTCGCATTGATTCGTGACAGCTCTTGATTAAGGTGAATATTTTTGAGCAACTCTCCCCCCTCTGAGCCTAAATCGATATTAGATAAATTTACATTTGGTTGCTTAATCATTGTTTTTGCGTATAAATCCATTACTAGAATATGAGACCCTGTTTCAGCTAATGCTTTCTTCAGTCCTTCGGGGCCTAATGCATAATTGCCTACTTTTTGTTCTTGAGCAATCGTTTCTTGTGCAAATGCATGAATAGTGTTACCGGTAGTAGCAGTTATAACAGTTGCTAATGTAGCTAAAGTTAGTACTTTGAATGGAAATTTCTTCATGACTATTCTCCTTCTTTCGCTAAATGCTTATACTCTTTATAGATTTCCAAAAACGTAATATCAAAATTTATATACTTGCTCTTCAAGGTAACTTATTACATTTTTTAATTGTCTTAATGTATCTTTTTGAGACTGCTCGTTAGTTGCATCAACATTAGTAGATAATTTTGTAATGCTATTTTTTATTAGATTTAAATCTTCTTTATAGCGCTTTAGTAGATCAAGTTCTACATCTACTTGATTTGCAAACGTATGCAAATCATTTTGTGTAAGAAGAAGCATTGATTTTTGTAAATCAGCTATTGATAATTTCGTTGTTAAATCATATATTTTTTGATTTTGTTTCTCTAAATCATCTAAATATGCTCGCTGCTCTGCTGTTAATTTATTTACTTCAGCAAAAACGCCAAATGTTTTCTTAATCTTTTCGGTATCAATGACCTTCATCAGGTCATACTCTTGTGTTTTTGCTGCGGCTGCGGCTGCTATTTCACCTTGTTTGCTTTTCTCAATTGCTTCACGAGCTGCTTTTTTTGCTGATTCAATCTCTAGAGCAGTTTTACCTTGCTCTGTTGCTTCTTGCACTGCTTTTTTCTCTGCTTCTAGAATAGAGTTGTTAATTTCTTTTCCTTTGTTATACGCTGCCACCCCTGCTTGAGCAGCTGGTTCAATAATTTCTTTTGAAAGACTATAAACTTCTTTGAATATAGCAAATCCCTGTTCATTTAAAGCCCCTGGTATTAATGCAATTTGCTGTAAATCATTTTGAATTGCTTTTTTGGTATTTAATATTTCATTTTTTAACTGGTCTATTTTTCCTGTTCCATCTGTACTTAGTATGCCTTGAGCAGTTGCCACATTGGTATCAAAATCTTTTAATTTTTTATCTAGCTGTAATTTAAGATCTGTTAATTCATTGATTTGCCGTTGCGTATTTTCTTGATTCGTCATAGCCATTTCTTGCAGTACTTCAAGTCTATCCGAAAACCCTTCTCTGTCTTCTTTATTGTCTACAAACGATTTTAATGTCGGGTAATAGCTATTAAATTTTGTTACAAATCCTTTACTTTTTGAATTTAATAGAATTAACTGTGGATAGAGTTCCGATGACCATTCCTTCATATCTTGTTTGATTAGGAATTGATTTGTATTTAAAGCTGTGACTTCCTCTAGCTGTACATTAGGGCTCATTAAAGATTGATCAATATACGTTTGGATTAATTTAGATTGCGCACCTAATTTTCGTAATGAAGAGGAAATATCCATTCCTTCCTGTTGAGTTTCTGCTTGAACGATTGGTGTTGCGAGAGTATTGATAGGAATATTTCCTCCAGTTACAATGGATGTGACTAATAATCCTGTAATTATTTTAGTTTTCATTCCGTACACTCCTTTACCATTGTTTTTATAACTTAATTCATATAACTTGTACGACCTTTCTCTTTGTAAACTGGTTAGGAAGGAGAAATCTTTCAGATAGGGTAATATCGTTATTTTTTACTTCTAATAGGATGTAAGGATTTTACTTATCTCTCATTTCGATACTCTATTTTCTCAAATGTAAATAACAAAAATTTATTAACTATATTTGAATCAAGCACCCTATGAATAGTAAATTATTAATTCTTTCCTAGAATTGCGGTTTAACTTACAGAACCACGAGAATCAATAAACCAATACTTACAGTTAATCTTGTCATAACATTGTTTAATTTCAATTTTCTAATATATCTCTCAGTTTTGTCAGCAAACTCCTTACTAGACAACAAAAGGTGAAATTATACTGTACATCGCTTATACTTTTATTGCGGAATAACTTCACTTTTGTTATGCAGAAACTTAGAACACGTTTATTACAAATTTGATTCTTGACCTCTTATAAATAAATTTACTATTTAGAAAATTACTTTCGACATAATGTTACTTACAACTTCACTATAATTCCTATTAGCGTAACCTTCTCCTTTCTGTCTGGTCATACCAGTTATGTTGTTCATTAAAACATTAAATTTTTAATGCGTAAATAGAAAAATTTTGTCGATTACGCTCGATAATTTACTGTTAAATAAAAATATGATCCGAAAAAAATTATATAAATATAGTTATCCGTAAATTTCATTTCTGTAATTGTAATGATTACAAATTAATATGTATACGGTTAATAATAACTATTTTAGCTCAACCAAGAAATTTTGTTTTAGAAAAAATACTTATAGAATAATATAATAGGTCTTTTTATACTTTTTTACCTTTATTTAGTTATGTATAATTGCATAAAATGTAGATATATTTAGTAATATATGATATATTGTTGATTTTTTCACAAAACATCCTAATATCATTATTAATAAACATATAGTATGAAGATATTAGTCTATAAACTTATCATCGTTATAAACATAGGTTTTAAATTACAAAAAAGCTGCAAAGCTTCCTTGGAACACTTTGCAGCCTTCTTTCTTTTTATTTCCTTTAGCAAAATAACGGTTAGTGTATTTTTTCAAATTAGCAATATGGTACAAACATTTCCATTGAGCTTTTGCTCACATATGTTTTTATCAAATCTTCAAGAGCTATTTGTTTGAGCTGACGTCAGACTAGTTTATCTAATTCAGAACTATACCGATAAATTCAGCACATGATTGTTATTAAAAAAATAGATAAACTTTGTTTCTGCAATATTTTTCTAACTCCTAAAAATTGAAACTGTTCCGCTAACAAAATAATATCAGGTTAATCTCATACGTCTACTTGAATAAAGGTTCTTTTTCTAGAGTAATAAGTTCATTATTTTCATTTTTTTGAGGTACTTACACCTTTGTTTAAGTCTTTACATTGGAAGCAGCAGATAACAAGCTTATATTATTGTATATTTTTCACGGTACTGTCTAGGAGTCATGCTAGTGATTTTTTTGAAAACTCTTATAAAATAACTTTGGTCATTAAAGTTAAGCCAAGCACAGATATCTGATAACGAATAAGTAGTGAGTGTTAATAATTTCTTTGCTTCTTCCACTCGTTCCCTTTGAATATATTCGCTTAAAGTAATTCCCATTTCTTTTTTAAATAGTTTAGACAGATAAGTAGGCGTAATTTCTAAATGATTAGCAAGTTCATTCAGAGATATTCCATCGTAAACATTTTTATTAATATGTTTTATACATGTAGTAACCGCGTAAGAATACTTTTTTGCATTGTATTCTTTCACACGATCTGCAAAGGTACGTAAAGCATCCCCTGACAATCGCTTTACAGATTCTACATTATCTAATTGTTCCAGGGTTTGTATATATAAAATACTATGAGCAAAAGCAATATCTGGTGGCAGGTTTCCTTCTATTGCATATCGAGTGGCTAAGGTAATCGCAATAATTCCAAGATTTTTTTGATTCCTGAGCGGATCCTCTATTAGCATAAGTTCAACATCTTCTTGCGAAACCGCATACATATACTGTATTAACTTTTTTTTATTGCCTTCTTTAATAGTCGAAAAGAAATCATTTACTAATGCCATATTGTGCGTTTTAGGTTTGTTTTGTCGGCGTTTTAAAATATATAAATCAGGTTTCACATTTTTATTAGGAATTTCCTCTAGTACTTTATTTTTTTCCAAGACAATATCTACATCTAACTTTTCATTGAAAATCATGTAATGTAATAAAATTCCCATATCAATTAATGTAGTTTTTTTAATCTCAGATAAACACTGATAATAGGCAAGTCTTTCTTGAATGTTATCATTTGATTTAAATTCTTTCTGAAATTTTATGATCATATCATCTGAATCTTTTGGATGTATAGTAGGACCGATTATAATAGTCCCTTTAATATCATCATGATTTTCTATATGAATTAGAACAAAATTTTCAAGATAGTTGTTACTTCGGAAAAGTGGCAAGTTAAAGGGATCGTTTTCTTGATAAATATCACTAAGATGTTCTTCTTTTGAAGAATAAAAAGGACTACAAACATTATCAGATGTAGAATGATATAAAATTTTTCTGTCTGCAGATAAAATATGTACAGGGGCATTAAATGCTTTATGTGCAAGATCACACAAGTGTTGTATATCAATAGAAGTATTCATTACATTCTCCTTTATAGATCCATAAAATATATTTTGTTAGATATAATTCACGACAAATAATACTATAAAATATCAAATTAGTACAATTCACAACAAAATATTACTATATCTTTTTTATAAAAATCATATATTATTTAATTGTAGTTAGCATCTAAATATCAGAGTAGATAAGTAAAGTAAAGGAAATAAGCTAAGTTCTTTTCTTAATTCTACAAAATATAATTATTGAACTTGAGAAAACAGTGAAGTACTACAAAATACAGTGGTAGTCAATGCGAGGACCAAGCTGGAAAAAGATTTAAAATAAAGCGAAAGTAACAGAAGATACTGTACCACCGCAAGAAATAACAGTCAAAGTTCCAATTCAATCATTTATACAAATTGAATTCAAAAAATAAATACTGCTAATTTAAATGTGAAACTGAAAAACTATTTTGCTCCAAATTTTAGAAAAAGATAATAAAGAAGTTGTGAAATTGGAAACAGATGAAAGCGATACGGCTATTTTTGAAGCACTATGCTTTGAAAAATACAAGGTAGAGGAAATTCAAGTACTCAATTAAACATTTAATTGAGAGAAAGGTCTTTTCATCAACTAAAAATAAAAATAAAAAACGAATGGAATATTCAAAAAATGACACTATATTACTGGTCGTAACATTAGTTTTACTTTCCACAAAAGAGGAAAAAATATATAGACTTTACAAATACTAAGAATAGCAAACTAGATAGTTTTATTACCACATCACATAAAGTGAAACTTTAATCAGTGGGGGTTTTGTTCATCCCCCACTGATTATTAGCCCACACCAATCGGGCTTTTACGGGCAGTAAGACTCCCACCTAACTTCTTTGCTTCCGCTGAATTTTGAGGTGGGGTCTTACTGCCCGGCAAATAGCGAGATAAACTTATTAATAATTTCCAAATACAATAGTTGTTAATCAACAAAAAACTTCAATAACCAAGGTGCACAGTAAATTGACCTCAAAACAATAATTACTACAATATCAGGTTTTGCTTATTCTATAAAAAAGAAATATCACTTAAAAACTATTCCTTTATATCGATTTAGACATAAAACATTTTATTATATCGGCTTAAGTATTATGGAATTAAAATTATAAATAACATCAAAACCCTTTTAAGGGCTTATACATCGTTCGTATCGAATTTATCACCTTTCGATACCTATGTCATTAACACAACTAAAAAAGATTATTACAAAGGAATCTGAGAGGTTTTTTCAATTTCGAAATTTATTTTTTTGTAAATTAAAGGAAAAATAATCCGTATATATACGGATTATTTTCTTAGTGTAATCTGTATTGACCTGTTAACTGTTTTTCAGCCATTCAAACTAAGCGTTTTGTAATCTCTCCACCGATCCGAACCATTTGCAGATGATGTGATGTATCAGGTCCCAGTGTGACTCTTAGTTCAAAAGCAATTTCATACTTCATTTGCTCAATAGTACTTGTAGTAGCAGAAATAAGAATTTCATTTGTATTACTTTCGTATCTTTGAATATTTATAAATAACATGTGCCTAATTATGCTATTTACGCATGAGTAACCTAATTTATTCCAGTGTTTTTATAGGAACCCTTTCCCTCCCCTTATTCCACCAATTAAATTTGAAACACAAATGTACATTGCATTTCAATATAACAATAAAAGCTACAAAAGCAACGAATTTACTATTTTAAAGTTAAGTGTTTAACCTTGAAGTACTTAAATTCTTTTTTCCAGATAAAGCATACATTATATCTTGATGTTTTATTGTCCTCTTATAATTATGTGGTATCGGGAATTTATTTCGGTGTTCTTTTATTATAATTAAAGTTTGAAGTTCTATGCTCAATACTTTTGCGAGGACATGATAGTTATATCCATTGTTTAACAGAGAAATTATGTCATAAAACATAGTTTTTCCACCCACTAATTTTACTAATTTATTCTTTAACTCATCCCTTTTTTCTTTAGCTTCATCAATTTCTAACAACATAGATTTTTTATTTGTCTGCTTAATGTATTGAGTATACAACTCTGGGAATTCTTTTTGTACTTCTTTGTTTAATACTGGTTTATATTTAATCATGTAAGTAACTTGTAACAATGAGCGTTTTAACAAACTATCTTCAATGAGATACGCTACTTTATTAAATAAATGTACATATTCCTCAATATTGGAATAACTATTAAAATGAGCTAATACTCTACTTTTTATACTAAAAGCCTTGCCTACATAAATAATATTGTCATTATAGTCTTTAATGAAATAAATACCACTGTCAGATTTTTTCAATTTATTATCCAATTCTTCTATACTCATAAAATGCAATTCACTCATACTTCTCTCTCCTTAGCAGTTTTAAATCGTAAAAAACAAGCAAGGTTTCTAAAAAAGTACTTAGCTGCCCTAGCATCTCTTATTTTATCTCTTGCTAAATGTCAAAAAACTGTTTCTATGTTACTCAACTATCAATATGATTATTAATAAAATTTTCGATCGTTATTATCTCGCAATTTTATCATGTAATTTCGAGATCGTTTCCTCATTTAAATTACTGTGTTTTATCGAATAAAGGAAATATACTACTACCCCAATAGTAATCCAAATACTAAAGTACACCCATGTCCTTAACGGTAAATTTAGCATTAAAAACACACAGCATACAATTGCAACGCATGGTAATACAGGTACAAAAGGTACCATAAATCCACGTTTTAAATTTGGGTGTGATTTACGAAGGATAATAACTGATAGACAAACTAACGCAAACGTCACCAAACTACCGATATTAACTAAATTAACTAATTCTTTCAAATCAATAAACCCAGCTATTAAAGAGCTCCCTATTCCTGCCAATCCAGTTATAAAAGTGGGTGCTCCAGTTTTCTTATTAACTTTCGCAAATGATTTCGGTAACAATCCATCACGACTCATTGCAAAGAATACTCGTGTTGCCGCATACATATTGGAAAAAATAACAGCCATAAGGCCAATTACAGCACCTGCAGCAATTGCACCAGCGACTTTTCCTTGTCCTACAACTTCCATTACATAAGCCATCGCCTCAGGAACATTTAATTCTTTATAGGAAACCATTCCTGTCATAACAAGGCATACCATAACATAAATAATTGTACATATGATTAATGATGCAATAATACCGATCGGAAGATTACGTTTCGGATCTTTTACTTCTTCTGCTGAAGTTGCTAATATATCAAAACCCGTAAAAGCGAATAAAATAGCTGCTCCACCCGTAAAAACTCCACTTAAACCGTATGGTGCAATTGGTATCCAGTTCATTGGTTTTACATAGAATATACCAACCGTAATAAACAACAAAATCATTCCAATTTTAATCAATACCATTATATTATTGATTCGTTTGCTTTCCCTCGTACCACGGGATAACATCCATGCTAATATCAATGTAATGATTACTGCTGGTAGATTCACAATACCACCATGCGAAGGAATCGTTACTAGAGCTTTAGGTATCTCTAATCCAAACCCCTTTATTAAATTGTGGAAATAGCCTGTCCATCCAGCAGCGACAGCCGCTGTTGCCACAATATATATTAACAGCAATGACCAACCTACTAGATGAGCAACAAACTCACCAATTGTTGCATATGAGTACGTATATACACTACCAGATGCCGGGAGTGTGGAAGCAATTTCTGCGTAACATAATGCTATAAATCCACATATAATTG
Organism: Bacillus cereus group sp. BceL220; assembly: GCF_051776965.1. Classification (NCBI taxonomy): domain Bacteria; kingdom Bacillati; phylum Bacillota; class Bacilli; order Caryophanales; family Bacillaceae; genus Bacillus; species Bacillus cereus group sp. BceL220. The sequence goes on along the minus strand of NZ_JBPWBC010000018.1, from coordinate 43,007 downwards.
CTGCAAGTACAAATGAAAAAATAACTGCTGGACCAGCATCTCTTGCTGCTACTAATCCAGTTAACACAAGAACCCCTGTTCCAACTATCGAGCCTATCCCTAACATAATTAAATCAAATGCTCCTAATGTTTTCGTTAAAGTCTTGCTTTGATTATGCTCTAACAATTGTGTAACGGATTTCTTTTTTAGTAAATTACTCATATTTTCTGTATCCCCTTTAAAATAAGGTTTGTTTTTCTCTTTAGTGTTGTATATAAATTTACTTAGTTATTAACTAGCCTCATAATATTTCTTTTACATTAAATAGATTTGAAATATTATATAAATTCGCTTCTCACTTACTAGTTAAACTAGACATTTCCATAGATTTTTGCGTACAACGTTTCATAGCTGAAATGATAGCTGTTCTTAAACCTTTTTCTTCTAGCGTTACTACAGCTTCTATCGTCGTTCCACCTGGAGAACAAACCATATCCTTCAATTCACCTGGATGTATTCCTGTTTCCAATACCATTTTTGCAGAACCTAATACAGCCTGAGCCGCAAATTTATAAGCTTGTTTTCTCGGCATACCGCCAAGTACAGCAGCATCTGCCATGGCTTCTATAAACATATACACATATGCTGGAGAAGAACCACTAATAGATGTAACAACATCCATTAGTTTTTCATTTATGACCTCCGTCTGGCCGAAAATATTAAATATGTTCAGTACCTCTTTTATATCTTTTTCTGTAACCATTTCATTAAAACATAACGCAGACATTCCTTCTCCAACAAGTGCCGGTGTATTAGGCATTACTCTAACAACTTTTAACTTTCTACCAAATTCATTCTCAGTGCTCTTAATACTTTTTCCTGCAGCAATAGTTACAATGATTACATCATTTTTTATTTGATCTTTTATTTGGTTAATTACCGATGAGTATAAATCTGGTTTGATTGATAAAATTAAAATGTCAGCACTGTTAGCGACTTCATTGTTGTTAGTAGTTATAGTTATGCCATATTCATTACTAGCATTTTTTAAATTAATGACGTTTAAATCTGAACAAATTATTTGATCTGGAGAAACTATATTTTTTTTTATCATCCCACCTATCATAGCAATACCCATGTTTCCACATCCGATGAATCCTATTTGTTTATTCATAATAATTTGCTCTTGCTCCTTCTACTCTAAATTTTATTGATTTTGAAATTATTATTCTAAATAAGGGCTATTACAATTACTTGGTTTATCAATAGAATTTCAAAATTCTCCTTCCTATATAGAGCTTACATATACCTCTAATAACTTCTTTGCTTTCGCTGAATTTTGAGGTGGGAGTCTTACTGCCCGACAAATAGCGGGATAAAATCATTTCTTTAATCTATAATAAGAAGGACATAAAAAAACAAAAAGTTACAAAAATTTTTAAATTAAAATTTTTGTAACTTTTTGTTTTGATGCAAATATAATTTCAATTAAGGTATCTCACCGTTTTAAACTTGACGCTCCATAATCTTGTATAGTTACATTTATATGATATTTAATCGGTACCTTACTAAATGTTTGATCCCAATTTTTTTTGACTTTCTCCCATGTTCTCGGGTGTTTAATTCTTAATTGGTTGCCAAAACCCACAATATCGACTTGGTATTCTTTTTGTATTTTTTTTGTAACATGATGTACTAAGTGCTTTACTTCTTTTTCAATAGCTTTTTCTTCCCTTTTCAAAAATTCATTTTCAAAATCTTTTCCTGATTGCATCCAATTTTCAGACAAACGCCCTTCTGATTCAATGTTTACATCAAAGGAAATATTATTTCCGTTAACATGTGGTATGATTTTGCTTTTTATTGACTTTATTTCGTATATAATGAGTTTCTTTGATTCTTTATCAAAAGTTTTTACCACACCACCATTCCTTTTTCCGTTTATCCATACTACTCCTTCCAATTCCTGTTCATTTAAAAAGCCCATCAACTTTTTTGTCTTCCCTTTAATTACAGCAGCTCCTGCAAATTTTGTTTCCCCATTTATCGAGATTACATTTTGCAAAAGAAAACTGGACCCTGACCGCATCTTTCCTTCCAATTTAGCGAGCGATACAGGGGGTAAAATCCTTGTTGTTCTATTTCTATTATCTGCAATTCCAGACAAACGAAATGCTGGGATTTCTCCTTTTTTGTTTGATTCCAGTACCTCCTTCGCTAGACCCTTGCTAATTAAGAGCATACAGCTAAGCCGAACTTCATTGTCACGGAGATACTGTTCAAGTAATTGTTCTAAACTGTATGTACGTACAAGACTATCGCTAATAACAATATTTTTTAAATGTGGGCTGAACATTGTGCTCTCTCTTTTCAATGAAAACTCACGAACAATTTGATGAATGGAATCACCGGTCTCAGAAACATTTATATAACGTTTTTGTTGTCCATTTCCTTTACTTTGTGCTTGCGAACTAACAATTTGATAAGTAGCTGTTATAAGATTTCTTTTAGGATAACCTCCTTCCTCATCCTCCTTCTCAATTGTTGAATCCTTCCCTTTATCTAGTGCTATACCTGCAGTTAAACTCAACTCTTCTACTTCTTTACTGCTCCAACATCCGGTTAAAAATAGAAGCAAAAGCGTCCCTAACAAAGCCAAATAGAACCGCATATAATTAAATTTATGTTTCACACTACTCCTCCTTTTAATCGCGTAATAATAAGAAGAAGCAGTGGCAGTAAACCAAATAAAAATAAAGCAGCATTACCGAGCATATCCCCCAATTTAAGCAAGTCATTTATATTTTTCGAAGTCATAGAAATGATGTAAATGATTGGAATCAAAGCAAAAATAAACGGATGAATACTCTTTTTAAAGAGTTGCGCTAATCCTAATGCAGCTGCATAATAACTAATCGTATAGGTAGCAAATATTTGCATAATCCATATTACAAGCAGTAAAGATTCAAAACGTTCAAATATCAAACCAGAAATTTCAAAACTGCGCATAAGGTCAATTGTCGGCCATGTTCTTGTTACAACCCCATCAATTGATAATGCACCAATGACCATTACAACAGTTATTACATAAAAGATTAACGGAATAGAAATTCCAACTAAAATAGCTTTTACTGCTTTCTTTCGTTGTTCCATAAATACCAAAAGAATTAACATAATTTCAGGACCTGTATATGCGAGAGACGTTGTTTTTATCCCATCTAACACTGGTTTAATTCCCAAACCTAATACGGGACGGAGATTATCTATCTCGAATATTCCGATACTCATAAAGGAAATGATTAAAAAAATAAAAATAGTAATAGGAAATATTATTTCAAACATCCGTGCAATTGAATTAATACCACCCATAATCAAATAGAGACCTATCCACATAAAAGGCATAACAATAGCCCATGTGGGGGTTCCTTCGAGCAAAAAAAAGCTTATTACTTCTGCCATTGAACGAATTTGAAATGCTGAAGTTGTAAGAAAATACCCTATAATAAGAAAACTAAGCAATCTGCCTATCCATTTCCCTACAATATCTTGACTGTATTGGTAAAATGTTTTTTCTGGAAACTGCTGACTTAATTTGACCATAATTACTCCTGAAACCATTGCCAATATTCCACCTAATATCACACTTAGCCATACATCTGGTGTTTTCACTTTTTCCACAGATGCTCTGGGCAAAGTGAGAATTCCTGTCCCAAGTATGTAATTTACAATAATAACAACTGCTTGTGAAGTTGTTATTCGGTCTTTAGGTTTAGCAATCACTGAAGGCCACTTCCTTTCGTCATCAGCTACCTTTTGCGGATAGTTTTTTTTGTATGCATTATTTTCGGTCGACGTCTCATTATTTTTAATGGCATGCGAACCATAAAATCTTTCCAGTCACTAAATCGATACGGAACAGCAGGGCTAGTATAAGGAACGCCAAAACTTTTCAGTTTCACTAAATGACTGCAAAGTAAAAGAAAGAAGAGAATAACACCATACAAGCCAAATATCGCAGCACAAAACATAGCTACAAAACGAAGAATGCGTAACGTAATTCCCACACTATATTGCGGAATAGTAAAAGAAGAAATAGCTGTTACCGCAACAACGATAACCATTATTGGACTAACAATTCCTGCTTCTACGGCAGCCTGACCAATTATTAAACCGCCCACAATTCCCATTGCAGGTCCAATCGGTTTAGGCAGACGTAAACCTGCTTCTCGCAAAACTTCGATAGCTACTTCCATAATTAACGCTTCTATTAAAGCGGGAAAAGGAACTCCTTCTCGCGATCCGATAATAGAAATAGCGAGCTTAGTGGGAATTAATCCTGGATGAAATGAAATAAAAGAAATATACAGTGCTGGAGCAAATAATGAAACAAAAGCTGTCATGAAGCGTAATAAGCGGAGAAGCGTACCAGGAAGCCACCTTTCATAATAATCTTCTGGTGATTGCAGCAGCATGCTAAATGTAACTGGAGCAATTAAAACAAATGGTGTTCCATCTAACAAAATAGCTACTCGACCTTCCATCAAAGCACTAATAACACGATCAGGTCGTTCTGTATTTTGAATCTGCGGAAAGGGACTGAGATAATTATCTTCAATGAGTTGCTCTATATAACCAGATTCGAGTACACTGTCTATGTCAATTTTCTGAATTCTGTTTTTTATTTCATCCACCAATTCTGTACTAGCAAGATCTTTAATAAATGCGACGACTAACTCTTTCTTTGCACGTTCTCCTACTGGTAGCTTTACTAATGATAAGCTCTCATCCGCACAGTGTCGTCGCAAAAGTGAGGTATTATCACTTAATACTTCAGTAAAACCGACCCGTGGCCCTCTGACTAATGCCTCCGATACTGGTTCTTCAATGTTTCGTTTATTTGCTTTTGTTGTACCAAGAATAAACACATCTGCTAAACCATCAATTAAAAGAGCTGTTGAACCTATCAATACTTTGGGTATTAAATCTTTTATGTAATGGACTTCTGCTACTTCACTAATTGTAAGAACTTTATTTTTAATATATTCTTTTGAAACAGTCCCCTCCACATAAGAAGATTCATTTTTATATTCATCAGAAAAATCATCCATTAGTAATTTCATAATATGTTTGTCAATCATCTCTTTATCTGATAGACCATCAACAAAAACGATCCCAGCTTGAATATCTGTGCGTCCAATATTAAACTTCCGAAAGCGAACATCAGAATTATGTCCGATTTGTTGCTTTATAAGTTCTAAGTTAGAGGCAAAATCATTTGTGAAATGAACGTTTGCATTTTGAGATGGTTTATGATCTTGTTTCGTTTTACTTTGAATATTATTTTTTTTCACTTGTTTGTCTCTTGACTTCCACCAACTCATTCTTCCCACTCTTTCTCTGCCATACGAACCCAATGAAAAAATCTTGAGATAGTATACGGAATTAAAAACAAGATAAAAGCTTGTACAAAGACTTTCCAATCTGGAAGATAAGAAGTAATTACGTTCCACATTTTTATCACCCAATTTATATACTCTGCTAGGATTGAGATTTTTAAAAAACGATATGTACTTAATAAAAAATAACTATAAGATTAAAGAGCAGAAAAGCGAGACATTATGCTTATTTAGTACCAATAACCTAATTAGTATAAAAACATTTCTGACCTAAAATACCATTTCCAATTATAATTTGTTAAATATTATCTCCTTTTCCCTTATTTATATGCCCGCATTTGAATTTCAAATAATATAAGGATCAATGATATTTCCTCTTAAAGAAAAAAAGATGCTAGAAGATAGCATCTTTTTTTAAATTCAACTTACTATGTATTTATATTTTATTGTGAAAATACTCGTTTTTTTAATGAATATTAATGTTTAAAAAAATAAAAATACATATTCTTTTGTTCTAAGTTCATACACTTCTACCGAATCGATACGGAATTTTCTGATTTTAAAACTAATATGAAATAAAAGAGAATAAAAAGAAAAATTATTATCAATCTATCAATTGAAAATAATTATTAGCAAGAGTTTATCATCTTAACTCCAGGTGTATTCGTTTTGCTTCAAAATAAAGAACTTGAATAAATTTTTTCGTATCAATACGAGCAGGTAATGTTGGTTCATTATTCAATTCTGTCATCTTTCTCCTTACGGTAGTAAAATCAAAAAATCTAGAAGCATAATTTTCGAACTTCGGGTTTAAAAAATCAGTAAGTCCAAGGGATGCTAAATGGTTTAATGATTGATAAATTGCTCTCCGAATCCGTTGTTTGGAAGCTTCTATGAACCTTTTTAATTCGGCATCTTCAGCTGAATCCCCAAGTTTTTTTTGAGCCAAATTCATAAAAATCTCTTTTAGTGAGGGAAAGCCTTGTTCCAACGTGTTATCTTGTTCATATTTATATAAATAATCTAGCATATCCATTAAATCTTTACTTCCACTTTCACTGGCTATTCCTAATTCAGACAAAAGAAAATGAATGGAATTTTGAAAATGATTGAAAGTATTTAAATGTTTTTCATTACGGTATTTTTCTTGCACACTTGAATTACTATCCAATTTTAGTACCATATTAAGCGATTCTTGAATGTTTTTTATTGATTTTTCCAAACGAATTCGTTCAATGACTTTCCGAACAACTGTTAATACTTCAATCCGGTTAATTGGCTTAATAATATAGTATTCAACACCAAGCGAATAAGCCTCAGCAATTAATTCTTTTGATTCTACTTGAGAGACCATGATGATTTTCCCTTTAAACGAAGGCTTTATTTGACGAATTGTTTTTATTCCATCTTGATTCGGCATTAACAAATCGATAAATAAAATGTCTATATTTTTAAGGATTACCATTTGTTGCTCTAAAGATAAACCATCCTCAGCTTCTCCTATAACCTCCCCAAGATCTTCATCCTCGATAATTTGAGCCAACATTGAGCGAACCGCTTTTTCATCATCTACTATATAAAAATACATAGAATCACCCTTTCGAAATTATATGATCAATCCCTAATTTAATTATAAAAATTGATCCTTTTCCTTCGGTTCTGTCCTCAAGCGTAACATCACCTTCAAGTTGTGCGACCATTTCTTTAACATACGATAATCCGATACCTGTCGATGGATTGCCTAAATCATCATATTTAGAAGTAAACCCAGGCTCAAAAATTGAATCTTTATATTTTGAAGAAATACCAGGACCATTATCGCCTATTTGAAATTCAACAAAATGGTGGTCTTTATTAATGTCAATTGTGATGGTTCCCATACCTTGGATAGCTTCTACAGCGTTTGTAACGATATTATTTATAATAGATAAGATTGTATAAATATGATAATGAGGATGCACACCATCAATTTTATACACAAATTGGATATCTTTCTCTAACAACTGTGCATATTTCGTATTTGCCCGTATAATGATATTTACTAGTTCATGTACAGACATATAATCTGTAAAACTTTCATCTGAAATTAATTTTGAAAGTCCCGCAAAAATACGTTGGTTATCCTTTTTAACGTCATGGACCTCACCAGCAATTTGTAATGCCTGTTGCCTTAAATCCTCAAACTGAAAATCCATCTGTTTATGCTCAAAAGAGTCCAAAGTTTTATATAAATCATAGGATTTTTTTGTTATATTCTCAGCATCTTGTAATGTTTTTTTTAAATGAACAGCATCTTCATATAAATTAGAGATGAGCATGAGCATATGTTCATTTTGTTTCTTTATATGTCGCTCCCTTGATTGTGCTTCATACAATTTCATCATATTGAAAAAGCTTAGAACTATAAAACTATGGGAACATGCGATAACAATGATCTCATTTATTGCCTCGGATGTGATCGATGTTTTTAATACGAAATATTGAATCATTAATTCCACACAGTCTGACAGTATTTCAATCATGCAACCAATAAAACCAATCATTAGTGGTTGATGATAAAAACGTTTGATTTTTGCTAAATGAAAGAGATACGAATAAGTAAAATAAAAGAAAAAACTAGGATAGTGAGTATGAAAAGCGGCTAGCCAATCCATATTTTCCTTTATAATGACATCCATTGAGATACGAAATACTACCACGACTATCGCTGTTAAAAAACCCGGTAAAAATGCTGGAACTCGTCGAAACAATAACAAAAAAAAGAAAAATGTTGGTGCACCAAAGCTCATTCTAAATGTTTCATTTAAGGGAAATGACTTTATTTCACCTACTAAGGGTACTGTAAGTATCATTAAAACGAGAATATAGATGTCTTTTTTTACTAAATTACTAAGATTCAAAATAATCACTTCTCACTTTCGCCTAACAGTCAGTATACAAACCTATTTGCATTAATACAATACTTACTCTATTTTTTTCAAAAACTGATAAATAAGTTATAAACGAAAGCATTATAGATTGTGAGTATTCATTACACTCTTCTACTTTAGAAAGATACTTTATAACTCAAAAATGTTCAGACACAATATAAGGTCTGAACACTTTTGGACTCGCTCTAACACCAAAATATCTGTGCTCCTTTTTAAAATATACTTAAATCCCATTCTTTTGCAATATGTTCTAACAACATAATTCCTGGTAAACTATTCCCATACTCATCAATGGCTGGTCCGTAAATACCAATACCACATCCATCTTGAAACGATAAATCCTTCCTAGATTTTGAGGGAACAAGTGTCATAATTCCGCCGGATACCCCACTCTTAGCTGGTAATCCAATGAAAGCAGCAAATTTTCCGGAAGCATTGTACATTCCACAAGTAAGCATTAAAGCTTTTGTTAACCTAGCTACTTCTTTAGGGAGCACTTGTTCTTTGCGAATAGGATGATATCCATCATGTGCTAGTATAAGCCCTATTAAGGCAATATCTTCTGTATTTATTTCAATCGAACATTGTTTTAGGTAAACCTCTAGTGTCTCCTCCACATCTGATTCTAGAAAACCATTCTCCTTTAAATAGTATGCTAATGCTCTATTACGATGAGCCGTTTCCCATTCTGATTGAAATACTATTTCATTAATAGCGGGACGCTTCTCTATCATTTTTTCAATTAATACGTATAGAGATTCTAATTTTTCTTGCACCGAAGTCCCTGGCAAAAGTGAAGCTATCGTAATTGCTCCAGCATTAATCATAGGATTAAAAGGTTTTCCTGGTTTATGTATCTCTAAACGAATAATTGAATTAAAGGCATCTCCAGTTGGCTCTACGTCAACTCGTTCTAATACATAAGAAATACCGCGACTTAAACAAGCGGCTATAAAACCGATTACTTTTGATATACTTTGTAATGTGAAAGGTATCTCCCAATCTCCTGATTTTATCATTGTTCCATCTGGCTTTACTATACAAATACCTAACTGCGATACATTTATTTCCCCCAGAGCAGGAATATAACTGGCGCTTCGTCCCTTAGCAGCATACGTTCGATAATGTGCTACCCATTGATCTAAGCAAACTTTTTCTTGACCCTCAACTTGAACGCTAGAATCCTTTATCATTTAATCATATTCCCCCGTACTATTAACTTTATATAGAATGATTTTTTCTTTACTATAATCAATACTATTTGCACTAGAACCAAGAAAAATATTCAGACATATTGCAGTCTGAATATCCTTCTTATTACACACTTTTCTTTTTTGAAGTTTTCTCATAACTATCCCAACATTCAATATTTTCAAGTCCTTTAATGTTTTCTTTATAAAAAATAGGATCTTTACCAGCTTTTTTCTGGTTTATATAATCTTGTAACGCCGCAAATGCTACTTTTGAAAGTAAGGTAATAGCAATTAAATTAATAATAACCATAAAGCCCATAAATAAGTCCGCTAAATCCCATACAATTTGAATCTTTGCAACAGAACCAAATACAATCATAGCCAACACACTTATTCTGTATATCATTAACCACACTTTACTTGTATGTAAGAAGCGAATATTTGTTTCACCATAATAATAGTTGCCAATTAACGCACCAAATCCAAATAAAAAAACAAAGATAGCAAGACAACCCGATGCCCAAGGACCTATGTGTTCACTTAATGCTGCTTGTGTAAGTGCAATACCATTTAACCCCGGTTGTTTATATGCATCAGACAGCAAAATAATAAAGGCAGTGCTAGTACAAATGATCAGTGTATCCGTTAATACACCAAATGCTTGAATCAGTCCTTGTTTCACCGGATGACTTGTTGTTGCTGTTGCGGCAACGTTTGGTGCACTTCCCATACCAGCTTCATTTGAAAATAAACCACGTTTAACTCCATTCATAAGTGCTGCACCAATTGAACCGCCTGCTATTTGTTTAAAACCAAATGCGTTTTGAACAATAAGAGAAAGAACTTCCGGCATTTTTGATATGTTGGTAACTACAACAAATAATGCAACTCCAATGTATAATACCGCTAAAAATACCACCTTGTATTCAGCCATTTTTGCAATACGTTTTACACCACCAAAAATAATCGCAGCGAAAGCAATGGCCATGATTATCCCAACTGTTAGACGATCTGTACCAAATGAGTTTTGAAAAGCAATTGTAACTGTATTTGATTGTACTGAATTGAATACAAGACCAAAAGTAATTGTGATTAAAATAGAGAATAATACTCCCATCCAACGTTTATTCAACCCTTTTTCCATATAATAGGATGGACCACCGCGGAAACCAGTTTTATCTTTTACTTTATATATCTGTGCTAATGTGCTTTCGACAAAACTGGAGGCCGAGCTAATAATAGAAATAATCCACATCCAAAATACAGCTCCAGGACCACCTAATGCAATCGCAATCGCAATTCCTGTAATATTCCCTGTTCCAACGCGAGCTGCCATACCAATACAAAACGCTTGAAAAGGGGAGATTTGATCTTTAGAACCACTTTTTCCCTCCATTAATACACGGACCATCTCTTTTAACATTCGAAACTGTACAAAATTCAATTTAAATGTAAAATAAATTCCGCAAATAACAAGCATAACAATTAACAATTTAGACCATAAAAAATCGTTCGTTGATCCGACTAAATCTACAAAAAATCTTTCCATATTATCACTCCATACCAAAAATTTATCTATCATAATCTATATAAAATCACCTATATTCCTTGGCATAAATACCTCATTCATATTCAAATACAACAAGGATAAAAATTTTCTATATTAATAGGATTGGCCTGTTTAAGCAAAAAATATCACAAGATGTAACTATAAAACTGAATTTTCGAAAAACTTATCATTTATACACACGATGCTCTATCCCCTTCTGCAAAACTAATATTCTTATCCACTCATGTTGTTGTACCATTATGTTTGTTTTGTTTACCGGTGATTTACATTTAAATCATAATAATCAATAGTGATTAACTGGTTTTTTGTTAATTTTCTTAAGAACATGGAAATATCTCCTTTCTCACTACTAATCTCAAAAATAGGCTAGGTAAAAAATTCATAGGAAAAACTATAAAGCGCTTTCAAACCTCAACTAAGAGAACCTTGTCTTTAATTTATAATTAAAAGTACAGAATGTTACGAAAAAGTACAGATTTTTATAAAAACAAAAAATATTTTAAGTTTTTTCATCTAAAAAACAGTGAGATTTTGTAAATTTTATACAGTATCCAAACGTCGCGGATTCCGTTCTACCTAATCTTTGACAAGCCTCTATTTTCTTCATAAAAACATGCATACTTTTTCTCTTTTAGAACTTCATATAAAGTATTTGAAATCAAGAATCGATAGGTTATTGTAAGAATATTTAAAAAATAAAACATTTAATTTATTTATGGTATCATACAAAAAACATTTGTTTTCTCAATCAATCCCCCTAGTGGGATTCGTCTATATTGCACATATTTACAACATTAAAGTCACTACGCAAAAAGGATTTTGTTGAAAAGATGAAACATTACAAAACTCTTATTTAGGACCTTATGACATTCTCTTTTCTAGCAATATCGAGTTAATCAAAATATGTTTTTAACAGCTCCACAAATAAAAAACTACTCATATTATTATTTTTTGAAAACGTTATTAATATTATTCCATTTAAGTTTCAAATGTTAGAACAACCAATTGATAAGAAAAGCTATTACTTTTATTGCAATATAAGAAGATTTGTTGAATATCTATTATTAAATATATATTTCCCTTGCGTTTCATTCTACTAACATAGATTACAGGTGGTGTATTGTGAAAGAAATAGTATTCGTTCAAAATAAAAAAAGACTCCTTATGAAATTCAAATTTTTAAAAAAGGATTTAATACTTACCATTTCACTGATACTAGCAATTGTAAGCTGCTTAATACATTCACCAAAGATCGAATATATTAACTTTGAAGTGTTAATTAGCTTATTTAATCTAATGGTGGCCATTAAGGCCTTTGAACAGCTAAAGATATTAGACAAACTTGCCGTTGTGATTTTAAATAAATGCAATAACAGCAGGTCAATATCTATTATTCTAATTTTGTTATGCTTTATTTGCTCCATGGTTGTAACAAATGATGTCGCCCTCCTCACTTTTGTACCAATAACACTTGTCATTAGTAAAAAAACAAAAATGAACATGATGGATACAATCATCCTGCAGACAATTGCGGCAAACATCGGCAGTAGCTTGATGCCTATGGGAAACCCACAAAATTTATATCTATATTCTTACTATGGAATTAAGCTCATCCCATTTTTAGGTTCAATCCTGCTTTTAGCTGTACTTGGAATCAGTTTGTTATTTATATTTACTCAAAAACTTCAAAAAACAGATTTGAAAATAGAACTACCTGTAATTACCGTGAAAAATCGAAAAAAAGCTACCGTCTGGATTTTGATACTTATCACTATCATTGCATCTATTTTTGGTGTCATTAATTATTACATTGCGCTAATAGTCACATTGATAGCTGCATTTACGTTAGATAGAAACTTACTTTTTAAGATCGATTACTTTCTTCTAATAACCTTTGTCGGTTTTTTTATTTTTATCGGAAACATTTCCCATTCGGATGCGCTGGAGACATTTGCTCGCGCTAATTTAAGAGGAGATACTTCAGTCTTCTTTAGTTCCATATTTTTGAGTCAATTGATTAGCAATTTTCCTACTTCAATTCTTCTATCAAACTTTACTTCTGATTGGAAAGCTTTATTACTAGGAGTAAATATTGGAGGGCTTGGAACAATTATCGCATCTTTAGCCAGTGTAATCTCCTATAAACTATTCATTCAGGCCAATGTTAAAGAGAGTAAGGCGTATTTAATTAAATTTAGCATTTACAACTTTTCATTTTTAATCATACTTACATGTATACAATACTTTATTTTTAAATTTCTATAACTTTAAAAAGTGATTACTACTAGAATAATAAAAACCAAAACTTTCTCAACATTAAATTGAGAAAGTTTTGGTTTTAAAGTACATAATACTTACAATTAGCATTATAAGCAAGATCCACAAATTGCATCAATTAACTCACCAGTTATCCAACGACTGTCTGATGATGAAAGAAAACCTCTAAAAACTAGTTGATAATCTTTTAGAATTTAACTTTCCTATAATACTCTTTGCTATTTCTTCAATATTTTCATTTAGAAAGAAATGACTACCTTCAAAAGAATGAAAAGTACACGTTTTACTTGTATATTGCTTCCATTTTATTACTTGATCATATGTAGTAAATTCATCATTTTTCCCATTAAATATAAGAAAATCAATATCACATGGTTGTATATTATTATCATGAATGTATGTCTCGACAATCTTAAAATCTGCTCTTAAAATAGGGAGAAAAATCTCCATTAATTCTTCTGATTGAAGTACCCCAGATGGTGTACCTCCCATTGCAATAACTTCTCTTTTAAATTGTTCATTAGGAAGATTATATCGGATATTTTTTATTTTACTATTTGGATGGTTTCTACCGGACAAAACAAGAAATTCAGGTAATTCGTTATTAGAATCCTGTATTTTCCTGGCTACTTCATAGGCAATCAAACTCCCCATGCTATGCCCGAATAGAATGTACGGCGAAGCATCTATTTGCTTAACTATACTAGTGTAGGCATCATTTACGGCCTCTTCCATACCTTGGTACAAGCTTTCTTCAATTCTATATCCTCTGCCAGCTAATTCTATCGGGACTACTTCAATATATGGATTAAAGTAATTTTTCCATTTTGCGTAGTTAAACGCAGATCCCCCAGCATGTGGAAAGCAAAAAAGTTTAGTCTTCTGCATTGATTTTCTCCTTACTTTCAAATTTGTATATAGTTTGGCAAATTGTATAAATGTCTTTAATTATTATCTCTTGCGGAAATTCATCTCTTGTTGCACAAGCAGATAACTTATAATTTGGATCAATGTTATATTGTTTAAAGTAAAAGTTTTTAGGTATATGCTTGTATGAAATTGAAGTTCGTGATTCTTTTTTTATAGAGAATGAATTTAATGGGGTATAAAGCCCTTTTCCAATCGTTTTTATATAGCTTTCTTTTAATGTCCATAAATCATAAAAATAATTAATTTGTTCATCAGAATTCATATTAGATATATCATAAAATTCTTCCGCTGAAAAAAATTCTTTTGCTAATTTAAAAGCCTCTATTTCTGAAACTTTTTCTATATCAATACCCACATTAAAATTAGCAGTAGTACAAACCACCCATTCTCCTGAATGAGACACATTAAAATGAAAGTCAGAAAAGTTTTCAACAAAAGGTTTTCCATACTCATTATATATAAATTTAATTTCTTCATTATTAATTTTATACTTTTGGCAGATTAGAGATCGGATTAGTAAATCCCCTATCAGGGTCCTATTAATGTCGCATGAATTTAATAATCGCTTCATTCGCTCTTTCTTCCCATTTGAAACCAAGTTACTAAGTTTCTTAAACAAATGACTTTCAATATTCTTTGGTATTTTCACAGCGTGAATTTGTATGATAAATCACGTCCTTTTTTAAAGAATGGTTTCATTTATGTACGTTACAGAAATTCAAATTAACTTTATTAACTTTCATATACAATAGGAAAGGTGCATATTTACATATCAATGAAAATATACACCTTTCCTCAGTTATATCATCAAGGTATTCTCTTCTATTACAAAGAATTCAGAGCATTTACATCATACTTTGAGCAACTCATATAGGTTTATATGTATCTATCAAGTAATTTTTGCACTATCCCCTTAAAAAATAATGCTCTTGATATATTCATCATTGCCTACACTTGTTTGCAGTTATTGGGCTGCCCTTTTCATTCATAAGCGTTACATCTTTTGTGCTCTCTACTTTTCCGTTAATGAAAGGGATGTTTCTTTTATTCCTTCAAATTCATTTAGTACATAAATAGCTATTTTTTCAACTGCAGGTGAATCCACTATCTCTTCATGTGATCCAGAAACAGAATACATATTTACTCTTCCTTTTAATAAAGGTCCCCAATCTGTAAACAACTCTTTTCCTTCCTCAGCACTAACGTAGATAACTTTTCCAAAGTATGGTATCAAATCATTCTCTGCCATTAAGTTCAGGCATTTCCTATGAGCATTGATAACTTGCTTTAAATTCATAAGATCTGCATCTGGCGGGAGTACTCCTTCCATAATTAATCGCTCCACAAGCATATCTTGTTTATGGATGAGGCCTTCTTCCTGCTCAGTAAAATCTCTAGGAATGAAATGTTCATATATATATGAGAGCATTTCTTCTCTTGTTTTATAATCCTGCTCTGATGGTACTTTTGTATCCATTAGTACCAACAACTCAACTTCCTCACCTTGACTCCTTAGTACAGTTGCGACTTTATAAGCAATTGCACCGCCTAAAGACCATCCTCCAAGACGATATGGACCTTCTGGCTGAACACTTTTTATTTCTTCGATGTAAAATTGAATTACTTCCGGCAAGGTCAACTCGTCAATTTCTTTCTTTTCTATAAGAGGATTCTGTAAACCATAAAATGAACAATGGTTCTTAAGTAATCTTGCTAGTTGAATGTAACAGAATACATTCCCCATAAACGGATGAACGCAGAAGAAAGGTCTTTTCTCTGATTCTTGTAGTGGAACTAGCGCTACTACTGATTTCGTCATATCATGCTTATCACGAATAAGGCATGCGATTCCTTCCACTGTTGGATTCTTAATCAATGTAGACACCTTAATCTCTTTTCCAAACTTCTCCTTAATTTTTGAAACTAATTTAATTACAAGGAGAGAGTGTCCTCCTCTATTAAAGAAATCATCATTTACATAGACATCTTCTATCTGTAACACATCCTGCCAGATTTCAATCAACTGATATTCAATTTCATCCCTTGGAATGATTGGTGTAGAGAAGTTATTTTCTCTATGAATAGTTAAATTGTTCAATGCCTTTCGATCAACTTTTCCATTTGTTGTAAGAGGAATCTCGTCTACCTTAATAAAGTGAGCGGGAACCATATAATTTGGTACTTGTGTCTTGAGATATTCACGCCACTCATGCATACTACCATCTCCAACTACATAAGCAACCAATCTCTGCTCTCCTAATTTATCCTCTGTTACCAAAACTACTGCTTCTTTTACCAATGGATGCCTCTCTATACTCGCTTCAATCTCTTCAAGTTCAATACGAAAGCCCCTAATTTTCACTTGATTATCAATTCTTCTCAAGTAATCTAAATTACCATCAGGTAAATAACGAACCAAATCTCCCGTACGATATAAACGTTCTTCTTCATTAAATGGATGACGGATAAATCGCTCTGCTGTTAATTCTGGGCGATTCAAGTATCCTCTCGCTATACCTGCACCCCCAATATATAGCTCACCTGTTACACCAACTGGAACAGGTAACAAATTTTTATCCAATACATAAGTTTGAACGTTCGGCAACGGACGTCCAATTGTTACTCTCTTACTATCTTTTTTGATATGATAACACGTTGCATCAACCGTACATTCTGTAGGACCGTATACGTTATAAAAATCAATTTTTTCGGTCTCTACTAGCTGTTCCCATAATGACGGCATGATTGCTTCACCACCGACTAATATCTTACTTGGTACATGAACATCAGCACTTATTTCTAGCAATCCTCCATCTATAAGTAATTGAAGTAATGAAGGTGTCATATCAAACATTTCCAATTTATTCTCCCTAATATAGGACACAAATTGTTCCGGATTAGTGCGAACTTCACTTGGGATAATATATAAACTTGAACCATAAAGCAACATTTGTAATTGCTGAATAGATACATCAAAGGCAATTGACGCATTCAAACCGACGCGCATATTACTAGGTATGTCATGTGAGAAAACTTCTTTTTGTAAACCATAGGATAGGTTTATTACAGAATGGTGCTGTACTAAAGCCCCCTTTGGATTCCCTGTCGAACCAGAAGTATAGATAACATACGCTAAGTTTTCCCCTGTTACCTCACAAATTGGTGAAAGTTTGCTTTCTTGAGAAAGCATTGCTTGGTCCCTATCTAGGCAAACTGTCTTGATGTCTTTAGGTATCCATCCTAGTAATACCTCATTTGTAACTAACACTTTAATTCCCGTGTCTTGTAAAATATATTGCAGGCGGCTTTCTGGATTCGATGGATCCAATGGAACATAGGCTGCTCCAGCCTTCCAAATTCCCATGAGACCAACAATCATCTCAACTGATCGATCAAAGCAGAGGCCAACTAATGACTCTGTCCCAATTCCACATTTCTGTAAATGATGGGCTAATTGATTAGCTCTTTCATTCAGCTCTCGATACGTTAGTTGCTGTTTTTCATCTACCACTGCCACCGCGTCAGGTGTACGATTTACTTGCTCTTCGAATAGTTGATGAATTACATTCTCACGTGGATAGGATATAGCATTATTATTCCATTCTTCCAATAGCTTTCTTTGTTCAGCCTCCGTAATATATACTAGCTCCGATAGATTTTGATCAATGTTTTTGAGCATTTGCATTAACACTTTGTGTAAATGACCCAGCATTCGTTCAATGGTTAATCTATTAAACTTACTACGGTCATACATTAACTTTAACGATAACTGGATTCCTGGAACTACAGCCAATCCTAATGGGTAGTGGGTTTGTTCTTCCCCTTTCAATTCACCAATTTCCAGATTTTCTGAAGATTCTTCTTTCACTGGATAATTTTCAAACACATATAAACAATTGAACAGCGGTGTACCTCTAGGAACCTCACTCCACCCCTGAATCTCTGTCAAAGAAGCATACTCATATTGTCTTCTTTCTAACTCTTCCTCTTGTAACTTCTGCAACCAATCTATTACTTTTATATCATCAATCAATTGAATTCGCGTCGGTGACGTTGTAATGAAAGGACCTACGATGTTTTCAACACCAATAATCTCCGTAGAACGCCCTGAGCTTGTTACACCAAAGACAATGTCATTTTCTCCACTATATCGGCTCATGAGATATGCCCATGCACCTTGAATTACTGTACTTAAAGTAAGTTTATTTCGTTTCGCCCATCCTTGTAACTCTTGAGTCTGCTCTTCTGATAAATACGTAACCTTCTCTGTGTAACCTTTTTCTTCCTCTTTACTTTCTAAGCCCAGTAAAGTTGGTGCAGTAAAACCTTTTAGCTTCTCTCTCCAAAATTGTTCCGCCTGCTCCTTATCTTGTTCTCTGAGCCATTGGATATATTTCTTATATGGTGAGGATTTAGGTAACTTTACAGCTTCTCCATTCATTCTCTTCTGATAGACTGTAAGTAATTCATTAAAGACCAATGGTAAACTCCATCCATCCAGTAAAATATGGTGATGTGTCCAAACAATCCGATATTCTTCCTCACCTTCTTGAATGACTGTTACCCGCATCAATGGTGCTTTATCAAATTGGAAGGCTTGTTTTCGATCTAATTCCAAAAAGACTTTTCTTTTTTCTTCTATCTCTTCACTTGTCATTGTACTCCAGTCTTCTTTGTTCACTTTAAATGGGATATTTTCATACACCACTTGTACAGGCTCTTCAATTTCGTCCCAAACAAATGCTGTACGAAAAATTTCATGCCGCTGAATTACAGATTTCCACGCCTGCTCAAAAGTAGGAATATCCATTTCCCCTTGAATCATAAAACTCAATTGCACTATATACGGTGCAACATGTTCATCCCCTTGATCATGCAATGTGTGGAAGATCATACCTTCTTGCAAAGGTGATAGTGGATATAAATCAGTAATCTGATTGTTCTTTCCACGATGCATTTTATTTAGTACATTTGTCAAACCTTCTTGGCTAAGATTAGCCATTGCAAAATCCGAAATGGTCAGTGCAGATTCTCTATCTGAAGATTGAATCAATCTACTCAGTTGATATAGCATATTCTGTGCAATACTTTGAATCGTTGATTTGGCAAATTGTCCAACATTGTATACCCAAGTGAACTGAAGTTTTCCATCCGTTACAACCCCAATTACATCAATTACATGCGATCGCTTGGAACCGGCAGCATGATCTAAACGCTTAAATTCGTTCTCTGGAATAAACATTGCATCGCTAGAAAACATTTGGTCAAATTGTCCAAGATAGTTAAAACTAATAGACGGTGTATATTGGGAGCTTAATGGCTCACACATTGTTGTGTTCATGTAACGCAACACCCCATAATCAACACCCTTATTAGGAATTTTGCGAACTTGTTCTTTAACTGCTTTTAATGCTGCAATTGGCGTATTAGCATTAGTAATATTTAAATGAACTGGGTAAATACTTGTAAACCATCCCACGGTTCTCGATAAATCAACATCTTCAATAATCTCTTCTCGACCATGTCCCTCTAAATCTACGCTTAATATCGGCTGCCCCGTACATGCTGCTGTAGCTTGTACCAATGCTGCTAATAATACTTCATTGATTTGGACACGGTGAGTGCTTAAAGTCTCTTGCAATAACATACGGGTCTCATTCTCGTTTAACACCACAGTAATTTCCTCAGTTACTGCGCTTACTGGATTACTTATAGTACCATCTACTGGCAGTATAACTACGTCTTGTTCAACCTGCTGCTCCCAGTAATGTAGCACTTCTTTTGATATTCCAGTTTGAGCGTAATGTTGTAATTTCTCCGACCATTCTTTAAAAGATGTACTCTTCATAGGTAATTGAATTTTTTGCCCTTGGACCGCTTGCGTATATGCTGTTTGCAAATCTTCCAATAAAATTCGCCAAGAAACACCATCCACGGCTAAGTGATGAATTGTCCAAAATAATCGACCAGTCTCCTCACCTTCATCAAAATACACCATTCTCATTAAAGGACCATCATGTAAATTCAATCTTTCTTGTGCAACATTAATCTCTTTTTGAATAACTTCATGCCAATCCGCTTCCGGCACTTCGTCTAATGAAATGACAGTCAGCATCAATTGTTCTTCAATTCCTTCATTCCACTGTTCCCAAGTCCCATTAGGTAAACGTTCATATCTTAAACGCAGGGCATCATGATGAAGTAGAAGGTTACGCGCTGCCTTTTCCAGTGATCCTATGTCCAATTTTTCTTTCGTTCTAAAGAACATGGATTGATTCCAATGATGTGGATTAGGATGATTTTGTGCAAAAAACCTTTGCTGAATAGGTGTAAGTATCGTCTCTCCAGTTATAATTCCTTGTTCAGCTTGTACACCTTGTTCTTCTTTGACTACTTGCGCTAACTCAGCAATCGTTTGGTGTTCAAATAGTTGTTTTGGTGTCAACTGTAAACCAGCTTGCTTTGCGCGAGAGACAATCTGAATGCTAAGAATTGAATCTCCACCAATTTCAAAAAAGTTATCATAAATACCAATACGTTTTGAACCTAGCACACGTTCCCAAATGATAGAAAGCTTATGTTCACGTTCATTTCTTGGGGCCGCGTAGCCTTCTTGTATTCCTTGATAATCTGGTATAGGTAACGATTTCCGATCA
Source organism: Bacillus cereus group sp. BceL220 (assembly GCF_051776965.1). Lineage (NCBI taxonomy): Bacteria > Bacillati > Bacillota > Bacilli > Caryophanales > Bacillaceae > Bacillus > Bacillus cereus group sp. BceL220. The sequence goes on along the minus strand of NZ_JBPWBC010000018.1, from coordinate 22,075 downwards.
ACCTTTCCATTTATGGTTAGCGGTAATTCTTTCATTTCGACAAAGTAGGAAGGTATCATATGGATTGGCAGTTTTGTTTTAAGATACTCTCGCCATTCTTCTACACTACCTTCGCCCACTACATAAGCTACTAACCTCTTATCTCCCGACTGATTTTCCCTAACTATTACAACTACCTCTTTTACCAAGTCATGCTCTTGTAAAGTCGACTCAATCTCCCCAAGTTCGATTCGAAATCCTCTAATCTTCACTTGATTATCCATTCTTCCTAAGTAGTCTATATTACCATCAGGAAGATATCTCACAAGATCACCTGTTCTATATAACCTCTCGCCTTCTTTGAATGGATGAGAAATAAATCGTTCGGATGTTAACTCTGGACGATTCAAGTACCCCTTTGCTAGACCTACTCCTCCGATATAAAGTTCCCCCATCACACCAACTGGAACTGGCAACCTATTACTATCTAATACATAAGTTTGGACGTTAGGCAATGGACGCCCAATTGTTACTCTCTTACTATCTTTTTTGATATGATAGCATGTTGCATCAACCGTACATTCTGTAGGACCATATACATTATAAAACTGTATTTTATCAGTCTCTACTAGCTGTTCCCATAATGACGGAATAATTGCTTCACCACCAACCAGTACCTTACTTGGAACATGAACGCCATCGCACGTTTCTAACAATCCGGCATCTATAAGTAATTGAAGCAATGAAGGTGTTATATCAAAGATTTCTAACTTGTTCTCCCTAATATAAGCTACAAACTGCTCCGGATCACTTCGTACTTCATTCGGAATAATATACAAACTTGAACCATAAAGCAGCATTTGTAATTGCTGGATAGATGCATCAAAGGCAATTGACGCATTTAAACCGACATGCATGTTAGATGGTATCTCATGTTCGAAAACCTCTTTTTGTAAACCATGCGACAAGTTTAGTACAGAATGATGCTGTATCAAGACACCCTTTGGATTCCCCGTTGATCCTGAAGTATAGATAACATACGCTAAGTTTTCTCCTGTTACTTCACATTTTGGTGAAAGAATGCTTTCTTGTGAAATCATTGCTTGATCCCTATCTAGACAAACTATCTTGATTTCTTTAGGTATCCAGTCTTCCAATGACTCGTTCGTAACTAATACTTGAATTCCAGTGTCCTCCAAAATATATCGTAGACGACTTTCTGGATATGATGGGTCTAATGGAACATAGGCTGCTCCAGCCTTCCAAATCCCCATAATACTAACAATCATCTCAACTGAACGCTCAAAGCAAAGTCCAACCAATGATTCATTCCCAATCCCGCATTGCTGAAGATAGTGGGCCAATTGATTAGCTTTTTCATTCAGCTCTCGATACGTTAACTTCTGTTTTTCATCTACCACTGCTACCGCATCAGGTGTACGATTTACTTGCTCTTTAAACAGCTGATGAATCGTACTTTCCTGTGGATATGCTACAGCATCATTATTCCACTCCTCCAACTGTTTTTGCTGTAATCCTGACAATATAGGCAACTTAGCTAATGATTTATCAGGATTCTCCACGATTACATTCAACCAGTTCCCAAAGTGTTCAGCCATGGATTCAATAGTTAAGCTGTCAAATAAATCAGTTCTATAAACAAAAGTAAGTAATAAACCCTCTTCCACTTCTGCAGCAGTTAAACTTAAATCAAACTTAGCGATAGGAGCATTACTTTCTATTACTTCTATATTTCTTCCATGTAGTTCTGGTAGCTTCTGTCCCGTATTTTGCAAAGTAAACATGGTTTGGAAAATCGGAGAATGGCTTGTATTTCGTTCAGGTTGGATAACCTCTACAATTTTCTCAAACGGAACATCTTGATACTCATACGCCTTCAATGCTTTTATCCTCACTTGAGACAACAACTCTTGAAATGCCGGTGCATTACTTAAATCAGCTCGATAAACCAATGTATTGACAAAGAAACCAATCAGCCCTTCAATTTCTCGATAATTTCGATTTGCAATTGGGCTGCCAACAATAATATCCGTTTGTCCCGTATAACGAGCAAGGAAACTTTGATACGATGCCAATAAGGTCATGAAAAGTGTGGCCCCTTCTTGACGACTTAGTTCGTTTAATTTATCCAGTAATGAGCGCGATAACAAAACATTATGAGTTAATCCATGGTGGGTTTGCACTGGCGGACGCGGACGATCCATTGGCAACATTAAGACTGGTAACTCACCGGATAATTCTTCCTTCCAATACGCAAGTTGTTGATATAGTACTTCATCTTTCAACCATTCTCTTTGCCACTGAGCAAAATCGGCATATTGAACTGGTAGTGGTTCCAGCTCTGCTTGTTTTTCACCAATCGCATTCTCATAAAATGCCATCCATTCTTGAAGCAAGATTTCCATCGACCATCCATCTGAGATAATATGATGCATATTACATAGAAGAACCCATTCTTCTTCTGAAATTCTTATGAGTTTCCCACGGAACAATGGCCCTTTTTCTAAATCAAATGGAGATTCGACTTCAGTTTGAATCCATTGCTCCAACTTTCTTTCTCGCTCCTCTAATGAAAGCTTAGTTAAGTCCATTTGCAGAAGCGGACGGAAAACGTACGGTTGAATCCGCTGCATAGGATGGCCATCCTCTTCATAAAATACAGTCCGCAAAGATTCATGACGCTCTATCAACTGATTCCATCCCAACTCCAATGCCTCAGGTAACCAATTCCCTGTAAGACGGCATGCCATTGGCATATTATAAAGTGCACTATTAGGTGCAAATTGATCAATAAACCATAAGCGCTGTTGGGCATAAGACAGTGGAATATTTCCCCCTCGTTCCATCGGCATCAATGGTGGAATTTCTCGTTTTTCGCTCCCCTTACGTAACTGATCTATTCGTTTCGATAATGCCTCGACCGTTGAATATTCGAACAGTTCACGTACTGGCAATTTGATTTGAAAGACTTCCTGTAAGCGTGAGACCACTTGTGTAGCAAGTAGAGAGTGACCACCGAGCTCAAAGAAAGAATCCTGAACATCAATGTCTCTTATTCCTAGCACTTGACTCCACACTGAAGCAATAAGTTCTTCCAGCGGAGTTCTTGGGTATACAGTATTTTCAGCGGATTGTTCACTAAGTATAGGCAATGCCTTCAAATCAAGCTTTCCATTCGGTGTAAGTGGTAAAAATTCCATCTCAATAAAGTTTGTTGGAACCATGTAATTAGGTAAATGTGTTTGTAGGTGTTCTCGCCATTCATGGACACTTCCTTCACCAACTACATAAGCTACTAATCTCTTATCACCTTGATTATCCTCTCGCGCCAATACAACAGCTTCTTTCACAGAAGAATGCGCCTGCAAAACAGCTTCTATTTCTCCCAATTCAATCCGGAAACCACGAATTTTCACTTGGTCATCTATACGTCCATGGAACTGGAGATTACCATCAGAAAGATAACTTGCTTTGTCTCCTGTATAATAGAGACGTTCTCCTGACTTGAAAGGATGTGGAATAAATTTTTCCTTTGTAAGATCCGGACGATTAGCATATCCACGTGCAAGACTCTTCCCTCCAATATAGAGATCTCCAATTACACCAATTGGTACTAGCTGAAGATGAGAATCTAACACATAAACTTCTGTATTCGCAATCGGTCGACCAATCGATGGCGTACCTGTTGTCACCCCTACAGGTACGTAACAATCTGTGGTAACAACGGTATTTTCCGATGGACCATACTGATTAATTACCGCAAAAGGAATATCGCTAGATGGATACTGCGTTAATTGATCCCCACCAGTAATGATAAAACGAAGATCCGTTTTATCTGGCCAAGATAATTTCAAGAGTCTTTCCAGAATAGGCGTAGGTGCAAAACTAGCTGTTATTCGTGAATCAATGAGCCAGTCCCTTAGTGCTTCTGGATTAATTCTCAGTTCCTCTGTTGACAAGTAGAGTGCTGCGCCAGCAGTTAGATACGGCCAAATCTCCTGGACAGCCGAATCAAAAGCAACCCCTGCAATCTGAGTCGCACGATCCTCTGCTGAAATATGATAAACTTCTTGATGCCAAGAAACCATATTCATTAATGAGCGATTTTCAACCATGACACCCTTCGGTTTTCCTGTAGAACCAGAGGTATAAACAATATAGGCTAAGTTCTCTGGATTTATTTGACGTGTAGGTGCGATTACGCTTTCCACTGTTAGTTCTTCTAACCTCACCATTTCGACGTGTGCGAAATGTCCTTCTTGTCCTTCCGCCGTCACTACAAATTGAATTCCTGCATCTTCAATCATGTATTCTAACCTTGATTTTGGATACAACGGATCTAAAACAACATAAGCTCCACCAGCTTTTAAAATGCCTAGTAAACTTGCCATTAGCTCAGCTGACCTCGGAAGATAAACTCCTACCACTGACTCTGGGGCTACTCCCTTTCGCCGTAAAACATTTGCCAACTGATTTGCTTGTGTATCCAGTTCACCATAAGTCCACTGTTTTGTTTGATCAACTACCGCAATCGCATCCGGACGCCTTGCTACTTGCTCCTCAAATCTGTCGCAAATAAGACCCTGATGAGACATTTCCATTACAGTGTCATTCCATGTTTCTAATAACAAAGTACGCTCGGGTTCTGATAGCATGCTTAGGTCATGCAACGGATTTTGTGGGCGATGAGAAACTTCATGTAGCCATTTCTCAAAGTGTCCTGCCATCCGTTCAATAGTAGTAGCATTGAATAAATCCTTATTATACTCAAAAGTAAAAAGTAATCCCTCTTCCGTCTCAGCTGCCATTACACTTAAATCAAACTTTGCAATTGGACTATGGCTTTCTATCATTTCAATACTTCTACTAGATAACATCGGAAACTCTTGTTTCATATTTTGCAAGATGAACATAGTCTGGAAGATTGGCGAATGACTTGTACTTCGTTCCGGTTGCACAACTTCTACAATTTTTTCAAATGGAATATCTTGATATTCATACGCCTTCAATGCCTTTTGACGAACCTGATATAGTACATCTTGAAATGTCGGTCTACCACTCAAATTAGCTCGATAAACCAGCGTGTTAACGAAGAAACCAATTAGTCCTTCAATTTCTCTATAATTCCGATTCGCAATTGGGCTTCCGACCAGGATATCTTCTTGTCCCGTATAACGAGATAGAAAACTTTGATATGCAGCTAAAAGCGTCATGAAGAGTGTAGCCCCTTCTTTTCGACTAAGTTCATTCAATTTATCATGTAGCGTGCTTGACAGAACCAGAGTGTATGTCGACCCGTGATGAGTTTGTATTGCGGGACGCGGGCGATCCATAGGAAGTTGGAGTACAGGAAGCTCCCCAGACAATTCTTCCCTCCAATATTGGAGTTGTTGATTAAGCACCTCCTCCTTTAGCCATCCTTTTTGCCACTGAGCAAAGTCGGCATATTGAACCGGTAATGGTTCAAGTTCCGCTACCTTTCCATCCGTTTCTTTCTCATAAAATGCCATCCATTCTTCAAGTAGGATTCCCATTGACCATCCATCTGAAATGATATGATGTAGAGTACAAAGGAGTACCCATTCTTCCTCTCCCACGCGCAAAATACTTGTCCTGATTAATGGACCCTCTGTTAAATCAAATGGCACTTCTGTTTCTTGTTGAATTAAACGTTTAACTTCTTCTTCTTGATCTTCAGAAGAAAGCATAGTTAAATCCGTTTTCGGAATTGATTGAAAAGCATACGGTTCAATTTGCTGTACGGGTTGACCGTTCACTTCGTGAAAGACCGTCCGCAGTGATTCATGACGTTCTATTAGTTGATTCCATCCCGTTTCCAATGCTTCAAGTAGCCAATTCCCTGTAAGGCGGCATACCATTGGCATATTGTAAAGGGCACTATTAGGTGTAAATTGATCAATGAACCATAAGCGTTGTTGGGCATAAGATAGTGGGATAGCTTCTCCTCGTTTCATTGGTATTAGCGGCGGAATCTCTCGTTTTTTATCTCCTTTACGTAACTGATCTAATCGCTTTGCCAGTGACTCCACCGTTGTATATTCAAATAGTTCACGTACTGGTAATTCGATTTGAAAAATTCCCTGTAAACGTGAAACTACTTGAGTAGCTAGTAGTGAATGACCACCGATTTCAAAAAAGGAATCCTGAACATTAATATTTTTTATTCCTAACACTTGGCTCCAAACGGAAACGATAAGCTCCTCCACTGGTGTTCGTGATGAAGTAATATCTTCACTTATGAACTGTTCTTCTAATTCCAGTAAGGCTTTCCGATTCACCTTACCATTTGGAGTGAGTGGCATACCTTCAATTTTGAAAAAGTATGCCGGAACCATATAATGTGGCAGTTGCTTCTTGAGATATTCACGCCACTCCCCAGTATCGCCTTCACCCACTACATAAGCTATTAACTGCTTATCTCCTGGTCGATCTTCCTTCACCAACACGACTGCCTCTTTTACAGATGAGTGATCATGTAAAGCTGCTTCAATTTCTCCCAATTCAATTCGGAATCCTCTAATTTTAACTTGGTTATCTATTCTTCCAATATATTCTAAGTTACGATCATTCATATATCTCACCAAGTCACCCGTTCGATATAATCGTTCCCCGTCCTTAAAGGGATGCGGAATAAAACGTTCAGTAGTTAAATCCGGTCGATTGAAGTAGCCACGTGCTAATCCTACTCCTCCAAGGTAAAGTTCCCCTGCCACACCAATCGGGACCACTTGTTGATATTGATCTAACACATACAACTCTGTATTATCAATCGGACGACCAATTGGAATAAGCATTGGTTCTTTTTCTAAATCACAATCGTAATAAGTCACATCCACAGTTGCTTCAGTTGGACCATACAAGTTAATTAACTTTGTTTGCTGAGCATTGTAAAGGATCCCCTTAAACCGGCGAACCTGCTCAGTGTTTAACGCTTCTCCACTAGTAAAAACTTGAATTAAAGACGATACATCCCTTTTCGAATTATATAGTTCCATATAATCTAAGAAAGTAGATAACATCGACGGAACAAAGTGCATGGTGGACACACGATATCGTTCAATATACTCCTCAATCACCGCAGGATCTTTCTCTCCTCCTGGTGGAAGTAAACAAACACGTGCTCCTACAAATGACCACCAAAATAATTCCCAGAAAGAAACATCAAACGAAAACGGTGTCTTTTGTAGGATTGTATCCTCCTCAGACAATGGGTATTTTTTCTGCATCCACTGTAGGCGATTGATAACAGAATGATGTTCAATCATTACCCCCTTTGGATTTCCCGTCGAACCCGAAGTGTATATAATATAGGCTAAGTTATTTGCTGTTACTCCACTCACCGGAGCTAAATTACTCTCTTTAGAAATCATTACTTGATCCCGGTCTAAACAAATTGCTTGAATATCTTTAGGTAACCAGTCCTGTAGTGCCTCTTTTGTTAACAGCACTTGAATTTGTGAATTCTCCAAAATGTATCTCAGGCGGTTTTCGGGATAACTTGGGTCCAGTGGGACATAAGCCCCACCTGCTTTCAAAATCCCAAAGAGACCAATAATCATATCAGGAGAACGTTCAATACATATACCGACTAATGATTCAGGTCCGATACCTCGTTTTTGTAGAAAATGTGCCAATTGATTCGATTTTTCATTCAGTTCTTGATACGTTAGCTTTCCACCCTCATAAACTACCGCCACTGCATTAGGTGTACGTGCAACTTGCTGCTCAAATAGCTCATGAATCATACAATCATGCCCATAAACTACGTCCGTATCATTCCATTCTTCTAGGAGTTGTTTTTGCTCAGTATCCGATAACATTGACAGCTTTGTATATGATTCATCTGGATGATACGTGATTTCATTTAGCCAGTTCTCAAAATGTCCTGCCATACGTGCAATGGTACTACTATCAAATAAATCCGTGTTGTATTCAAATGAGACGAATAGACCTTCTTCCACTTCATAGGCAGTTAAGCTCAAATCAAATTTAGCAATAGACATATTACTTTCTACCATTTCAATACTTCTATCAGGCAAATCTAGTCGTTCTTGTTTTATATTCTGTAGCGTAAACATGGTCTGAAATATAGGGGAATGACTCATGCTTCGTTCAGGTTGCACAGCTTCTACCACTTTTTCAAATGGTATATCTTGATATTCGTAAGCTTTTAACGCCTTTTTCTTTGTTTGGTTCAAAATCTCTCGAAAAGTAGGGGTGCCACTCAAATCTGATCGGTAAACCAACGTATTAACAAAGAAACCAATTAATCCTTCTACTCCCTTATGGTTCCGATTTGCAATCGGACTACCAACTAGGATATCTTTTTGTCCCGTATAACGAGCAAGAAAGCTCTGGTATGCGGCCATTAAAGTCATAAATAAAGTAGATCCTTCTTGTCGACTTATATCCTTCAATTGACTGAGCAATTTATAAGGAAAAATTACATGATGCGTAGCCCCAGAGTAAGTCTGCTTAACCGGTCGAGGTCGATCCACTGGCAGTTGTAAGATAGGAAGTTCACCAGACAATTCTTCCTGCCAATACGTAAGCTGACGATTTAGCACATCACCTTGCAACCACTCCTTTTGCCACTTCGCAAAGTCTGCATATTGAATGGATAGTGAACTTAATTTAGCAGGATTTCCGCCCGTTTCTTCTTCATAGAAAGCAAGTAATTCATTCATGAATATACCAATGGACCAAGCATCAGAAATAATATGATGCATCGTACACTGTAATAACCATTCATCCTTCTCTAATTGAACAAGCTGATTACGAATTAAAGGACCATTCATTAAATCAAATGGTTCTTGCGCTTCTCTCGCAATTAAACTATCTACCTCTTTTTCTTTTACTTCTAGAGGAAGTTGAGAGTAATCTCTTACAGGTAATGCTCTAGGAAGGAATTCGACAATTTGTTGCACAGGTTGTTCTCCTACTTCTTTAAAAACAGTTCGTAATGATTCATGGCGTTCAATGAGTCGATTGAATCCCTTTTCTAATGCTTCAGGTATCCAATTTCCTTTTAGATGCCATACTGTTGGAATATTATATAAAGAACTGTTTGGGTTAAATCTGTCCATAAACCACAAACGTTGTTGTGCATAAGACAACGGGAGTGCTTCTTTATTCACCTTTTTTTGCATTTGCTTCTGAAGCCATGCTCTCTTCTCAGGAGAAAGTGAACTCAGCTTTGCAAGTAAATCACTTCTCATTTTTTTACCCCTTCCTCAATCAAATTACTCTCGAATATCCCTTGTGCTTCTTCCTCTGATAGCTCCTCTAATTGCTTAAGTAGTTCCAGTAATTCTTCATCATTACTCACTTCTGCTTCTTTTTGAACATAGTCTTGAAGACTAACATTCTCCTTACTATCATTCTGCATTTCTTGATTTTTGTTATCAAGCAATTGATCAATCTGTTCTGCCAATTGCTGCACCGTATGAAACATAAATAAATCATGCAATGGTATCTCGATTCCAAAAGCCTCTTTAAGATTGGAAACAGCTTGCGTAGCGAGTAGTGAATGGCCACCAATTTCAAAAAACGAATCTTGAATTCCGATGTTTTCCATACCTAAAACTTCATGCCATATCGAAACGATTGTTTTTTCCGTAGACGTACGAGGAGCAATATAACCACTTGCTATCTCCTGTCTCTCTGGTGCTGGTAAGGCCTTCCTATCAATTTTCCCATTAGGAGTGAGTGGAAATGCATTTAATCCAACAAAATAGGCTGGGATCATATAATTTGGTAGTTGATCCTTGAGATAATCACGCCACTTTTGAGCATCCCCGCCTCCTACAACATAGGCGATCAAACGCAGATCGCCAGGATAATCTTCCCGCACCATCACAATAGCTTCGTTAACTAATGTATGCCTTTGTAATGTCGCTTCAATTTCTCCTAGTTCAATCCGGAACCCACGAATTTTTACTTGATGATCGATTCGTCCAACATACTCCAAATTTCCATCCGGCAAATACCTTACTAAATCTCCCGTCCGGTATACTCGCTCTCCTTCTTTAAACGGATGCGGTATAAAACGATCTTGCGTTAAGTCAGGGCGGTTTAAATATCCACGCGCTAACCCTGATCCACCAATGTATAGCTCACCAACTACACCAATTGGAACCATTTTTTGTTCGGCACTCAGTACATATACTTCTGTATTGAATATTGGTTTACCAATTTGTGGTACCCTATGCATGTCACACTTTTCTAATTCCATATACGTGGAATACGTAGTATCTTCGGACGGTCCATATAGGTTGTACACCTTTTCGATCGTACTTCTCTCGTATAAATCTTGAACAAGCGAATATGGCAATGGTTCTCCAGCCAAATTCATCACCTTTACCGAAGAAGGGATTGTTTTTGCTCGAACCAGTTCCTTCGCTGCCGATGGTACAGTATTAACCAAAGTCACACCTTTGGTAGACAACTTCTCTAGATGTAGAGCATTTTCAGTGACAATCACCTTACCACCCATCGTTAAGGGAACAAACACTTCAAAAACAGATAAATCAAAAGATAGCGAAGTTGAAGCTAACACTCCCGCTAATTCCTTTCGAGAATACGTGTGATGCGCCCAATGAATCATTGTTACTGTATTCCTGTGCTCAATCATTACTCCCTTTGGATTTCCAGTGGAACCTGAAGTATAGATAATATAGGCTAAGTTATCGCCCGTCACTTCACTCGTACATACTGTAGTTACTTCTTGTTCTATTTCTGCTCGATTACGATCAATACAAATCACGTTGACGAATTTAGGTATAACCATTTTTTGTTGTAACTTTTCCTGTGTCACCAGTACCTTTATTTGAGCATCTTCTAAAATGTACTGCAGTCGACTTTCCGGATACGCTGGATCAATTGGGACATATGCTCCTCCCGCCTTCATAATTCCTAAGAGACCGACAATCATCTCAGATGAACGTGTAACGCAAATCCCAACTAATGATTCGCATGTTACACCATTTTTTTGTAAATAATGTGCCAACTGATTCGAGCGTTCGTCCAACTCTCGATATGTTAGTTCTTCATCTTCGCACACTACTGCAATTGCTTCTGGTGTTTTTTTCACCTGTTCTTCAAACATTGTATGAATTGTACTTTCTTCCATATCTATAAAACGCGATTTGTTCCATCCCTCTAGTAGTTGCTTATATTCTACTTTCGATAACATATTCAGTTCTGATAATACACATTTTGGATGAGAGACAATTTGATTTAACCAATGTTTAAAATGACTTGCCATACGTTCAATGGTTGTATCATTAAACAAATCAGTATTATATTCAAAGGTTAGTGATAATCCTTCTTCCGTCTCAGAAGCAAATAAACTCAAATCAAATTTGGCAACAGAAGCATGGCTTTCCATGAGTTCCATTTGTCTTTCAGATAGCTGAAGAAATTCTTGTTTCGTATTCTGTAAAGTAAACAAAGTTTGGAATATTGGTGAATGACTTGTATTCCGTTCAGGTTTTACGGATTCTACCACTTTCTCAAATGGGATGTCCTGATACTCGTATGCTTTTAGCGCTTTTTTTCTTACCTGCGACAATAGTTCTTGGAACGTCGGATTTCCACTGAAATCAGCTCGATAAACCAACGTGTTTGCAAAGAATCCTATTAATCCCTCAATCTCTTTCACATTTCGATTAGCGATTGGGCTTCCAACTATAATGTCGTCCTGTCCTGTATAACGAGAAAGGAAGCTTTGATACGCTGCCATCAATGTCATAAATAAAGTGCATCCTTCTTGCAAACTTAAATCTTTGAGCTTTTCCTGTAGGGAATTCGCCACTATTAAGGACTGACTTGCACCACGATGGGTTTGAACTGCAGGTCGAGGACGATCCATCGGTAATTGTAAAACCGGTAGTTCCCCAGATAATTCTTCCTTCCAATATTGAAGATGCTGATTCAAATTCTCCTCTTTTTGCCATTCCTTCTGCCACATGACAAAATCTGCATATTGGATAGATAACTCCTTCAATTCCACTGGTTTTCCGGTTAGTGCTCCTTCATAAAAAGCCATCCATTCTTCAAGTAAGATTCCCATTGACCATCCATCTGAAATAATATGATGCATCGTACAAATGAGAACCCATTCTTCCCTGTCCACTTTCAATATTCGTGTTCGAATCAGAGGACCTTGTCCAAAATGAAATGGTTCCTCCGCCTCGTTTTGAATAAGGCGTTTCATTTCTCTTTCCCTATCTTCCAAAGAAAGATCTGTTAGATTCGTTTGAGGAATATGTCTGAACACATGAGATTGAACCTGTTGAAAAGGTTCACCCTCTTGTTCTAGAATTGTCGTCCTTAATGATTCATGACGCTCCAACAATTGATTCCATCCGACCTCCAATGCTTCAATTGACCATTTACCTGTTAAGCGACACGCTGCATGAATATTGTACATAGCACTATTTGGCATTAATTGATCAATAAACCATAGACGTTTCTGCGCATAGGAAAGTGGGATAACTTCTTCTCGTTTCATAGGTACAAGAGGAGCAACCTCTCGTTTTTTATCTTCTTTTCGTAACTGATTCACTCGTTTCGCCAATGCTTCCACTGTATCGTGCTTGAAAAGTTCACGTAATGGAATTTTAATTTGGAACAGTTCTTGCAATCTAGAGACGATTTGAGTAGCAAGTAGTGAGTGCCCACCACGTTCAAAGAAGGAATCCTGAATACCAATATTTTCTGTTCCTAACACTTGACTCCAAACCGAGGCAATAAGCTCTTCCGATGGCGTCCGGGGTAGCACATTTAAATCTTCAATAGCTTGCTCATCAGGTGCTGGCAAGGCCTTTCGATCAATTTTCCCATTCGGAGTAAGCGGGAAGTGTTCTAACTCTATAAAGTGCGCTGGAATCATATGATTCGGTAATTGGTTTTGTAAATACTCTCTCCACTCTTGGGTATTTCCATCACTTATTACATATGCAACCAATCGTTGATCACCTGGACGATCTTCTCTAACTAATACAACAGCCTCTTTAATAAACGAACATTTTTCTAAAATGGCTTCAATTTCTCCTAATTCAATCCTAAAACCACGCATTTTGACTTGATGGTCCATTCTACCTATAAATTCTATATTTCCATCAGTTAGATATCTTACTGAATCTCCTGTTCGATATAGTCGTTCTCCCAATTGGAATGGATGCGAAACGAATTTTTCAGCAGTAAGATTCGGACGATTTAAGTATCCACGTGCTAAACCAGCACCACCAATATATAACTCACCCTCAATTCCTATTGATTGCAAGCGTTGATTTTGGTCTAATACATATAATTGCGTGTTCTGTATTGGCTGCCCAATAGAAACAAATTCTTGATTAGGCTGAATATCAAATGCATTGACATAAATAGTGGCTTCAGTTGGCCCATAAAAGTTGGTTAATTTCACTTGTCCACTATAATCCCATTTTTGTTGAAAACGTCTAACTAACCCTGAACTTAGTTCTTCTCCACCAGAAAATACATGGCGTACGGACGAACAATTCATGTTCAATTCAATATGATTGAAGTAATCTAAGAAAACAGATAACATCGAAGGTACAAATTGAACTATAGTAACCTGATGTTGTTTAATCACTTCAGCTATAATAGAAGGATCTTTTTCTCCACCTGGAGGTAGGAAAGATACACTTGCACCAACGTGAATGCCCCAAAACAATTCCCAAACAGAGACATCAAATGAGAATGGCGTTTTCTGCAAGACCACATCTTTTTCAGAAAGCGGATATTTATGTTGCATCCATTCTAGATAATTAATTACTGAATGATGCTCAATCATTACTCCCTTTGGATTCCCTGTAGATCCTGAAGTATACATAACATACGCTAAATTTTCTCCTGTTACACCACTTATACATGGGGTTGTTTCTTCTTTTTCAATTGCAGTGTAATCTTTATTCATACAAATCGTTTCTATACTTTCAGATACAAACAAATTTTTAGAATTCTCCCCCGTCACTAGTACTTCGATTCCAGCATCCTCTAATATATATCGAAGTCGACTCTCTGGATAAGTAGGGTCAAGTGGAACATACGCTGCTCCTGATTTTAGAATACCTAATAACGCTATCATCATTTGTAATGAACGTTCCAAATATACCCCAACTAGAGACTCTGGGCCTACACCATGCTTTTGTAAATAATGAGCTAACTGATTTGCACGCTTCTCCAACTCTTTATAGGTAATTTGTTCATTTTCGTAACTAGCCGCGATTGCTTCCGGTGTTTTTTTTACTTGCTCCTCAAACATCGTATGAATCATGCCTTCAGCCGAATAATTAACTTGAGTATGATTCCATTCCTCTAGTAACTGTATTTGTTCTTCTTCTGTTAAATGAGTAATTTCAAATAGTTTTGAATCTAGGCTCTTCGTCATCTGAATTAATATTTGCAATAAGTGATTCTGAATCCGATTTATTGCTTCTTCATTAAAATAGCTTCGATCATACATCAACTTTAAAGTAATTTTCTTACCGGGCATTACAATGAGTGTTAAAGGATAATTTGTTTGTTCCGTGCTTTTAACATCTAGTAATCTTAAATCATCATTTCTCTCACCTTGAATTGGATAATTTTCAAACACATACAAGGTATGAAATAAGGAGCAATTTCGCGGAACCTCACTCCAGCCTTGAATATCTATCAACGAATTATACTCATACTGTCTTCGTTCCATTTCTTTCATTTGTATTTTACGAAGCCAATCTACTACTGATGTATTATCCGTTAATCGAATTCTGGTAGGTAATGTGTTAATAAATAGCCCCACCATATTCTCTGCTCCTATTAAATCAGTAGGACGTCCAGCGCTAGTTACGCCAAATACGACGTCACTGTCACCGCTATACCTACTCATCAAATAAGCCCATGCACCTTGTACTAACGTATTCAACGTTAATCGACTATTTCGTACCCACTTTTGTAAACTCTCAGTAAGTTCCTCAGATACTTGATAAGCACACTCTCCATAACCCTTCTCTTGTCCTTGATCCTTTCTTTCCATTGCTAATGGAGTAGGTGCATAGAACCCTTTTAATTCTTCTTTCCAAAATTCCTCTGCTTGACTTTGATCTTGTTTATTTATCCATTGAATATATTTTTTATAAGGAAGAGATTTAGGAAGATTCAACAATTCTCCCTTTATCATCTTGAGATAAACTTCCATCACTTCACTAAAGACCAATGACACACTCCATCCATCTAGCGAAATATGATGATGTGTCCAGATAATTCTCGTTTCCTCTTTTGCTTCTTTAATCGCAGTGACTCTCATCAATGGTGCTTCATCCAATAAAAATCCTTTCCTACGATCTGCAGTCAAAAACTGTTGTAATTTCTTCTCCTTCTCCTTATGCGAATAGGTACTCCAATCCTCTTGATGAATAGTAAAAGGAAGACATTCGTAAACTGCTTGTAGAGGTTTTTCTACTTCCTCCCATACAAATACTGAGCGCAGAACCTCATGTCGTTGAATAACATATTCCCAAGCTTTTTCAAAAGTAGCAACATCCAATTGTCCCCCGAGCAAGAAACCTACTTGTACAATATAGGAAAAAGAATGTTCATCATCTTGATCGTATAAAGTATGAAACAGTATTCCTTTTTGCAAAGGTGATAAACCATATATATCAATAACGTCTCCCATTTTTACACCCTCTTCTTTGTTAATTTAAGTAATACTTTGCTTAAGCTTTCTTCCGTAAGATCCTCTGCATCAGCAAAATCTGATACCGTAAAAGCAGACTCTGTTGTTGGTTTATTTATAAGTTGACGGAGATGCCTTAACATACCATCTGCTATCACTTGAATTTTTAATTTAGAAAACTGTTCCCTACTATACATCCAAATAAAATGTAACTTTTCATCTTTCACCATTCCGATAACTTCAATTAGATGAGATGGTTTGGAATCTGGAGCATGATCTAAAAATGTAAATCCTGTCTCTTGCATAAACAAAGAGTCCCTTGAAAACACCTGATCAAATTGGCCCAAATAGTTAAAGCTTATTGAAGGCTTTTGCTGATAAAACGGAAGTAATCCTTTATTCAAGTAACGTAAAATACCATAGTCTACTCCGCGATTTGGGATTTGACGCAATTGTTCTTTGACTGCCTTTAACCCTTCAATAGGTGTCTGAGTTCCTTGAAAATTGAGATGAACGGGATAAATACTCGTGAACCAGCCCACTGTCCTTGATAAATCAATACCTTCAATCATCTCTTCTCTTCCGTGTCCTTCTAGATGAATAGAAACGGTTTGCTGATTTGTACAATCGACGATAGCTTGTCCTAATGCCGTTAATAGTACCTCATCAATCCTTGTCTTATGAGTGACTAGAACTTCGTATAACAATGTTTGTGTTTCTTCTATTCCTAGAGTCCTCGTCACTTGATCAATCGATTCTTCTGTTGTTTCTTGTATTGGATAGTCCATTGGAATTTTCATCGTTTCTTTTTCTACTTGTTCATTCCAATAATTTTGTACTTCTTTGGAAATACCCGAATCACTGTATGTCTGGAGTCGTTCAGACCACTCTTTAAAAGATGTACTTTTCGCAGGTAAGCGAACTTCTTGACCTTGTTTCATCTGGTTATATACCACCTGTAAATCTTCCAATAGAATCCTCCATGACACTCCATCTACTACTAAATGATGAATCACCCAGAATATTCGATCATTTCCAGTTAAGTTATCTTCAAAGTACACTACTCTCATTAACGGACCAGTAACTAAATTGAAACTAGCTTGATTAATGTTCATCTCTTCTTGTATTATTTTATTCCACTCTTTTTCATTAACTTGATTACGTTTTACAACATGGAGTACTGACAGCTCATCAGTCCCTTCATTTCTCTGCCTCCACGTTCCGTTTGGTAACTGTTCGTACCGGAAACGTAAAGCATCATGATGTTTCAGTAAATTTAATATCGCTCCCTCTAGTAATTTCACATTCAATCTTTCTTTTACTCTTAAAAGCATTGATTGATTCCAATGCTCTGTATGTGGATGTTCTTGCTCGAAGAACCAGCACTGAATTGGAGTAAGAGGCACATCACCTATCACAATTCCCTGCTCCGCTTGTACTCCCTGCGTTTCTATAGCCACTTGTGCCAGCTCAGCGATAGTTGGGCATTCAAACATTTGCTTTGGAGTAAGTTTTAACCCCACTTGACTTGCTTGAGATATGATTTGAATACTGAGAATCGAGTCGCCACCAATTTCAAAGAAATTATCATAGATTCCCACCTTTTTAACACCTAATACTCGCTTCCAAATGGTAGTCAGTATCTGTTCGTTACTATTCCGAGGCCCAACACATTCACTATTAATCTGCTTTTCCTCTGGCATAGGTAAGGCCTCACGATCAACTTTACCGTTAGCTGTAAGTGGAATAGCTTCCATCGCCACAAATCCCGAAGGAACCATATAACTTGGTAGTTTCGCTTTAAGATACTCTCTCCACGCATCTACATTTCCATCTCCTACAACATATGCTACTAATCTTTTATCGCCCGGCTCATCTTCTCTTACAATTACAACTGCCTCTGTTACAGATGCATATGTACTTAAAGTAGACTCAATTTCCCCAATCTCAATTCTGAAACCACGTATTTTAACCTGATGATCAATTCTTCCACGATAATCTAGATTCCCATCTGGCAAATACCTAGCTAAGTCTCCTGTCCGGTATAATCTTGCTTTCGGATTACTACTAAATGGATGAGATATAAAACGCTCTGCTGTTAATTCAGGTCTATTTAAATATCCACGTGCCAATCCTGCTCCACCAATATAAAGTTCACCATCAACACCTATAGGAACAGGTTGTTGATAAGCGTCTAGTATATACACTTCTAAATCGGGAATCCGCTTTCCAATATTACTTCTTGAAGCATGCTGCACATCATCTAGAGTAATTGGATAATATGTAACATGAACTGTAGTTTCGGTAATTCCATACATATTAATTAACTGTGGGTTTTTCTCCCCATACCTTTGAAACCACGGTAACAAGCTAATAGGTTCTAACGCTTCTCCGCCAAATATTACGTAACGCAGCTGCAAATTTTTATTCTTATCTTCTTGTTCACACACTCGTATTAATTGTCGAAATGCGGAAGGTGTCTGATTTAGAACTGTGACTTCTTCCTCCACCAATAATTGATAAAAATCCTTAGGTGATCGACTAATCCAGTACGGAACAACAACTAATTTTCCACCATATAATAACGCTCCCCAAATTTCCCATACTGAGAAATCAAATGCATACGAATGAAAAAGCGTCCAAGTATCTTTTTCATTAAACTGATACCAACAATCCGTCGATTTAAATAGCCGAATAACATTGTGATGCTCTATCATAACGCCCTTTGGATTTCCCGTTGATCCCGAAGTATAGATTACATATGCCAGATTTTGGGGACCGACACTAGAAACCGGAAAAGACTTACTTTCTTTCCCAATCTCATCTTGATCACGATCCAGGCAAATCGACTCAACATTTTCTGGTAACCAGTTCAATTTTTTTAGACTTTCTTGCGTTACGAATAACTGAATGCTAGCATCTTCTAAAATATATTGAAGTCGTTGCTCTGGATATGTTGGATCAAGTGGGACATAAGCCCCACCAGCCTTCAAAATCCCTAAAATACCTACAATCATCTCGTGGGAACGTTCAACGCACAGTCCAACTAAAGTATCAGGTCCTACTCCCTTTTTCTGCAGATAATGAGCTAACTGGTTTGCACGTTCATTAAGCTCCTTATAAGTAATTTTTTCTTTTTCATACGTAACTGCAATAGAATTTGGATAAATCATCGCTTGCCGTTCGAACATTTCATGAATAGTTACTTGAGGTGGGACATCCAGTTTAGGATTGTTGAACTCAACTAAACTTTTTCTTTTATCTTCCTCAGAAATGATTTCTATTTCAGCCACCTTCTGCTTTGGGTTTTCAAAAATATTTCCCAGTATCACTAGCATAACGTTAAAGAATCGTTCTATCTCTTCCTTAGAAAATAGCTCCTCACGATAATCAATATGTACATGTAAAGAGTCTATATCAATTAGATTTTCAATATGCACTGCAAAATCTTGTACTTCTTCACGGTTTGGAATCCATAGTGAGTCACCACTTTCATCACGATCCCTATAATCAATCGTAGTTCCGAAAAGTCTCACATTACTGTTATTCTCTTTATTAATCTGCTTTAATAACAAATCAAATGGATATTTCTGGTGTCTTAATGATTTACTTTGTTTTCTGGACACTCTACTAATAAATGAAAGTACTTCTTCTTCTGGATCAATATCCATTCTTAAAGGAACTGTACTCACCATCATTCCAATCAATTTTCGTTCCATTTTAGTCATACGGTTACCGTAAGCCATTCCTAAACCAATATCAAGCGATGAGGTCCACCGATACATGGACAACGAGAAAGCAGCAACAAAAAGAGTATATAAACTAATTTTGTAATCTTCAGAAAATTTTTCTATCTTTCTCTTCAAATGTTCAGTTAATATAAACGTCTCACGTGATGCTTTGGTACTAACTTGGTACGTATTATAAGGCTTCAATCCAGTCACAGATGGCAGTGTTTTAAATTCCTCTAACCAAAATTTTTGATCTTTTTGAAAGCGACTACTATTCAAGTATGTTTGTTCGTTGGTCAGAAATTGAACATATGAATTTTTAATTTCACCCTCCTCATTCTCGTTATGCATATCATAATAATATTTTGCAATCTGCTCAGTAAATATTTGAATTGATAAACCATCCATAATAATATGATGAACATTTCCAAAGACTGCACATTCATTATCGTTTAATTTTATTAAAGCGAAATAGTATAAATTTGAATTAAATAATGTAAACGTTTCTTTTGTTTTCTGCTCAATCCATTCCTTAAGCAAATTTGTATTCTCCACATTACTGAAATCAAAAAACTCAAATTCTTGTTCTTCATGTTTAGTAAAATATTGTTTCGGTTCCTGATGCCCATTTTCTTTTAACCTAATGCACAGACCGTCATTTTCACTGATAACGCGATTCACAACTTGGTTTAATTTTGAATAATTCATTTTTCGATGAAGTTTAAATAAAAATCTTAAATTACATATTCCTTTATCAGAATGAACGACTTCTGTATACCATATTCTTCGCTGCGGATGGCTTAATGGATAGCATTCCTCATTGGTCATAAAAATCTTCCCTTCAAAAATTATTTGCTCTTATAGGTTCGTGTTTATGTTTAGCCCATAAATATTTCTGCAGTGAAACTCCAATTACTCCAATAATAACAAGCCCAATCCCTCCATAAACATAGAGTTGAGTTACTCCAAACAAATGCACTAATGGACCACTCATAGCAGGAGAAATAATTAGAACTGCGTTTGTTAAACTGCTTTGTATACCAAATACTCTTCCTACTTGATCTTGATCGGATTCTATTTGTAAAATGACTTGATTAGATACAAGCATCAGCCCACTTCCGATACCAGCGATAAAACTAATTAAATAGGCTAAAACGAAGACCGTACCGGGCGTTATCAAACCAATCCCCCCAAAACCAATTCCCATTAAAACCATACCTCCACATACTACCCAGCCATATTGAAATTGTTTTAATTTCTGAGTTAGTAATGCACCAAGTATTCCGCCAAGACCAATAATAGAAATGATATATCCCATTTTACTTTTATCATGTGGGAATAAGCTCTTAAATAAAGTTGGGAATTGTGAGTCTACTAATTGTAATACTGCCATGGCTATTGTAACGAAAATCATGGTTGATAATATTATCCGATTAGATAACACATAACCCCACCCTTGTACCCAAGCGGTCCAAGTACTTTGTTTTTGCTTTTCAACAAATTCTTTCGATATAGTTTCTTTAAATTTTATTGTGGGTATCAGAACCAAGGTAGCTAATAAACAACTTATAGCTCTTATAATGAGGCAGAACTCTGGTTGAAACCAGCTCAGCAACATGCCCCCTATAAGTGGGCCTACTATCTTTGTACCCTGCTCTACTATTCCGTTGATACTTACTGCTTTAGTAAGCAAGTCCGGGGATACAATCTGTCTTGTTAGTGTTTGCTGTGCAGGATAATAGAAAACAATAAAAATGGAACGAATCATTAATGCCACTAAGAGCCAGTGGATATCTTGTACAAATAAAAGAGCAATTGTTATTAGACCAACCATTAGGTTACAGAACATCATAATTGGAATTTTTCTAAAACGATCCGCAATAACACCTGCCCATGAGCCAAAAATAATTCCAGGAAGTGCATATGCAACAGGGATCAACCCAATCATAGTAGGATCTACTTCCCATTCAAACCCAACTATAGTCATAATCGCTAACATATCAATAAAAACACCAAGCATAAGCAATGAATAGGCAGAGAAAACTTGTAAATAAACCCTATTTCCTAATAGGCCTTTTGAATCGGTAGTTTTCATAAAAGCAAGCTCCTTAAGTTACTAATATAAACGCTTTTGCGTATAAGGTACCCCTTTATTAAACCTAATTAATTATTATTAACATCTCACCTAGAATTTAACTTCGTCAAAACTCAAACCGGCCTTATTTTTCATATATTTAAAATAGTCAGACAAACAAAAACGTACCTATTTCTTCATTTTTATATCAACTGTTACAAAATATATCTTTACCTTACACTAATAACAGCTAAACGTTGCCTTAATATAACCCTTTACAGTCGTTTACACATTCAATTCACATCCTTTTTAAAGTTGGCTTTTTTCTATCTCAAATACTATCACACAAATATTTCACCTACTATATTCATAAAGTTGAAATATTTGAATCAGAAAATTCGGATAAAAAACAAAATCCAAAAATCATACCAAAAAATTATTTAGTTATATTGTCATTTTATAGATGGCTTTAGCCATAAGGATATTAAGAATTAAGTTTTTTAATTTTATTAACATAATAGTTTAAAGAGACTATAAATCCTACTAAACAAAAAGATAAATATA
>NZ_JBPWBC010000017.1:0-75855 GCF_051776965.1 Bacillus cereus group sp. BceL220 | reverse complement strand
ACCTTGAGCACCTTGAGGTCCGGTAGCACCTGTGTTACCTTGAGCACCTTGAGGTCCAGTAGCGCCGGTAGCACCAGTAGCACCTGTGTTACCTTGAGCACCTTGAGGTCCAGTAGCGCCGGTAGCACCAGTAGCACCTGTGTTACCTTGAGCACCTTGAGGTCCAGTAGCGCCGGTAGCACCAGTAGCACCCGTGTTACCTTGAACGCCTTGAGGTCCAGTGGCACCGGTAGCACCTGTGTTACCTTGAACGCCTTGAGGTCCAGTAGCGCCGGTAGCACCAGTAGCACCTGTGTTGCCTTGAACACCTTGAGGTCCAGTAGCGCCGGTAGCACCAGTAGCACCTGTGTTGCCTTGAACACCTTGAGGTCCAGTAGCGCCGGTAACTCCTATACCAGTAGCGCCAGTGGCACCGGTAGCACCTGTGTTACCTTGAACACCTTGAGGTCCAGTGGCACCGGTAGCACCTGTGTTACCTTGAACGCCTTGAGGTCCAGTGGTACCGGTAGCGCCTGTGTTGCCTTGAACACCTTGAGGTCCAGTAGCACCAGTAGCACCTGTGTTACCTTGAGCACCTTGAGGTCCAGTGGTACCGGTAGCGCCTGTGTTGCCTTGAACGCCTTGAGGTCCAGTAGCACCAGTGTTACCTTGAACACCCTGAGGTCCAGTAGCGCCGGTAGCACCAGTGTTACCTTGAACGCCTTGAGGTCCAGTAGCGCCGGTAGCACCAGTGTTACCTTGAACACCTTGAGGTCCAGTAGCACCAGTAGCACCAGTGTTACCTTGAACGCCTTGAGGTCCAGTAGCGCCGGTAGCACCAGCAGGTCCTTGAGCACCTTGAGGTCCAGTAGCGCCGGTAGCACCAGTGTTACCTTGAGGTCCAGTGGCACCGGTAGCGCCAGTAGCGCCCGTGTTACCTTGAGGTCCGGTAGCGCCAGTAGCGCCCGTGTTACCTCGAGGTCCAGTAGCACCAGTAGCGCCAGTAGCACCAGTGTTACCTTGAGGTCCAGTAGCGCCGGTAGCGCCCGTGTTACCTCGAGGTCCAGTGGCACCGGTAGCGCCAGTAGCGCCCGTGTTACCTTGAGGTCCAGTAGCGCCGGTAGCGCCCGTGTTACCTCGAGGTCCAGTGGCACCGGTAGCGCCAGTAGCGCCCGTGTTACCTTGAGGTCCGGTAGCGCCAGTAGCGCCCGTGTTACCTCGAGGTCCAGTGGCACCGGTAGCGCCAGTAGCGCCCGTGTTACCTCGAGGTCCAGTGGCACCGGTAGCGCCAGTAGCGCCAGTAGCGCCCGTGTTACCTCGAGGTCCGGTAGCACCAGTAGCGCCTGCTGGTCCAGTAGGTCCGGTAGGTCCTTGAATGAACGAAGCAGAATTAACTAGAGCAGTTTGTAATGCTGCTATTAATTTAAGAAGCTCTTGAAGTGTGCAAGGGTCAATTCGGAATAATTTTGTAATGTATAGTAAATAGTTAATGAGATTTTGAAGCTCAATAAATACAGCGCTTGCTACAAAGGTTGGATTTCTTAATATAGTTATTAAGTTTTTAATAATAGCTAACCCTTGTGCTTTCAGGGAGGAAGTAGCGTCTAGTGAACAAATAAAATTACTTAGTAGGTTCAATGTATCGATTAGATCTTCAATATTTTGGGGAGATGGATTTGCAAAAAGTGTTGGGATTATTTTTGTTAAATCAATAATAATCGCACGAAATGTTCTAAGTTGAGCTTTAGTAATTGGGATTGATGGAGTATTTGGGATTCGTCCAGCGCTACTTGGAAAGCATGGTTTGGAGAATTTGTTTTGATTGTCGTTATAACGAGACATTAAATCTCTCCTTTCTCACGAAAATGTGAACGAAACTCATCATAGTAGATGCAGAAATTAGTTAAATGGTCATAGTAAAATCGTTTGTTTAAAGAAAAAATAGAAAAAACGCCTTACAATAAGGCGTTTTTTCTATTTTCTGCGTATTGATAATATCGCTTTAATGAAATTTTTGATTTGAATCCAGCGAGTTTTATAATTTCTGATTCAGGAGTTTCTTTTTTTATTAAGTTTAAAATATAGGTGTTACGAAAATGTTGTCCTGAAATTCCTTTACGTAAATTGGCTCTAGCCACTTCGAGGCGAATCATTTTTTGTATAGCAATTTCCGTTAATGCCTTTGGTGCATCATTTTCATATACCCACCTGTATGTTCCGCGGTTAAAATCAAATGCGACAAACAATGAATCATCACTATGATACTTAGGACGAACTGGTTCTGGGATACTTTTGTAATAATTATATAGTTGTTTTTTGTCTTCTTTTGCTAATGTAATTGTTCTTTCTACACCTGCGGTTGCTGGGATTGACAATGTGTTAGTTTCAAAGTGAACGTGATGCATTGTTAATGCTGTAAGTTCCTGTAAGGATAAACCGTAGTCGATCAATAGATTTAAAATAGCAATATTGCGATCCATTAATAAAGGGCGCACAGGAAGTTGTTTTTCTGAAAGTCCTTCTAATGAAGTGACTATATACTTTAATCTTTTTTCTTCATCAGGTGAAATGAAATCTTCGTTACGAAGTGTACGGTCTGGTTGAATAGATATTTCCATATTCTTCAATGGATTGGGAATGTTTAGAAAGTGATGCATTCTATTTAATACAGTAAATACACGATGCATCGTTTTTTCTGAGTAATGTCGATTCGTTTTTAAATCGGAAAAGTAATCTTCGTAGTCTTTTGTACAAAGTGTAGCCCATATATTACTGGAAGGGAGCTTTTTGTTTTTTTCTAACCAATGTCCGAAGTCTTCAACGTCATAAACATAACGTTTAATAGTTGAGGGTTTTCGGCCTTTATTCAATAAAAAAATAGAAAAGGCTTGTATTGTATCATGGAATTCCGTTGTCTCCATAGTCCCACCACCTTAATTATTTCTTATATTATAGCAAACTTTTCTGAAAATAGGCATTTACAAGGGGGACAGGAATAATAATATTTGGTGAGTGGATAAAGTGAAACTATAATCAGTGGGGATTTTGTTCATCCTCTGCGATTATTAGTTGAACCAATCGGGCATTTACGGGCGGTTATCTCCCGCTTAAATACCAAACGTTTGCTGAATGTCGAGGTGGGAGTCTTACTGCTCGCAAATAGCGGGATAAAATGAGGTGATTGTATGGA
This sequence comes from Bacillus cereus group sp. BceL220, assembly GCF_051776965.1. Lineage (NCBI taxonomy): Bacteria > Bacillati > Bacillota > Bacilli > Caryophanales > Bacillaceae > Bacillus > Bacillus cereus group sp. BceL220. The sequence goes on along the minus strand of NZ_JBPWBC010000017.1, from coordinate 72,686 downwards.
ACAATCGATGCGAAAGAAAAACAACAATCAAATTAATATTGTGTTAAACCATCGAAAGAAAATTTCTTTGCCAGCCGCAGAAAATAAAACGGTAATTTCAAATGAAACTACAATTAAACATGAAATGCTGCAGAGAATTGAAGAAGAGATGGGGAAGCTTGTTGGGATGGATGATATAAAAAAGATAATAAAAGAAATATATGCTTGGATTTATGTGAATAAAAAAAGACAAGAGAAGGGATTGAAGTCTGAGAAGCAAGTGCTTCATATGCTGTTTAAAGGGAATCCGGGTACAGGGAAGACAACTGTTGCTAGAATGATAGGAAAATTGCTGTTTGAGATGAATATTCTATCGAAAGGCCACTTGGTTGAAGCTGAACGTGCTGATCTTGTAGGAGAGTACATCGGCCATACAGCTCAAAAAACAAGAGACTTAATAAAAAAAGCAATGGGAGGTATTTTGTTTATTGATGAGGCGTATTCTTTAGCTCGAGGAGGAGAGAAGGACTTTGGAAAAGAAGCAATTGATACGCTTGTAAAACATATGGAAGATAAACAACATGGTTTTGTATTGATTTTAGCTGGATATTCAAGAGAGATGAATCACTTTCTTTCATTAAATCCAGGGCTGCAATCTCGTTTTCCATTTATTATTGAATTTGCGGATTACTCGGTAAATCAGCTATTGGAAATTGGAAAGAGAATGTATGAAGATCGTGAATATCAGTTATCAAAAGAAGCTGAATGGAAATTTAGGGATCATTTACATGCGGTGAAGTATTCGTCGCAAATTACATCATTTAGTAATGGGCGGTATGTACGGAATATTGTTGAAAAATCAATTCGTACACAGGCGATGCGGTTGTTGCAAGAAGATACGTATGATAAAAATGATTTAATTGGAATATCGAGTATGGATTTGATGCTCGAAGAGGAGACGCACAGTACATAAACTGTGCGTCTATTTTTGTGTATAAGTTCGTTTACTCTTTTTTTGCTTTTTCTTGGTGCGCTTTATGGAAGCGTTCCATTTTAGCGCTCTTTTCGTGTGCTGAATTAGGGTCGTGTCCAAATTGGTTTACTGAACTTTTTTGAGCTCCTTTATTAACGTGGTTTGTCATTTGTATTCACCTCACTTTAAAAATTAGTATAAACATTATATAAAGAAAAAATCGTTAGAAAAGAAAAACCTCTTTACGATATGTAAAGAGGTTAGATTGCTATTTATGCATTGAACGTTCTTTCGTTTCGATACGTCTGTGCGGTAAATGCCATTTGTAATGAATAGAAACCATGCGGAAGCAAACAATTAAAATAAATAAAATGTAAAGGGCCCAATCGCTAACAATAATTTGAGCGCCAATTAAGAAACCTGCTAAAATTGTCCAAAAGGCATATACTTCAGCTCGAAGAACGAGAGGTTTTCTGCGGGCTAAAAGGTCGCGAATGATACCGCCGCCGATACCAGTTAAAACAGCTGCCACGATTGTGGCACTAATTGGTAAATTTAATTTTTGAGCATATAATGCTCCTTGTACAGCAAATGCTGATAAGCCGATAGCGTCAGTGATATTTTCCCACTTTTTCCAATGTCTAATTAACTTATTTGGAAAAAGAAAAATAATAGTCATTGATAAAAGTGCGATTTGGAATAACATGTCTTGTTGCCAAAACGCGACAATCGGATAACCGATTAATAAATTACGAAGGGCACCTCCCCCAAATGCGGTTGCCATTCCTAAAATATACACCCCGAAAATATCATAATCCTCTTCCATTGCAACAATGGCTCCGCTTAGTGCGAAAGCGATTGTGCCTATGATGCTAAAAATCTCCCATGCCATGAATTTTCTCCCCCGCTAACTAGATGAAATGTGCTTCCTCTGCTATTATATTAGAAGGTTTAAATTTCGAAAAGGATGAGTGAACATATTTGATGGAAGAAAAAGAAAAAGTCATATTAGTAGGCTGTCAATTGCCGCAAGATGATGATGAAAAATTTATGCATTCCATGAAAGAGCTTGCATCACTAGCTAAGACTGCGAGAGCGGAAGTGTTAGTTTCAACAACGCAAAAACGACCGAAGTTTCATCCGGCAACTTACATAGGTAAAGGGAAATTAGAAGAGCTTACAATGCTAACTGAAGAATTAGAGCCGGATGTTATTATATTTAATAATGAATTAACGCCGAGTCAAATTCGGAATTTATCCTCAGTATTAGATGCGAGAGTAATTGATCGAACGCAACTAATACTAGATATTTTTGCGCAACGTGCGAAGTCGAGGGAAGGTAAGCTTCAAGTAGAATTAGCTCAGTTGCAATATACAATGCCACGTCTTATGGGGCAAGGGTTGTCCTTATCACGTCTTGGTGGTGGTATTGGAACGAGAGGACCGGGTGAGACGAAACTTGAGACGGATCGTCGTCATATTCGATCGCGTATTGATGAAATAAAGAAACAACTTGCAGTTGTTGTGGAACACCGAAAAAGATATCGTGAGAGAAGAAAAGACAATAAAGTATTTCAAATTTCATTAATAGGCTATACAAATGCAGGGAAATCGACACTGTTTAATAGATTAACGGAAGCTAATACGTTTGAAGAAAACCTTCTGTTTGCAACACTAGACCCAACGACGAGGAAGATGCCCTTACCTTCTGGTTATACAGTATTACTAACTGATACTGTTGGTTTTATACAAGATTTACCCACTTCATTAATTGCTGCTTTTCGTTCAACACTGGAAGAAGCGGGGGAAGCAGATGTTATTTTACATGTAGTTGATTCTGCGGATCCTAACTACATAGGGCATGAAAAAACAGTAAAACGATTATTATCAGAACTTGAAATTAATCATATTCCTATTATTACGTTATATAATAAAAAAGATGAATTACATCAAAACTTTATTCCGTTTCCGAAAAGTGATTTCTTAATGACTAGTGCTTTTGAAGAAAGTGATTTATTGCGTATAAAAGAAGCGATAGAAATGAAAATGAAGAAAGAAATGGATCGTTATCGAGTAGAAATCCCTCCGAGTGAAGGTAAGTTATTAACGCTTTTAAAGACGGAAACGCTATTAGCAAAGATGGAGTTTCTGGAAGATAAATTTGTATATGATTGTGCAGGGTATATTTTTACTCATTCATCGCTTAATGTGCAATTAAAGAGATTTTTAGTGGAAGAAGGAGAAAATAAAAATGTTTGATCGTTTGAAAAATGGAGAAAAAATTGCTCCAATCGTAAAAGAAGTAGAGAATCAGATTACAGAAGTACATAAACGTGCGGATGAAGTAATTGAAAGTAATCAGTTTCGTGTATTAGAAAGTTTTCGTAAACATAAAATTAGTGACTCGCATTTTATCCCGACGACAGGTTATGGTTATGATGATATTGGCCGTGATACGTTAGAAAAAGTGTATGCTGATGTATTTGGGGCGGAAGCTGGACTTGTTCGTCCGCAAATTATTTCAGGTACTCACGCTATTTCTACAGCGTTATTCGGTATTTTACGTCCAGAAGATGAGTTATTGTACATTACTGGGAAACCGTATGATACGTTAGAGGAAATCGTTGGTGTGCGTGGGAAAGGTGTAGGTTCATTTAAAGAATATAATATTGGTTACAATGCAGTTCCGCTAACTGAAGGTGGGCTTGTTGATTTTGAAGCTGTTGCAGCAGCGATTCATAGTAATACGAAAATGATCGGTATTCAGCGCTCGAAAGGTTATGCTACTCGTCCATCGTTTACTATTTCTCAAATTAAAGAGATGATCGCGTTTGTTAAAGAAATTAAACCTGATGTTGTTGTGTTTGTAGATAATTGTTATGGGGAGTTTATTGAAGAGCAAGAGCCGTGTCATGTTGGTGCAGATTTAATGGCGGGTTCGCTTATTAAAAACCCAGGCGGGGGAATTGTAAAAACTGGTGGTTACATTGTCGGTAAAGAACAGTATGTTGAAGCGTGTGCATATCGTTTAACATCTCCGGGAATTGGTGCGGAAGCTGGAGCGTCTTTATACAGTCTGCAAGAAATGTATCAAGGGTTCTTCTTAGCGCCACATGTTGCAGGACAAGCGCTGAAAGGTGCAATTTTTACAGCTGCGTTTTTAGAAAAGTTAGGAATGAACACGTCACCAGCGTGGAATGCACCAAGAACAGACTTAATTCAATCTGTTCAATTTGATGATAAAGACCGTATGGTTGCCTTCTGTCAAGCGATTCAATATGCATCTCCAATTAATTCGCATTTTACTCCGTATGCAAACTATATGCCAGGTTATGAAGATGATGTAATTATGGCGGCGGGAACATTTATTCAAGGTGCAAGTATTGAATTGTCTGCTGATGGTCCGATTAGACCACCGTATGTTGCATATGTGCAAGGTGGATTAACGTATTCGCATGTTAAAATTGCGATTTGTTCTGCGATTGATGAATTGATTGAAAAGAATTTATTAACAATTTCTTAAAGGGGAGCTGTCGATATCGGCAGCTTTTTTCGTATAAAAGTAACGATTTATGCGATTAGAAAAAAGAATGAAAAAATTTATAAAAAAATCATGTAAGAAAAGCTAACATCTATTGACACTAAAAATAACATGTTATAAAATGAGAAGCAGTTAAGGCGAAGGAGGAACTGAAAAATGAAAGAAGATAGACGTTCTGCCCCGCTGTTTCCAATTGGTATTGTTATGGATTTAACACAATTGTCTGCACGTCAAATTCGCTACTATGAAGAGCATAATCTTGTTTCTCCAACCCGTACAAAGGGGAATCGTAGATTATTTTCATTTAACGATGTAGATAAGTTGTTAGAGATTAAAGATTTGTTAGATCAAGGCTTGAATATGGCTGGTATTAAGCAAGTGTTACTAATGAAAGAAAATCAAACAGAAGCAGTGAAAGTAAAAGAAGAAACGAAAGAAATTTCAAAAACTGAGCTTCGCAAAATACTTCGAGATGAACTACAACATACAGGTAGATTCAATCGAACTTCATTGCGACAAGGTGACATTTCAAGATTTTTTCACTAAAGATAACTGATTCTGAAGGCGATTAGAGGGACTAAGGAGGAATTTATAATGTCTAGATACACAAAAGAAGATATTTTCCGTTTGGCGAAAGAAGAGAATGTAAAGTATATCCGTTTACAATTTACGGACCTTTTAGGGGTAATTAAAAACGTAGAGATTCCAGTGAGACAATTAACGAAAGCTCTTGATAACAAAATGATGTTTGATGGATCTTCGATTGAAGGTTTCGTACGTATTGAAGAATCTGATATGTATTTATATCCTGATTTAGACACTTGGGTAATTTTCCCTTGGACAGCTGAAAAAGGTAAAGTAGCTCGACTAATCTGTGATATTTACAATGCAGATGGCACTCCATTTGATGGAGACCCACGTAACAACTTAAAACGTGTGTTAAAAGAAATGGAAGCTTTAGGATTTTCAGACTTCAATCTTGGACCAGAGCCAGAATTCTTCCTATTTAAGGTTGATGAAAAAGGAAATCCAACATTAGAATTAAACGATAACGGTGGATACTTCGACCTTGCGCCGATGGATCTAGGGGAAAACTGTCGTCGTGATATCGTTCTTGAACTTGAAGAAATGGGATTTGAAATTGAAGCATCTCACCATGAGGTTGCTCCAGGGCAGCACGAAATTGACTTTAAATATGCAAATGCAATTCGCTCATGTGATGACATTCAAACATTCAAACTTGTTGTAAAAACAATTGCTCGTAAACATGGTTTACACGCAACGTTTATGCCAAAACCACTATACGGTGTGAACGGTTCAGGTATGCACTGTAACTTATCATTATTTAAAAATGGTGAGAACGTATTCTTTGATGCAAACGGTGACTTACAATTAAGTGATGATGCTCGTCACTTCATCGCAGGTATTTTAAAACATGCACCAGCATTTACAGCGATAGCAAACCCAACTGTAAACTCATACAAACGTCTAGTACCTGGATATGAAGCACCTTGTTACGTAGCATGGTCTGCACAAAACCGTAGCCCGTTAGTACGTATCCCTGCATCTCGTGGTATTAGTACACGCGTAGAAGTACGTAGTGTTGACCCAGCTGCAAACCCATATTTAGTAATGGCTACATTATTAGCTGCAGGTCTTGATGGAATTAAAAACAAATTAACTCCACCAGCTGCAGTAGACCGTAACATCTATGTAATGACAAAAGAAGAGCGCGAAGAAGCAGGTATCGTTGACTTACCAGCAACATTAGCGCAAGCGTTAGTTACATTACAATCTAATGAAGTAGTATGCGGTGCACTAGGAGAACACTTACTTGAGCACTTCATCGAAGCGAAAGAGATTGAGTGGGATATCTTTAGAACACAAGTTCACCAATGGGAACGCGATCAATATATGTCTCTTTACTAAGAGGCTTGAACCCTTGATACAACTCGTATCAAGGGTTTTTTAATTCCCTATTATTACAATTTTATATGGTTGCAAAATGAAAAACAGCCACATAAAAGCCAATAATTAATAACAAGTAGTGATATCATAGAAAAACATTATCAGATAAATGTAAGTTTTATATAATTTGTGAAATGAAAAAGCCTTGATACTACGGTATCAGGGCTTTTTTAGTGAAGTTATTGGATATGTTAACTACTAGATAATGGATTGTTTTTGGTTATTTTGAATCATGTTACTAAGAAAATCTTTTCAAAAGAATTGATCTTATCTTTTTTTTTAAATCACTTGTGCTATAACTTAATAATTCTTTACTGCCTGTACAACGCGACCAATGATTTTTACATCTTCAGCTGAAAGATCGTAAGTTTTTGGTTCGTGGATAGGATCATTACTCAATGGTATTAAAGTAATGATGCTTCCAGACTTTGAAATCTTTTTCACGGTAGCATCATAACCATTGACTTTTACAACAGCAATTTGTCCGTTTTCAACATAAGGAGTTTCCTCTACTAAAACATAAGAACCATCAGGAAATTCGAGATTCATGCTAGTGCCTTTTACAGTAAGATAAAAATACTTTTTACGCTTGTTTAAAAATGTACTCAGCATTGGTAAATAGCCTTCGATATTTTCTTCAGCGAATATAGGTGTACCAGCTGCTACAGAACCAATGATAGGAATATGAATAATATTTGATTGATCGTTTTGGATGGTTTCATAAATAGAAACTTCTTCTTTAACAGTATTGTCCTCTTGAGTTGCGAGTTTTTCTAAATCATCAGTAGTGATTCCTAATCCCTTACAAACTTTTATTACATTATCAACAGATGCTTTACCAATCCCTCTTGATAACATGGATTGCAGTGTTGTGGGGGGGAGACCTATTTTTTCGGCGAAGGCTCTTTTGCTATAGCCAGCTTCTTTTATTAAGCGTGTTACAACCTCTGCTTTTTTCATTACTTTCACCATCTTTCATATTAAAATGTATACGATATTGCGTATTTCTGTATATATCATAACCTAACTGAATTTGTTAGTAAATAGAAAAGTATACGAAATTGAGTATTTAAATACGTTTTTTTGTTGACTAAATACGAAATTGAGTTTATATTTAAATGGAAATGAACGCAATATCGTACAAAAAATAGGTGGTGAGTCGATGTATTCGAATTTGCGTGCAGAGATGGCGAGAAAAAGAATTATGATTACACAAATTTCTTCGCATCTGAAACTTCGCCACGCAACAGTGAGCGACAAAATAAATGGTAAATTTCGTTTTTATTATGATGAAGCTTTTGAAATTAAGAAAACTTTTTTTCCAGAACATAATTTGGAATATCTCTTTGAATTTGAAGAAAACGAAGCGAATTGAAATCGGAGGAGAATTGCTTAAAATGGATAACCGAATTATTGAATAATGACTTAATAAAAGGGTTCATATCATAGTATTTATTTTAAATTTCGATAATTAGTTAATCTGTAAAAAGAAAGCAAAGAATTATGCGTAGTACGAAATTATCTCAATACAATAAAGATAGTTCAAAATTAGTAGTGAGGAGGAGATGAGGATGGGGCAATTAACTGACTCATCAGTACATAGTTCATTAGTATTTGAAGTTAATGGAAAAGTAGTAACGGATAGTTTGGTAATTGCGAAGATATTCAAAAAAGATCACTTCGACGTTTTGAAGGAAGTTCGAAAACAAATTGTATCTGTAGGTGAAGAGTTTGGAGGAGAAAATTTTCACGAGTCCACTTATATGAATTCAAAGAACAGGCGAATCCCTAAATATGATTTAACAGAAGAAGCATTTACGTTACTTGTGATGGGATATACCAGTAGAGAAGCGGTTGGAATAAAAATTAAATTCATGAAAGAGTTCAAACGAATGAAGCAGTATATACAAAATCAACAAAATGTGCAAAAGGATCCAATGGGGGTTTTAAAGTTAACATTTGCTGCGTTAGAAGGGCATACCCAGGAGATACAAGAGATTAAGTCTGAGGTGAAGGGATTGCGAGAAAATACGCCGCTGTATGCTATCGAGTGTGAAGAAATAACAAGGGCTGTAAAAAGGTTAGGTGTTATGTTATTGGGAGGTAAAAATTCAAATTCTTATCAGGATATCGGCCTTAGAAGGAAGTTATATAGAGATATTTACAGTCAGTTACATCGGGAATTTGGTGTGAATAGTTATAAAGCTATTAAGCGTCATCATTTGGATAGAGCAATACAAATTATTAATGAAGAATATTCAATCCCAACTGTTTTAAATGAAGAAATTACAGTTAAAAACTCACAAATAAATATGGCAGACATTCAGTAGGAGGAAAGAACATGCAAAGAAAGATTTTAGTAATTACTAGCAGTTTAGCAGGATTACCAACTGTCAGTGAATTTAAAACAAAAGAAGATGCAAAAGAGCAGGTTAGAAAGCTTATTCAAAAAGGAATGAGTCAAAATGTGATTCGTATAACACAAGAAATTCCAATGAATATCGAAATTCAAGTGGATGTTGAATTTGAGGAATAAGAGAGGTTTAGAAGAAAATAGATATGGATAGCATGATTGTTTTGAATGAATAAGAAAAGAATCCGTTGCAGCGGATTCTATAAGAAAAAATATCTCTAGATAAGTATAACATTGAATACCGTTTTTGAGAATTTATGAGGTGGCTAGTATGGGGATTATTCGAGTGAAAAAAGATAGTAATTATTCTGTTATAAATAATACTGGTTTAAAAGATGAAAGGTTGTCATGGAAAGCGAAAGGAATCTTAGCCTATGCGCTTACATTACCAGACGATTGGACTTTTCATATTAGCGAATTAGCTCGACATGCTAAGGATGGAGAAGATTCGCTCCGTACAGGTTTTAAGGAATTAAAAGAATTAGGTTATGTAAAACGTTATCCTGTTCGTGATGGGAATACGAAAAAAATTACAAGGTGGGATACGGAAATTTACGAAACGCCACAAAGGAACATGCCACAAGTGGAAAACCAAGATGTGGTAAAGCCATATGTGGAAAATCAGACACTACTAAATACTAATAGACTAACTACTAATAAACGAAATACTAATATACAAAATACTAATCATTATGATGATATGGATAAATTAGACTCTCGTGTATTTATTAATGAGAGGGTTAAAGTAAGTTGTAACTTTATTAAGGGGATGGGCATTCCGTTAAGTGAAATTGCAATTGCAGAGTTGGGGGATTTTTGTAATTTGTTTAGTGATGAGTTAATTCAGCATGCAATTAATAAAGCCGTTGATGAGAATGCACCAAGATGGAACTACATTAAGGCTATATTGAGGAATTGGAAGGAGCAAGAAGTTAAAACATTAGTTGATGTGGCTATAATAGATAGACGTTTCGAAATGAGCAAGAAAAAGAAATATAACGGGACAGGTAGGAAGTATTCAAATAGAAAAGAGATTGTACCCGATTGGTTATATAAAGATGATGAATCAACAAATCTAGAAGAGGAAAGAAAAACTGTGCAGTCTATTGATGAAGAGCGTGAGAGATTACAAGAAGTGTTAAATAAATATAGGTCATAAGAAAAAATACTAGATGATTTACGAGTAATAAAGATTGAAAAGGCTAATAAGCATATTCATTCTATTAAATTAGTATTAAGAGACTTTGTAAAAAGAACGGAAGTGGGTGAATCAGTAAGTGTTCGAATGGCTCAAAGATTATAAGAAGTTAGAAGAAGAAATTGCTTATTTAGAATACAACTTAGATAAATCAAAAGCCGAATTGAAGCGTTGGATTAGCGGTGATTTGCAAAATGTAAGGTTAACCGCTGAATCGGAAGGGGCTAAGGTAGAAGGGCGGATTGAAGCAATTGAATATGAATTAGCTCATAAGATGAATGAAGAGTATGATTTAAAGCTTTTGATTAATAAGTTTACAGGACTGGATCATGAAATACTTAAAATGAAATATGTTGATGGAATGACTTTAGAACAAATTGCGTTTGAATTACATTATAGTACAGGTTATATACGCCGGAAACACGCTGAAATAAGGAAGATTGTCAAGTTTTTAGATGGATTTTAATGTTACCTTTTTGTAGGATACATGCAGTGTACAGAAAGTATTGAAAAAGTGATTTATAGTAGTAATATAAGATTTCGACGAAAGGGCAACTATTTTTATGGTTGCTCTTTTTGTTGTGAAAGAAGGTGAGTAACATGAAGTGATTTGATGGATTAATGGGTCTTTAGCTTCTAGTTATATTTAGTAAAGTAGTAGTTTTGCAGGCGAAAATAATAGAAAAATAAGGAGATGTTTAATGATGAGTTTATTAGCTGCTTCAGTCAAAACAAAGAATTTGCCACAACAGGTGTTACGTTGGCAATCAATGGTAGAAAGTGAATGTGCTGCACAAGGTGTATCTGAGTTAGTTCCTTACGTGCTTGGAGTTATTATGGTAGAAAGTGGAGGGAATTCTGAAACGACACCTGATATTATGCAGTCCAGTGAATCACAAGGATGGGCAATGAATACGATTAAAAATCCGAAAGATTCAATTTATTACGGAGTGAAGCATTTAAAGGGTGCTTTTGATGATGCGAAGAAAAATGGCATTACAGATTTAAGTGCCATTGTTCAATCATATAATTTTGGACGAGCTTACCTTCGCTGGTTAGCATCTAATAATAAACAGCATTCATTACCGGTGGCAGATCTGTATTCTAAAACGGTTGTTGCACCATCTCTTGGAAATACAACTGGTGCTATGGTTCGATATAATCAGCCTATCGCAGTGGCATACAATGGTGGTTACCGATATAAAAATGGAGGGAATTTTTTCTACTCTGAAATCGTTAAGCAATATGTGAATTTTGATGGAGGTGGCAACAATACTGATAAACCGATACAACCAGTAGGTCTTGGAATTGCTGTAAATAAATATCCGAATAATGGGGGTATTAATCTATATAGCCAACCACAAGGTGGACATTTTACGAGAGTAATTTATGATAAAACACCGTACCTTATTATAGATGCAGCATGGTTTGAAAATCCTATGATTTGTCTCGGAAACGAGGCATGGGCTGCTCTGGAACATTTCGATGTGCAATGGTTCAGTGCTTATTCAAAATATCCACCAGGTGGCGGTATTAACACGTATGATGGTCCTAACGGAAATTATACAGGTTTTGTAGATGGGTCTGTTCCGTATAGACTTTTAGGACGAAAAGATGGTTACCTGGGTATTGGAAATAATGCATGGGTAAAAGAAGAACATTTTGATGTAAAGTAGTATCTCGAAATCCATGAATATTAAATTAGATAAACAAAAAGCATTATATGATGATTTTTTGAGGTGAGGTTAATCTCTGTAAACCGGTGGGCGAAGAGTAGAGAGAAATTAATGGAAGAGCAAGAGCAACGGACACATAGTTGCTCTTTTTTTTTTTTTGAAAGAAAGTGATAACAATGAATCACCTATAGAAAATGCTAGCTGTATATGCATTAAGCCATCAGATGTACTTAGTAACACAGTAGAAATTTTAGGTGAAAAAACAAGAGAATAAAAAGGAGATGTTCAGCAATGGAAATTAGACAAAAATTAGTTAACTCAAGTAAATATGGTATAAAGTGTCCCAATACAATGACACCGGAATTCATCACAGTGCATAATACATACAATGATGCATCAGCTGAAAACGAAATATCTTATATGATTGGAAATAATAATTCAGTTTCGTTCCATGTTGCAGTAGACGATAAAGAGGCAGTACAAGGTATTCCATTCGATCGTAATGCTTGGCATGCTGGTGATGGTAACGGAAATGGTAATCGTAAATCTATCGGGGTTGAAATTTGCTACTCTTTAAGTGGTGGGGATAAATATTACAAAGCAGAAGATAATGCAGCAATTGTTATTGCTCAGTTAATGAAACACTTCAATATTCCAATTAGTAATGTACGTACACATAAGTCCTGGAGTGGCAAGCATTGCCCACATCGTATGCTTGATGAAGGAAGGCTGGATCAATTTATTAAGAAGATAAATGAAGCACTTAACAACGGTAATAACGATAATAAACCGATACAACCAAAAGGCCTTGGAATTGCGACATCTAAATATCCAGAGGGTTGGGGTATTAATTTATATAGTAGTGGTAATAAAGATGCTTGGTTCACTGGTGAAGTAATTAATACTAAGACTCCATATTTAATTTTAGATGGTGCTTGGTATGGTGGTAATGAAAATATGCTGTGCCTAGGATGGCAGCAATGGGCGAAGCAAGAACATCTTGATGTACAGTGGTTCTATGCATATTCAAAATATCCAGCAGGTTATGGTATTAACACATATAAAGGGCCGAATGGTGAATGGACTGGTAATGTAGATGGGTCTGTGCCTTATGGGATTTTTGCAAGAAAAGATGGTTATATCGATATTGGGCAAAACACATGGGTAAAAGAAGAACATTTTAATGTGAGATAAGGATATGAGAGTAGGATCACTCGTGTGATTCTCTTTAATTTTTGAAAAGGAGATGAGAACGATGGAAGAACAAATCTTCAATTCAATGATTCAACAAGGAGCATTCGCAGCTTTATTTGTATGGATGCTGTTTACTACGCAAAAAAAGAATGAACAGCGCGAAGAACAATATCAAAAAGTTATTGAAAAAAATCAACAGGTCATTGAAGAACAAGCGAAAGCATTTAGTTCGTTGTCGAAGGATTTATCAGATGTTAAGCAAAAAATCTTAGGAAACGGGGATGAGAAATAAAATATGATATTAAAGTATTTGTCGCGTATGCAGGTTCTCAAATAGGAATGCGATTAATATATAGCTAATGAGAAAAAGCCCTAATACCGATAAGTATTGGGGCTTTTTCTCATTAGCTATAGTGAATAAGGTTGTGGTGGATTCTTCAAGAGGAAAGAGTGAATGAAGTCTAATGTAAATGAAATGAAACCTTGAATGATGCCTAGTTATAACACAGTCTTATTCAGAATTTCGTTAGTTCATTTTCTAAATTTAGGGAATAAATATAGCTTAGTACCTTGCAATAAATAATACTAAGTGGTATATTATGGATAAATCAGGTACCGTGTATTGAACAGTACTAAGATAGGGAAGGAGGATGGCACTTGAACGTTCAGTTTAAAAAAGGTGTGCTTGAACTTTGTGTATTAGCACTTGTAAAACGTAAAGATAGTTACGGTTATGAACTTGTTCAGCAAATCTCTAATAAATTTTTAATATCGGAAGGATCAGTATACCCTTTATTACGTCGTTTGACGAAAGAAGGGTATTTTCAAACGTATTTAAAGGAATCTACGGAAGGGCCACCTCGTAAATATTATCAATTAACAGAGCAAGGGGAGACGCAATTTCATTTGTTAGTAACAGAATGGCGTGATTTTGCGAAAGGGGTACAAGAAATTATTGAAGGGGTGGAATGGGATGAGTAAAGAAGGGTTTCTTAAAGAATTATTAAGTTATCTTAGAAAGTTACCAGAGGAAGAGAGGCAAGATATTTTATTGGATTATGAAGAGCACTTTCAGTTTGGACTAGAAGAGGGGAAAACTGAATCAGAAATAATTCAGGGCCTTGGTTCTCCGAAAGTAATCGCAAAAGAGTTACTTGCGATGTATCGCTTCGATGAAATGAAAAAAAATCCATCGACTTCAAATGTGACAAGAGCTGTTATGGCAGCGATTGGACTTAGTTTGTTTAATTTTATTATTGTGTTAGGCCCGTTAGTCGCAATTGTTGCTTTTATATTTTCTTTTTGGATTGGTGGTATTGCTAGTGTAGTAACACCATTTTTCGTTATTGGAAAAGTGTTTATGGGTACTTTTATATGGTTGGATCTTTTCGTTAGTATAACGTTTGTTGGAGTAGGTTTATTGTTATGTATTATCGCTTTTTATAGTACAAAGTGGTTTAAGAGATTGTGTGTACGATATGTAATATGGAACTTCAAAATGATAAAAGGAGAGTAAATGATGAAAAAACTATTTTTAATCGCTATCGCTTGTATCATTATTGGAGTAATAGGAATTTCCCAAACATATGAAAAAGCAGTACAAACTGCTGAAAAAGGCGATAAAGAAGATGTAATTAAAAACGAAACATTAAAAAATATAGAAGTTAAGTTAGATGCCGGAGATATTGTTATCCAAAAATCTCCTGATTCTTCTTTTTATGTAAAGCAATCAGGAGATGTACGTAAACAAGAGATTCGTATTGCAGAAGATGGTGACACATTAAAAATTATTGGGGAAAGAGAAAAAGGTGCTTCATTTGATTTTTCTTTTTATAATTTTAGGTTTCAAACGTCTAAATTGACTCTCCTTGTGCCTGAGCGCTCTTATCAAGATGTAAAAGTAAATTCATCTGCTGGACAAATCGAAATGAGTGATGTGAAAAGTGATAGCGTAAGTGTTAGAACACTTGCTGGAGAAGTAGAGTTGAAACAAGTAACGGCTAAGAATGTGGAAGGATCGACAAAAGCTGGTGAGGTGAACTTTAAGAAGGTATTAGGGAAAGTGACCGCAAAAACAACAAGTGGGGAAATAAATATTCAAGATCATGATTCCAAGTATAATCTAGAAGCAAGTTCAACTGCGGGAGATATAGATATTACTTTATCGGAAAAACCACAAGATGCGGTAATTACTGGGCAAAGTGCTGCCGGAGATGTAACAATTTTTAATGAAGAAAATAATAACGTAACAATTGGCAATGGTAGTAAAAAGATTAGCGGTAAAACGGCTGCGGGAGATGTGACGATTGAAACTCGTTAATAAGAAATAGAATGTATGGAAATCTATCAAAATACAAAAAAAGAAGATAATTACCGTATATAAATAAGGTAATTATCTTCTTTTTATTATTTTTAATGTAAATCACGATATACGCCAATTACTTTCCCGATAACTGACACTTGTTTTAAAATGATAGGTTCTAATGAAGAGTTTTCTGGTTGTAGACGGAAATGGTCTTTTTCTTTATAGAAACGTTTAACAGTTGCTTCGTTATCTTCTGTTAAAGCGACTACAATTTCACCATTATATGCAGACTGTTGTTGGCGAACAACAACTAAATCTCCATCGAAAATACCAGCTTCAATCATACTATCTCCAGAAATACGTAACATGAACACTTGGTCTGCTCCAGCAACAATACTAGCTGGAAGTGGGAAATGTTCCTCTACGCTTTCAACCGCTGTAATTGGTAAACCGGCAGTAACTTTTCCGACAATTGGAACTTGAATAACAGATTGTGTTTCCGTATCCATTCGGTCTTCACCTAAAATTTCAATGGCACGTGGTTTTGTTGGATCGCGTCGAATGTATCCTTTTTCTTCTAATCGTGATAAATGTCCGTGCACTGTAGAACTAGAAGCGAGGCCGACTGCTTGCCCAATTTCACGTACGGAAGGTGGATATCCTTTTTCTTGTACTTTTAGCTTAATAAAGTCGAGAATGTCTTGCTGGCGTTTCGTTAACTTTTCCATGTTTTCTAACACCTCGTTTTCTTTCATTTTTCTTATTAATAAGTATAACATGTGAAAAAACATTCTACAAACATAAGTTCGAACAAATGGCGGATTTATGTTACACTATAGGGAAATAATAGGGAGAAAGAGGGGTTCAAAATGAATGCAATTATTTATGCACGTGTGAGTACAACGAAAGAAGCGCAAGAAACATCATTATTACGGCAAAAAGATGAATTATTGCATTTAGCTGAGCGCTATCAAATGAATGTTACTAAGGTGATTGAAGAGCAGGCTAGTGGATATACAATTGAACGTGACGGTATATTAGAGGTGTTGGATACAATTCGAGACGAACAAATTGATGTGTTACTTATACAAGATGAAACGCGCCTTGGTAGAGGAAATGCGAAGATCGCATTAATGCATTGTTTACATAAAGAAGGCATAAAAGTATATACGCATACACATAATGGTGAATTACAATTGTCGGATTCTGATTCGATGGTATTAGATATTATTGGTATTGTTGAAGAATATCAAAGAAAGATTCATAATTTGAAAATTAAACGAGGTATGCAACGTGCAGTAGAAAAAGGTTATCGTCCAGAAAATAATTTAAAAAATCGTCATTTAAGTGTAGGAAGAGAGAAAAAAGAAGTGCCAATTGAGGAAATTGTACGTTTGCGAAAAAGTGAACTCACGTTTGAAGAAATTGCAGCAACATTACGTGGATTTGGTCATAATGTTTCAAAGGCGACTGTACATCGTAGATATGTAGAGTATACAAAGCAATTGCTTGATAAAGAAGAGTAACTATTGTATGATAATAATCAGTTTTGATTAGAAGGGGGATTCGAGATGATTAATCACGAACTCGTTGAACGCATTAACTTCTTAGCGAAAAAAGCAAAAGCTGAAGGTTTAACTGAAGAAGAGCAACGTGAGCGTCAATCGCTACGTGAACAATATTTAAAAGGATTTCGTCAAAATATGTTAAACGAACTTAAAGGAATTAAAGTTGTTAACGAAGAAGGTACAGATGTTACACCGACGAAATTAAAAGCTTTAAAAAAGCAAGATAATGCAAAATTAAATTAAAAGATGGGCGAAGCCCATCTTTTTTTATTTGTAAAAATCGTTATTTAATAACTTTCCAGTTGTTATTAACTGTTGCTTCTATCGTTTTATGTTCCAATATATAATTAGCGATAAGTTCAGACATATCTGTGGGTATATCTTTTACTACCGGTTTGTTTTGAAACATAAAGAAATTTCCCCCGCCACTTGCACGATAATTATTCATTACAACTTCATATTCTTCATTCATATTAAGAGGAGCACTGTTATGCTGTAAAGATTCTACTCTTTCACCAATTGGTTTTGAAATGTTTAATACATATGAAATCCCTTCCCACATATCGTAATTATAATGTTGTGGTTTTGGTTCTATGTAGGTAGGACTTACGATGATGGATCCATCTGTTTTTAATGTGAAATAAGAAGCAGAGAGTTCAAGAGCGGCTTTTATATCAGCTCCAGTTATTCTAATTACTTTTAATGTGTTTGGATAAATATAATTAGAAACGATGTCACGCATTGTTACATGTTCCGGGAAACCTGGAGATGTATTATGGAACATACTTGTACAAGAAATTGATACCTTAGCTATATCCATCTGTATTTTATTTATGAATTCGATAAAAGGATGATCGTGCAAACGAGTTTGCATAGCATCTGAAATTTGCATGTCCCCCTGAATGATTCCAATAGGTTGATCAAGCCACTTTTGTGTTTTCTCTTCGTAATCGGCTACCAATGAAAGTACATCTTGGTCCGCTTCAATTCCTTGTACAGATAATAATTCAGAAGAGCTCTCTTTTTTCACCCATTTATGTTTCGTTTTTTCGAATGTTACTTTTACTTTTCCGACTGAGTGTCCATTGCATCCGGTCTGTAAAATTGTTACACCGTTAGCCATTGTGTGAGAAATTTCTCGGTGTTGATGACCTGTTAGTAAAAGATCTATGCCTTCAATTTCATGGCACATTGCATATCCTTGGTTTTCACCTGTTAACACTTCAGTAGGTTCCCCGGTTTGTAAATCTCTTTCAAATCCACCGTGATAGGCTACGACTAATAAATCGGGTTTCTCATGTTCGCGAATATAAGAAACCCATTTTTTTGTAGTCTTTAATGCATCTTCAAATAGTAAATCTTTAATGTGATGGGCCTGTTCCCAATTTGGGATGTAATGTGTTGTTACCCCTAAAATAGCGATTTTTATATTGGATTCAATCTGTTTGATTAAATAAGGTTTTCCGAAATAGGGTTTGTTTATGTTTTTATCTAATATGTTTGCTGATAGGTACGGGAAGTTCGCAGTAGTCACAGCATTATTTAATATATTCATCCCGTAATTAAATTCATGATTGCCGATAATTGCAGCGTCATACTGTAAGTAATTCGCTAATAAGGACATTGGATTTTTTTTGTTTTTTTCGTATGTAACGTAATGATAAGTAAATGGCGTTCCTTGAATAAAGTCGCCATTATCAATTAAAAGAACGTTTGTATTTTGGGAACGTTCTTTTTTTATAAGAGTAGAAACTTTAGCTAAACCAAGTTCTGCTGGGGAGTTATCTTGGTAGTGAATGGGATAAACAGTGCCATGTATATCGCTTGTTAATAAGATGTTTAAAGTTACAGTTTGATTTTGTTCCAATATGACTCACCTTTTCTATTGTTATCTTCCAATTAATCATATCAAATATGTGAAGTGAATTTTGATGTGAATGTATAGAATGTGTAAAGATTCTGTAAATAACCAATTGTGTATCAAAATATGTGATATATTTCTTCATGTTTACGGAAGGTTATTTTATAACAAGAAAAATGGAGGCATTAATATGTTGAAAAAAGTTTTTGCAATGAGTACAACAGTTGTACTAGCGGCCGGATTATTAAGTGGCTGCGGGACGAAAGAGTCCAGTGCAAGTAAAAATGAAGATACGAAAAAAGGTTATGTACCAAAGACCTTAAATGTTCAATTTGTTCCTTCTCAAAATGCGGATACGTTAGAGGCAAAGGCAAAACCATTGGAAAAGCTATTAAGCGATAAATTAAATATTCCGGTAAAAGTTAGTATTTCAACTAACTACAATACAATTGTAGAAGCGATGGCATCTAAACAAGTAGATGTAGGATTTTTACCGCCAACAGCGTACGTATTAGCACATGAAAAGAAGGCTGCAAATGTAATTTTGCAAGCACAACGTTTTGGAGTAGAGGATGAAACAGGAGCTCCTACAAAAGATTTAGTAGATTATTATAAATCTGAGTTTGTTGTTAAAAAAGACTCTAATATAAATAGTGTAAAAGATTTAAAAGGTAAAAAAATTGGTTATCAAGATGTAACATCATCAGCAGGATATGTATGGCCTGCAGCTGTTCTATTAAAAGAGGGAATTGATCCGCTAAAGGATGTGAAACCTGTTACATTAAAAGGGCATGATCAGTCACTTATTGCTCTTTTAAATGGTGATGTAGATGCAGCTGTTGTATTCCAAGATGCTCGTAATATTGTAAAAAAGGATTATCCGAATATATTTGATCAAACGAAAATAGTGAAATTTACTGAGAAAATTCCGAACGATACAATTTCTGTACGCTCGGATTTAGATGCAGAGTGGAGCAAGAAATTACAAGATGCTTTCATTGAAATTGGAAAAAATGAGGAAGGCCGTAAAATCATTAAAGAAGTATATTCTCATGAAGGATATATTAAATCTGATGATAGTAAATTTGATATTGTTCGTGAATATGGAAAGACAGTGAAGACGCAATAATACATAGTGAAATGGCGGCTAGCTGGAAGGTGTGAGATTTCAGTTAGTTTGCCGTTTTTTAGTTATTGATAATACATTGAAAGTAGGTAAGATGTGTGATAGAGTTTCGAAATGTTTCCAAAATGTATCCGAATGGCACAAAGGGATTGAATAATATAAATTTAAAGATTCAAAAAGGTGAGTTTATTGTAATGGTCGGATTATCCGGAGCTGGAAAATCTACACTTCTCAGATCCGTAAATCGTCTTCATGAGATTACCGAAGGAGAAATTATTATTGAAGGTGAGTCTATTACTTCTGCGAAAGGAAAAGGATTAAGGCGTATGCGCCGGGATATCGGTATGATCTTCCAAAGTTTTAACCTTGTAAAGCGATCAACAGTATTAAAAAATGTATTAGCTGGTCGTGTTGGATATCATTCCACATTACGTACAACGTTAGGTTTGTTTCCGAAAGAAGATGTGGAGCTCGCATTTCAAGCATTAAAAAGAGTGAATATTTTAGAAAAAGCATATGCGCGTGCTGATGAATTATCAGGAGGACAACAGCAACGTGTATCGATAGCTAGAGCATTGGCGCAAGAAGCAAAAATCATATTGGCAGATGAGCCTGTTGCATCGTTAGATCCACTTACGACAAAGCAAGTGCTAAATGATTTGAAAAAAATTAATGAAGATTTTGGAATCACGACAATTGTAAATTTACATTCTATTGATTTGGCTAGACAATATGCGACACGCATTATCGGATTACATGCAGGAGAAATTGTTTTTGACGGTTTAGTAGAAGAAGCAACGGATGAAAAATTTGCTGAAATTTATGGGGACGTTGCTCAGAAAAGCGAATTATTAGAGGTGGCAGTAAAATGAATGACGTGACGATATATTCAAATGAAATACCGAAGCCGCCGAGTAAATTGAAACATATGTTAACGTTTATTTTAGTTATTTTAATGCTGTGGAGTAGTAGTGTACAAGTAGATGCATCATTTTCAAAACTGGTGGACGGTTTTCCAAATATGGTAGATCTATTGAAAGAAATGGTGCCACCTGATTGGAGTTATTTTCAAGTAATTACAACAGCGATGTTAGATACAATACGTATGGCGATTATTGGGACGACCTTAGGAGCGATTTTAGCTATTCCACTTGCATTGTTTGCAGCAAGTAATGTGTTTACTAACACATTTTTATACAGTCTAGCTCGAATGATTTTAAATTTTATACGAACAATACCAGATTTATTATTGGCGGCTATTTTCGTAGCGATTTTTGGAATTGGGCCACTTCCAGGTATTTTGGCTCTTACTTTTTTTTCAATTGGACTTGTAGCGAAATTGTTGTATGAATCAATTGAATCAATTGACCCTGGCCCACTAGAAGCGATGACAGCTGTAGGGGCTACTAAGGTACAATGGATTGTTTATGGAGTCATTCCACAAGTAAAAGCACACTTTGTTTCCTATGTACTATATACATTTGAGGTGAATGTACGTGCAGCGGCTGTCCTAGGTTTAGTAGGAGCAGGTGGTATTGGACTATATTATGATCGTACACTTGGATTTTTACAATATCAACAAACTGCTTCTATAATTATCTATACCCTTATTGTTGTTTTGTTAATTGACTACATTAGTACATTGTTGCGGGAGAAACTATAATGAATAGAACGACGATGATTGTGCCAAAACCGAAGAAACCGAGTATATATCGCTGGATTATTTTAATAGCACTTACAGTTGTATATGTATGGGCCTTTTCAGGAGTACCATTAGAAGGGATAAAGGACACAGCAGGTGAAATCACGAAAGCAATTATGACAGGGATATTAAATCCAGACTGGTCGTATGTATCTTTGCCAGATGGTGAAGATTTATTACATGGATTAATTGATACGTTGGCAATTGCGATATTAGGTACATTTATTTCTGCATTTTTATCTGTTCCGTTTGCCTTTTGGGCGGCAACGAATATGAGTAGTGGAAAATTAACTTCAGGATCTGGGAAATTTGTACTTAGTTTTGTTCGTACGTTTCCTGAATTAGTTATGGCTCTTTTATTTATAAAAGCTGTTGGTCCAGGCTCTTTTGCAGGAGTATTAGCTTTAGGATTACATTCTATTGGAATGTTAGGGAAACTATATTCAGAAGGAATTGAAAACATAGATAAAGGACCGACGGAAGCGTTGCTAGCAACAGGAGCAAACCGTTTTCAAATACTTTGGTATGCAGTGTTACCACAAGTGTTACCAGATTTTCTATCGTATACGTTATACAGATTTGAAATTAATGTACGATCCGCTGCGATTTTAGGGGTTATTGGAGCGGGAGGGATTGGTACACCTTTAATTTTTGCGCTGAGTTCACGGAATTGGTCTCGTGTTGGGATTATTTTATTAGGTATTATTTTAATGGTAATTATAATTGATTTGATTTCAAGTTCGATTCGGAAACGGATTGTTTAACTTATTTGAAAAGCATCGAAGTTAGATGCTTTTTTATGTTTTTAAAAACGTATTTAAAAAAGTAAGAATAGAAGAAATTTGTATAAATATACAGATAATTCTCTTTCTTTTTAAAATAAAAATAATGAAAAAGTATGTCATATTGAATGCCCATACATTCCCGGAAACATTGATTTTTTTATAAAAAATCAAAAAAATATCAACATATTTGTCGATACATGTTGTATAATCTTGCGTGGGAAGCTATCATATAAATGTATAAAACGTTTACTAATATAAGCGAAGGGAAGAATAGCATGTCACATTCAATCGAACAACTTTCTATCAACACGATTCGCACATTATCCATCGATGCGATTGAAAAAGCAAACTCTGGTCACCCAGGAATGCCAATGGGTGCAGCACCAATGGCTTATACATTATGGACTCAATTTATGAAACACAATCCAAATAACCCAACGTGGTTTAACCGTGATCGTTTCGTATTATCTGCAGGTCATGGTTCAATGTTATTATACAGCCTACTTCACCTATCTGGTTATGATGTAACAATGGATGACTTAAAGAACTTCCGTCAATGGGGAAGCAAAACTCCAGGACATCCTGAGTACGGTCATACAGCTGGTGTAGATGCAACGACTGGTCCACTTGGACAAGGTATTGCAACTGCTGTAGGTATGGCAATGGCTGAAAGACATTTAGCTGCTAAATATAACCGTGATGCGTATAATGTAGTAGATCATTATACATACGCTATTTGTGGTGATGGAGATTTAATGGAAGGCGTTTCTGCTGAAGCATCTTCATTAGCTGCTCATTTACAATTAGGTCGCCTTGTTGTGCTTTATGATTCAAACGATATTTCATTAGATGGCGATTTAAATCGTTCATTCTCTGAAAGTGTAGAAGATCGTTACAAAGCATACGGATGGCAAGTAATCCGTGTTGAGGATGGAAACGATATTGAAGCAATCGCGAAAGCAATTGAAGAAGCGAAAGCTGACGAAAAACGCCCAACGCTAATTGAAGTAAGAACGACAATTGGTTTCGGTTCTCCAAACAAATCAGGAAAATCAGCTTCACATGGTTCTCCACTTGGTGTAGAAGAAACAAAATTAACGAAAGAAGCATATGCTTGGACTGCTGAGCAAGATTTCCACGTAGCAGAAGAGGTATACGACAACTTCCGTAAAACAGTACAAGATGTTGGTGAAACTACGCAAGCAGAGTGGAACACTATGTTAGGTGAATATGCACAAGCATACCCAGAATTAGCAAACGAATTCCAAGCAGCAATGAACGGTCAACTTCCAGAAGGTTGGGAGCAAAACTTACCAACTTATGAATTAGGATCAAAAGCAGCAACTCGTAATTCTTCTGGTGCTGTAATTAATGCAATTGCAGAGTCTGTACCATCATTCTTCGGTGGATCTGCTGACCTTGCTGGTTCTAACAAAACATACATGAATAACGAAAAAGACTTTACAAGAGATGATTACAGCGGTAAAAACATTTGGTACGGTGTACGTGAGTTCGCAATGGGTGCAGCAATGAACGGTATTGCATTACATGGCGGTTTAAAAACTTACGGTGGTACGTTCTTCGTATTCTCTGATTACTTACGTCCAGCAATTCGCCTTGCAGCATTAATGCAATTGCCAGTAACGTATGTATTCACACATGACAGTATCGCTGTTGGTGAAGATGGTCCAACACATGAACCAGTCGAGCAATTAGCAGCGCTTCGTGCAATGCCGAACGTTTCTGTTATCCGTCCAGCTGATGGTAACGAATCTGTTGCAGCTTGGAGACTGGCTTTAGAATCTACAAACAAACCAACTGCTTTAGTATTAACTCGTCAAGACCTTCCAACATTAGAAGGTGCAAAAGATGATACGTATGAAAAAGTAGCAAAAGGTGCATATGTAGTTTCTGCAAGCAAGAAAGAAACGGCTGATGTTATCTTACTTGCAACTGGATCTGAAGTAAGCCTAGCTGTTGAAGCTCAAAAAGCATTAGCAGCAGACGGTGTTGACGCAGCTGTTGTCAGCATGCCATCTATGGATCGTTTTGAAGCTCAAACTGCAGAGTACAAAGAATCTGTATTACCAAAAGCAGTAACAAAACGTTTCGCAATCGAAATGGGTGCTACATTCGGATGGCACCGTTACGTAGGTCTTGAAGGAGATGTGTTAGGTATCGATACATTCGGTGCTTCTGCTCCTGGTGAGAAGATTATGGAAGAGTATGGATTTACTGTAGAGAACGTTGTTCGTAAAGTAAAAGAAATGCTTTAATGATTTCAGAAAAATCTCTCCGGCATGGAGAGATTTTTCTATGTAAATGAGTTTTTTCGACAGAAAAAGTTTTTTATCTCTCCGCAGTCAGACAATCATTGCAAATTTTCTTATATATAATGAAGAGAAAAGGTTGTCCAGATTGGGAGGGGAAAAATGAAAACGTATGAATTGTATTTAATTCAAGAGGATATTGCGAAATCTTATTTTGGTCGTGAATATTTGTTTTTTGATTTATTTGCTCGATTTTCAGAATCTGGGTCCCTTTCGGAGAAAAAAGTGTTATATAAACAAATGATGTATATAACAAAACCATTGCAAGTAATGAAAATTCATCATAAATTAGAACAAGCTTTGCGCGTTCTTGGTAAATATGATAGAACACATCATACACATACACTTTATACGGGAGCGGAGTACGGTGAAATAATGGTGAAACCGCACTATATTCGTATGAATACCTCTGGAAATGTCTCTATGGAAACGACTTTCTTTGAGGTGTTAAGAAAGTGTGAATTAACATTTTTAGCTATGGATTATGAAAATACAAAGTACGGATGGCTGAATCCTCTAAAACAAGTACGAACATATGTGTAAAAAATGTCGAATTGTATCTTGTCTTATTGAAAAGGTTTTAGTACACTGTAAGGTAGACAACATGAAGGAGGAAAATATATGCCAATTTGGTTAGGTATTCTAGTGGGCGTAGTAGCACTAGTAGCAGGCGTGGCGTTAGGATTTTTCATTGCCCGCAAATACATGATGAATTACTTACAAAAAAATCCACCAATTAACGAACAAATGTTAAAAATGATGATGATGCAAATGGGACAAAAACCTTCCCAAAAGAAAATCAATCAAATGATGAGCGCAATGAACAAGCAACAAATGAAATAAGCGCTAAAAGACACTCGCTAAGAGTGTCTTTCTTTTTGTTAGTTACAGTTTTTAAAACTTTTAAAAATTCTGTATTTTTGATAAACTGAAAACATCGCTCATTTTAAGGGAGGAGGAAAAAAATGAAAGTGTTTATGAATTTAGCGTGGTTTTTTAAACAAGAAAAACGAGCATACATAACCGGAATTATTTTATTATTTGGCGTTGCACTTTTAGAACTTGTAGCACCAAAAGTAATTGGAATCGTTGTAGATGAAATTAATGATGGAACATTGACGACCAATAAGTTACTAAATTGGGTTGTACTATTAGTAATTGTAGGTATTACGATGTACATATTACGTTACATATGGCGTATTATGATTTTCGGGTCTTCGTTAAAATTAGCTCGCCAATTACGAAAAAATTTATATGAACATTTTACAAAGATGAGTCCATCTTTCTATCAGTCAAATCGAACAGGTGATTTAATGGCACATGCGACCAATGATATTCAAGCGATCCAGCAAACTGCTGGAGCGGGTGTTTTAACGCTTGTTGATTCATTAGCTGTTGGGGGATGTGTACTCGTAGCGATGGGTTTTACAATTAGTTGGAAGTTAACATTGTTAAGTTTAATTCCGATGCCGATTGTAGCCATTTCGACAAATTATTATGGAACGTTATTACATAAAAGGTTTCATAAAGCACAGCAATCGTTTTCGGAAATTAATGATAAAGTGCAAGAGAGTATGAGTGGAATGAAAGTGATTCGATCGCTTGGACAAGAGAAAGAAGATTTGCAGGCGTTTCGAAAAAAATCAGAAGATGTTGTGCATAAAAATGTGTTAGTTGCACGTATTGATTCGTTATTTGATCCGACAATCGCTCTTATCGTTGGATTTTCTTTTTTAATTGCAGTATGTTACGGATCGGTATTAGTTGTAAGAGGTGAATTAACAGTAGGTGATCTCGTTACATTTACGACATATTTAGGTACCCTCGTTTGGCCAATGTTAGCGTTTGGATGGTTGTTCAATATTATGGAGCGTGGGCGTGCTTCATATGACCGTGTAGAAAAAATTCTTTCACAAAAATCAGATGTAGTAAATAGAGAAAATGCTGTACATACGATAGCGAGCGGTAATGTTTCGTTTGCCGTTGATTCATTTTCGTATAAGAAAAATGAACTGTTACATTTAAACGATATTCACTTTGATTTGAAGAAGGGCGAAACGCTAGGAGTTGTAGGACGTACAGGTGCAGGGAAAACGACTTTATTAAAATGTTTAATCCGTGAGTATGATCATTTTAATGGTGAATTAAAAGTTGGGGAGCGAGATATTCGAGATTTAACACTTCATGGTGTCCGTTCTGCTATTTCATATGTGCCACAAGATCATTTTTTATTTTCAGCAAGTATTGGTGAGAATATCGCCTTTGGAAAGGCGGATGCTACATATAATGAAATTACCCAAGCTGCAGATATTGCTTGTATTCATAATGATATCCTCCAATTTTCAGAAGGATATGAAACAGTAGTAGGGGAAAGAGGCGTTTCGTTATCTGGTGGTCAAAAACAGCGAATCTCTATTGCTCGTGCTTTATTAACAAATGCTGAAATTTTAATTTTGGATGATTGTTTATCAGCGGTAGATGCAAAAACAGAAGAGACAATTTTAAGTGCCTTAAAGAGGGAAAGAGCAGGGAAAACGACGATTATTACTGCACACCGATTAAGTGCAATTCAGCATGCCAATCTTATTCTTGTTGTTGATGAAGGTAGAATTGTACAAAGAGGTACACATGAGGAATTAATGAAGGAAAACGGCTGGTATAAAGAAATGTATGAAAGTCAGCAATTAGAAGCTTTAGTTGAGAAAGGAGGCGTATGATGGTAGAGAAGAAGCGAAGTGATTTAAGTAGATTGCTTTCTTATATGAAGCCATATAAAGGGTTGCTATCTTTAGCATTTATCTTTTTAGTTGGTGCGACAGTAACGGAAATGATGGGGCCTTTTTTAATTAAACAATTCCTCGATGAACACCTAGTACCGCAGGATTTTGAACGATCAGCACTCGTTACTTTATTTGTAATTTACATAGTTGCTCATTTATTAAAAGTATTATTTACGTATTTAAATCTATTGTACTTTCAGAACATTGCTTTTAAGATTGTTCAAGATATGCGAGTTGAAGTATATGAACATGTTCAAAAGCTATCATTAAGTTTCTTTGATCGTACGCCAATTGGTACGCTCGTATCTCGTATAACGAATGATACGGAAGCGATTAAAGATTTTTATGTCAGTGTATTATCAACATTTGTGAAAAATGTAGTCTTTTTAGTAGGTATTTTAATAGCGATGTTTTTATTAGATGTAAAATTAGCGTTATTTTCTCTCGTATTAATTCCGATAATGTTCGCGATTATGGTATTATATCGCCGGAAAAGTGCAGCTTTTTATTTAGAAGTACGTAATCAACTAAGCGTGTTAAATGCAAAATTGAACGAGTCCATACAAGGAATGAATATTGTTCAAGTGTTCAGACAAGAAAAACGTATGAGAAAAGAGTTTGAAGAAGTGAATAATAAACATTATAGTGCAGGGCGACGTACATTGAAGTTAGACGCATTACTTTTACGACCAGCTACGGATTTAGTACATATTGTAGCTATTGCTTTAGTACTAGGTTTATTTGGGATTGATGCTTTAAAGAGCCCTGTTGAAGTAGGAGTTTTATATGCTTTTGTTAACTATATACATCGTTTCTTCCAACCTGTAAATGAGATGATGATGAAATTGTCCTTTTTCCAACAGGCACTTGTTTCGTCATCACGTGTA
Organism: Bacillus cereus group sp. BceL220; assembly: GCF_051776965.1. Lineage (NCBI taxonomy): Bacteria > Bacillati > Bacillota > Bacilli > Caryophanales > Bacillaceae > Bacillus > Bacillus cereus group sp. BceL220. The sequence goes on along the minus strand of NZ_JBPWBC010000017.1, from coordinate 44,400 downwards.
TTTCATTTAATGGACGAGAAAGATTTAGCACCGGTTCAAAAAGGCAATGAGAATCCTCAAGTTGTGGATGGAGATATTGAATTTAAAAATGTTACTTTTTCGTATGATGGAAAGCGTGACGTTTTAAAAAATGTATCATTTCACGTGAAACAAGGGCAAACGGTTGCTTTTGTTGGGCATACTGGTAGCGGAAAAAGTACGATTATGAATTTGTTAATGCGATTTTATAATCTTAAGTCAGGAAATATTGTAATAGACGGTGAAGATTTAGAAAAATTTGAAGAACGAGAAATTAGAAAGAAAATAGGACTCGTATTGCAAGATGCATTTTTATTTGCTGGAAATGTAAAGCAAAATATTCGTATGTATAATGAAGAAATTACGGATGAAGAAGTAAAAGAAGCTGCTCGATTTGTGCAAGCGAATACGTTTATTGAAAAGTTACCAGAGCAGTATGAAACAGAAGTAGTAGAAAGAGGTGCAGCATTTTCAAGCGGTCAACGACAATTAATTGCTTTTGCTAGAACGATAGCAACGAATCCGAAAGTATTAGTATTAGATGAAGCAACAGCTAATATCGATACAGAAACAGAAGAGGCTATTCAAACAGCGTTGCAACAAATGCGAAAAGGTAGAACGACGATAGCCATTGCGCATAGGTTATCTACAATTCAAGATGCAGATCAAATTTTTGTGATGCATGATGGAGAGATAGTAGAAAGAGGAACACATCAAGAATTACTAAGTGAGCAAGGTTTGTATTATAATATGTACTTGTTACAAAATAAAGGGAGTTTGCAAAAGGCCTTGTAAATACAAGGTCTTTTTTATTTTGTATACAAAATATATTTACTCTTTGTTTCTATAGCATAAATGTCGTGTCCTCTTATGAAACTTGTACATATTGTATGTATACGAAGTAAAAAAATTGATAGGAGATTTTATATGCAAAACAGATCGAGTTCAAATGTTACGTTTATTGATGTGTCTCATTGGGAAGGGAATATTGATTGGAATGCAGTGAAGGCATCTGGAATTCCAGCAGCGTATGCAAAAGCGACAGAAGGTGTAAATTACATTGATCCTACTTTTACTAAAAATGTACAAGCAGCCCGAAGTGCGAATGTATTAATTGGTGCATACCATTTTGCACGTCCAGAACAAAATGATGCAATTTCAGAGGCGAAATATTTTGTGAGTATATTACAAAGTAACCAGACAGACTTAATGCCAGTTCTGGATTTAGAATCACCAAAAGATCCGAGTAATAGTAATTTAACTGGTAGCGCTATATCGAATTGGGCAAGAAGCTTCATAAATTATGTGAAACAGGCTACTGGAAAAGATGTAATGTTATATACAGGAGTTTGGTATATTAATGAGTTCGGAATTAGCGGATTAAGTGATATTCCACTTTGGATTGCTAAATACTCGAGTACACCGCCTGCTGATGCTGGTGGATGGACAGCGTGGACAGCATGGCAGTACACAGATTCTGGACAAATTTCAGGTGTAGGAAATTGTGATGTATCAGCTGCAGTTTCACTAGAAGCTTTACAAGGGAATGGAGCAAGTGGTGGAGGGAATGTTTCTCCGCCTAATAATGCAACTCCAGTGTACGGGGTTGCTATAATTAATGGAGATAATGTGAATTTGAGAAGTGGACCATCTTTGCAGTCTACTGTAATTCGCCAATTGAATCGTGGCGAAACATATGAAGTTTGGGGAGAACAAGATGGATGGCTTTGTTTAGGGACAAATCAGTGGGTATATAATGATCCGAGTTATATTCAGTATAAACATTATGTGGCGACTATTACTGGTGATAATGTAAATTTACGTGACGCTCCATCATTAAAAGGAAATGTTATAAGACAGTTACATCATGGTGAATCGTATCGAGTATGGAGTAAGCAAGATGGATGGCTTTGCTTAGGGACAAATCAATGGATATACTACGATCCAAGTTATATTCAGTATGGTGTACAATAGAGTGAAAATAAAAGGTGCCCCGTCAGAGGTGCCTTTTATCCCGCATTAACTGGCGGTAAGACCCCCCACCTCAAAATTCAGCGGAAGCAAAGAAGTTAGGGGGGATCAATTGCCAGTAAACGCCCGATTGGTTCAACTAATAATCAGTGGGGAAGGAACAAAACCCCCACTGATTAAAGTTTCACTTTATTAAAAATATACAACTTTTACAAAGTCTATATCGAAACCATAGTATACTATAGTAGATATATTTTAAAAAAATAATAGAAAATGAAATAAAGGGGTAAAAATATGAATTATGTGCTAATAGGTGCGGTTTTAATATTATTAGCTGTAGTATTTGTGCTGTTTTATAAAAATAAACAGTTAGAATCAGAGAGTCAGCAAGTAGAATTTGAAAAGAAACAAGCAATTGAAACGTATGAAAACGAAATTGCAGCTACGGTGATAGAGCATAAAGAACAACAAAATAATTTAAAAAATATGGAACAGAAAAAATACAATGATTTACAAGTAAGTGCAAATAGAGAAATTGAAAATATGCGTATGATGAAAAATCAATTAGCTATGCAACATAGTAAAGAACGTAGTGAAATACAAAATAAACATAATAACGAAATACATATGTTTCAAAAATTAATTGCAAATTTACGAGAATATACTAAAAACGGCGCTGAAATGAATACGTACGAAACATTACATTATATGAAGCGAGGATTCATAGAGCAAGGCATCATATTAGATGCTGAAATTGAAATCATGCCGAATGTTTTTATTAAAAATAATAGTGAAATAAACGATAATCGAATCCATCATCTCATCTTGTGCAAAACTGGTATTTATCTACTTGAGACGAAAGAATGGGAAGAGAAATTAATTCATGGTTTAACGAAAGAAAATGCTGGTATATATTCATTTATGATTGATGAAATGGGTAAGTATCAACAAGAAGTTGAAAAAGAAGAGACATTTGAATATATAGTAGGTAAAGATTCGTCAACTATGCAAGTGAAAAATGAAGGAAATCCAGTATATAAGGCGAAGAAACTATCTCAAATTTTATACAATTGTTTGAAAGAAATGCAGGCTAATAGTATAAAAGAAAAGGTAAAACCAGTTGTATATTTTTATAATGAAAATGGAAAAGAAATAATAGATCTTTCTAGTGAGGAAACACCTAGATTAAAAGATCGGGAGCAAATTGTAACGTTCTTCAGAAATGAAATCTTAGCAGGGAAAGTAGTATATACAGTGCAAGAATTAGAACAGATTCGAGAAATGATTAGCCGGATGAATTATATAGTGAGTTAAAAGGGGAGATCTTTCTGAACGCTATGCTACGTGGCATTTTGTATGTATATTTTTGTTTGTATATAGTAATGTACATTGTATTTATATTCGTCATTGATATGGTCCATATACCCTTAAGTGTAAGGAGCATTTTTGTAGTATTCATACCATTTGTTTTATTAGTCATGATTCAAAGGGCTATTTTATATGTTTCTAAAAATCGTAATGAAGAAAAGAAGCAAATGTTGGGGGTTTTAATAGTAGCACTCATACCATTAATAGTGTGCACTGTACAACTAAGTGTAAATGAATATACATCAGAGTTTAATCAAAATAGATGGTTAAATCATGCAGATAAGCGGGTACATATGGTAGATGATCTATTACAAAAATATAAATTAATAGGGAAATCAAATGAAGAAATTATCCAATTGTTAGGAGCTCCAACGGAAACGAGAAGTGGGGAAGAAGGAGTTACCACTTTGTATTATCTTGGGACTGAACGTGGCTTTATTCCAATAGATAGCGAACAGCTTGTTTTCCAATTTGATAGAGATGGAAAAGTCATGGAATATACGGTGCATAAAGATTAAAGAAACGTAGAGGGAAGCTATATGTTATAGCTTCTTTTTTATTTTTCAATATGTCACGGAAGGGGGAGAAGGTTTTTGAGTGGAATAAGGAATGAAAGCGGAGGTGATGCATATATATAGATGCATTGGGTGATTATTAGTCCGATTGGTGAGGGGTAATAATTAATAAGTACGGACAAAAACCCCACTCATTAAAGTTTCACTTTATCATATTGTATAAATGAAAAGGAGGTAAGACGGTGAAAGCAATCCCGACTGATGTCCTGAGTAAAGAATTGATGGAAAGAGAAGGAGTTATCTCTATTACAGTAAAGGAATTTGAAAAGATAGAAGTAGCTGGAGTGGTGGTCGCTGGTCCAGCAGTTATTTTGATTAATCAAGATTAAGTACATATCATTGAAATAAAAAGCATCCATCTAGGATGCTTTTTATTTGTATGTAAGCATAAATATGATGGATAATTGTGTTACTGGAGGGAAAGTCTGTGGCAATAATTATAACAATGTTAGTAATGGGTATTTTATTAGGATTTGTTGGAGCTGGAGGAGCTGGGTTTATTATCGCGATACTCACTTTAGTATTCCAAATTCCTATTCATGTTGCTCTTGCAACATCTTTAACTGCAATGGCATTTACGACATTATCAGGTGTTGTAAGTCATTACCGTGAAGGCAATGTTGCACTTATTATAGGCGGGATTGTTGGGGGATTTGGCGCAATTGGCTCTTATATTGGTTCTAAATTTGGTTCACTTATACCAGCACATCTTCTTCATTGGTTTACAGCTGGGATGTTATTTTTATCGGCAATTTTTATGTTTATTAAATTAATTATGTTCCAAAACAAAGAAAAGTCGTCTTTATATAAACATAAAGAGTTTTCCGTGAACTACTTGTTGAAATGTGTATGCCTTGGATTAGTTACTGGAATGATGGCTGGTTCATTTGGGATTGGTTCTGCACCGTTTATTCAACTTGGATTAATGGTTCTATTGGGACTTACGATTCAGCAATCTGTAGGGACAACAATGCTTGTTATATTACCGATTGCAATTGGAGGCGGGATAGGATATAGTTCGGAAGGATATTTAGATTATATATTGTTATTGCAAGTATTGATTGGGACCATGTTAGGGGCATACATTGGCGCGAAGTTTACAAATTATGCACCGCGAACGCTTTTGAGGTTTTCGATGATTATGACACCGGTTTTAGCTGGGTGTATGCTATTGATGGAATAAAGTGAAATTATAATCAGTAGGGGGTTACTGCTTACAAATAGCGGGATAAAATTAATATAGCAAACTATTAATATATTTTACGAATGAATTATATAGGTAATTCATATTTCCCATATAAAAGGATTTGTTTTAATATTATGAGTGTAAAGTTCGAGTATTCGAAGTACTACTTGAATTATATCCCTATCCCTTTTCTAAAAATGCGAACAAGTTTTGCCCTATTCTATTCAATAGTTAATTGCATAGAAATATATTGTTCGATGACCATTATGGAACGTACATAATGGGAAAATCCCGATCCTTAAAGAGGATGCCCCTAATCTTCATGTGAAAATATGATCGGATATGAAAGCTGCCCAATTTATGGTCAGCTTTCTTTTTGTTCGAAAATTATTTCTTCTTTAATTTCTGTTTGCAATAATACAGTTTTTCCGAAGCGACGTTTGCATTCCGCGCGCACTTTTTCAAGGGCTAGTAGCTGAGTAGTGGCGGGAACTGTGACAATAGCTTGGCGAGGTTTTCGATTTTCTTCACAAAAGACACATTCCACAACATAATTAGAAATCATATTTTCATCCTTCCATTTTTAATTTCTAAGAAGGGATTGTCTATGAAGTTGATGTAACTTTTCGTCATTGTTTTATTATTTTCCTCTTTTTTTCAAGGGGAAAATAATAAAGAAGGCGAATTTTAGTAGGGGAGGGATGTTTATGGAGAGATGGATAGGTAGTGCAGCGGTATGTGTAAATGAAAAAAATGAAGTTTTAATGGTACTGCAGGGAAAAGAGGGAGAAGAAAAAAGGTGGTCTGTCCCAAGTGGAGGACTTGAAAAGGGAGAGACACTAGAAGAATGTTGTATCAGGGAAGTTTGGGAAGAAACAGGTTACAATGTGGAAGTTGTAAATAAAATATATGAAAAAGAGGGTATTACATACGGTGTTCCAGTGTATGTCCATTATTATTTTGTTAAACAAATAGGCGGTAATATGAAAATCCAAGATCCTGATGAGTTAATACATGAAATTGCTTGGAAAGGGATACATGAAGTTGAACAATTGTGTTTAGCTTTTCCAGAGGATTATGAATTGCTGTACCAATATATAAATAAAGAAGCAAGTATGTAAATACTTGCTTCTTTAATGTATCCAAGACAAGAAAAGCGGAACGATAACTAAACTAGCGCCTGCTGTTAAAAGCATGGATAAACTTGCAATTGTTCCTTCCACAGGACCGATTTCGAATGCTTTTGATGTACCGGTTCCATTTGCGCTCGTTCCTAACATAATACCTTTTGCGATTGCTGTTTTAATACGGCAAATACGTATGAGAGAAGGACCGAGCAATGCTCCTGTTAAGGCAGTTAAAACGACAAATACAGCAGTTAATTGTGACATACCACCAATCATTTCTGAAATAGCCATTGCGATTGGTGTTGTTACGATATGTGGCGCTAAACTATGTTCTAGTGATGAATCAATTTGAAAATAATTTGCTAGTAGTGCTGAAGTAATGACTGATAAAAACGAACCGACAATGACATTAAGTAAGATAGCCATTCCATGTTTCTTTAATAAATCAAAGTATTTATAGATTGGCCATGCAAAAGCAACTGTTGCGGGTTTTAATAATTCAGTTAACCAGTGACCACCAGATTCATATGTTTCATAAGGTGTATCTAATCCGAGCAATAAAGCAATTAAAATAATGGGACAGACGAGAAGAGGAGAAAGTAGACTCCAATTCCATCGTTGATACATTTTTTTTGATAGCCAATATGTGAATAGTGTTAATAGTAAACAAAGAAATCCGATCATTGCGTTGATCCTTTCCGCTTTAGTAGCAATTCTGTTAAAAGTCCTGTAACTAAGGTAACGCAAAGAGTGCTAATCATAATAATTAAAATGAGATCGATTCCATATTGTGTTAGTGTATCTCTGTAACGTATGACAGCGACTGCAGAAGGGATGAAAAATAAAATAAGTTCTTTTAATAAAAAATCTGCTCCGTCCTGTATCCATTCTTTTTTAACTAGGTTAAATTTTAATGAAATTAATAATAAAAAAATACCGATTATACTTCCTGGAACTGGGAGGTGTGCCTGTTTTGCAATCCATTCACCTGTCCAAGCGAAACAAAATAGTAATAAAATTTGTCCGCTTAACTTCCACCATTTCATACAGTAACCACCTCTTTCTTTTTTTACATAAAAATTGTAAAAAAGAATTAACAATTTCTACTATACGTTCATTCAAAATATTTGTCTAATATATAAATTATATGTTATTAATATATTAGACATATTAATCGAAAGTGAAAAGGGTGTCCAAAAATGGAATTACGGCATTTGCAATATTTTGTTGTTGTGGCAGAAGAGTTACACTTTGGACGGGCGGCTGCTCGTTTACAAATGACACAACCACCACTTAGTCAACAAATACAGCAATTAGAAAAAGAAATGGGAGTTACATTATTTTCAAGAACGAAAAGAAAGGTTGAACTAACAGAAGCAGGAGAAATGTTTTTAAAAGAAGTAAAAAAGGCGTTTGAACAAATTGAAAAAGCAGTAGAAGTTGCACAAAGTGCGCAAAGGGGAGAAGTAGGATCACTTTCAATTGGTTTTGTAGGTGCGGCGATATATGATATTTTACCATCAATTGTTAGGGAATATAGAAAAAAATTTCCGAGAGTGTCTGTTGCATTACATGAATTGTCAACACCAGATCAAGTTCATGCACTTCATGATAACCGTATCGATATTGGCTTTTTACGTCCACCAATTCCAACACAATTATTAGAATTAGAGCCAATTCAAAGGTTATCTTGCACCTTATGTTTACCAAAGGCACATCCACTTGCAGAGAAAGATGAAATACATATAGAAGATTTACGAGATGAGCCGTTTGTATTTATTACGAGACCAGTATGGCCAGCTTTGTATGATACAATTTTATCTCTTTGCAGAGAAGTTGGATTTAGTCCGCGTATTGTACAAGAAGCAACAGAGTATCAAACAGTTATGGGGCTTGTAGCAGCAGGGATTGGAATTACAGTAATACCCGTGTCGGCAAATAAGTTATATAAAACAGAAGTTGTATATAAAGAGTTATATGATTCTAATTTTGTTGCAGAAATGTCAGTGGCTTACAAAAAAATGAATAGTAATCCAGAGCTGCTAGAGTTTTTAAAAATTGCAAGAGAGAAGAAAAGAATAGAAGTAGAAGATGAGCAATAGTAGTAACAGAATATGGATTTAATTCAAATCCATAAAAGTACACCTTATTAAACAATAAAGCGGAAATGCAACTTAAGTTGCATTTCCGCTTTATTGTTCTTTTTTTAGCTCGATACTAAATAGATAAACGTGTTCATTTTCTTTTAAGAGTAGATCAATACCTGTTTCTTCATCAATGGTAGGAACGCTTACAGTTTTTTTACTGCTTTGGATTACAGCAGCTAAAGTTGTTTTTTGATTGTATTTTAAATTTTTTATAGATTGGATTGTAGTAGTTGCAGAGCTATTTACGCTTGGTGGCGCTTCTTCAGGAACAAGTGTTGAACCACCTTCAATATTCAGATACCACTGCCTTTTTTCTTGTATATCTTTATCGAATTGGAAATGTGGCGGTAAAAAAGAAAGCTTTACTTTCTTTTTTGAAAAATGTGAGGTAGCTATATTAGCAATTTCTTTTGTTTTTTTACCATTGTTATAATAATCAATTGTAGCATTTATTTCATCTTTATCATTTTTAAGAGTAACGTTATAAAATATGCTATTTCCTTCTTGAAAAGGAGTCATTTGTAAAATAGAAGCTTGCTCTTTTGTTAATTTGTATGGCTCAACAATGGCAACTTCATTGTTTTTTATTTGGCTACAACTTGTGAGTAATAATAAACACAAGATTGATAGTAATTTTATACGCATGCAATCTCCTCCTTTTTACAATTATATTCTAAATGTGATTTTTTATCATTTCGTTTTATAGGACTAAAGACTTAGAAGAAATTCCGATTGTAGTGCGATGTTTAAAATGTCATATTTTTATACACTAGTAGTATAGAATGCGTATGTAATAAGGTAGGGGAAGAATTTTATGTCTTTATGTCGGTTAGCGAGAAAAAATATTAGAACATTTGCTACCAAAAGGATGAAGCAATTTATGTGGATTGCTATGAGTACTATGATTTTGTTTTTTATGATATCGTTACAATTTAATGAAGGAGCTATTTTGAAAGTAGGGGATGCATTTGTATTTCAAATGTATTTTTACACACTGTTTATTGTACTAATTTTCATATGTATTTTTACTACATATAAAATGATGTACTCCCTTTTGCTAGTGAGGAGAGAGGAGTTTACATCTTATGTAGCAGAAAATATAAAAAGAAAAGAAGTACTATGTTTATTATGTCAGGAGCAATTATTCATTTATGGAGCAGCATTTGTTTTCGGATTAATTAATGGGATGCTATTTTTGAAATTATTCACGGTTATCTTTATGAAAATCGCAGGGATACAAGGAGTAAATAGTGCGCCAATTACAATATATGCAGTTGTAATTATTAGTATAATTATGATGACTGTCGTTTTAATAACGATGATGCAATGTTATCGATTTGTTCGAAGTTTAAAAGATGAAAATTCGTTGCGATTAAAAGAAAGGGCATGAGAAATCATGCTTTTTTCTATTTTACACATAAAAATAATCATGTTACAGTGAAAAGACCTGACAAAGAATGGGAAGGAAAGGTTGTATAGAATGACAAATGAACAATCAATTGTAAAAGTCGATCGGTTAACGAAGCGAATCGGCTCAAAGACACTTGTACAAAATATTAGTTTTGAAGTGAAAAAAGGCGAGGTTGTCGGTTTACTCGGACCAAACGGTGCTGGAAAAACGACTTTAATGAGAATGATGGTTGGTATGATCCGTATGACAGAAGGTGAAGTATGGATTGATGGTCAATCTGTGAAACAGCAATTTGAAAAAACCGCTGCGAAAATTGGGGCGGTAATTGAGACACCCGAATTTTATCCTTTTTTGAGCGGGTATGAAAATTTAACATATTTCGGACGAATGAATGGTAATGTGACCGAAGAACGTATCGATGAAGTAGTGAAATTGTTAGGAATGGGACAAGTAATTAATCGTAAAGTAAAAGCATATTCACTCGGCATGAGACAACGTTTAGGAATCGCTCAGGCGCTTATTCACGATCCGGATGTGTTGGTACTAGATGAACCGACGAATGGATTAGACCCTAGTGGAATACATGAAATGAGAATGTACATAAAAAAAATTGCACACGAACAAGGAAAAGCTGTACTTGTATCGAGTCACTTACTTTCAGAAGTTGAATTAATGTGTGACAGAGTTATCATTATTCAGCACGGGGAATATGTGGCTACGCAAAATATTCAGCATAGTCAAAGTGAAGAGATGGAGACGATCCGTATACGTGTAGATGATGCGAATAAAGCAGCGGAAATGTTAGGGCATGATGTTTTATTAAAGGATAATGAATTAATTATTAACGTAAAAGATGAAGAAATCCCAAATGTTATTCGTACATTGCTTGAGAAAAATATTCAAGTGTATCGTGTATATGAAGAAAGAAAAACGTTAGAAGAGCAATTTTTAGAATTAACAGGGGGAAAAGATATTGTTTAATTTAGTATATAACGAACTGTATAAAATATTTAAGCGGAAGCGAACGATTATTCCATTTGCGGTTATTGCAGTATTAATAATCGGATTAGGGTGGGTTACGGTAAAGTATTTTGAACCGGAAACAAAAGGATGGAAAGTAGATTATACAGAACGTACTGTAGAAATTGAGAAAAAGCTTGGCATGAAAAAAGAAGCTATTTTAGCAGAAAAATCAGGGGATGAGCTTGTAAAAGAATACCAGCTTAAGATGAAGCATTTAGATACGGATACAGCACCGGCAAGCAGTTCTCCACTTTCTTTCATGAGAGATACAGGTTTTATCGTATTTCCAATTTTGCTCCCATTTATCCTCGTGTATGCAAGTACAATTTTTGCGAATGAATATAGCTGGGGAACATATAAATTTTTAACAATCCGTCCGGCGAGTCGATTTAAAATTTTAACAGCAAAGTTTTTAGCAATCGTTATATTTGCAGCTTTATTGTTTATATTTAATATGATTTTCTCCGCTTTATGTGGACTTGTTATTTATAAATTCCAACAGCCTGCATGGAGTGAGTTTATTTTCCAAGATGGAAATATAATAAAACAAAATATTTTTGTGGAAGCAAGTAAATATTATGTTTTATCGTGGTTACCAACGGTTGTGTATGCATCGTTTGCATTTATGATTTCTGTGTTAACGAGATCTAGTGGAGGTGCAATTGGTATTTCACTATTCCTTGCTTTATCAGGCAATATTGCGTTATTAGCAGCCACTAGATATAACTGGGCGAAATATTTATTGCCAGCAAACACAGATTTATATAGTATTTCAAAGAATGGAAGTTTTATTGATGGAGTAACATTCCCGTTTGCATCATGTATGTTACTGCTTTATTTGTTCGTATTTTTATGTATTTCATATACTGTGTTTTTAAAACGTGATTTAACTTAATAAGAAAAGCCGTTCAGGGTGCTGAGATGCACTTTGAACGGCTTTTTTTATGAGAATTGTTTAAGTGCTCTTTCGGCTAGTAAAGCAAAGTATTCTGCACTTATAGGCAGTGCCTCTTCATTAATTGTAAAAGCAGGATGATGCCATTCATGTGTACCGCTCGTTCCCATAAAGACGAATGAACCTGGTATTTCCTGTTGGTAAAATGAGAAATCTTCTCCAGCCATTGACGGACTAGGCGAGATGATATTAAGATTCATCTTTGTGGCAACTTGAGTAGATAAGTCTGTAAGAGCTTTATCGTTGTGAACAGCAGGAGGACCTGAATAAAAACGGAATTTCGTTTTTACACCTAATGCATCAGATACACCTTTAATAATACGCTCCATGAGTGCTGGAATCTTTTCACGTGTTTCAGCTTGGAACGTGCGAATCGTTCCTTCTAACGTAGCTTTTTCAGGAATCACGTTCCACGTATTTCCTGCATGAATATTTGTAACACTAACAACCGCATTATGAGATGAACTTATATTTCGGCTTACAATTGTTTGCAGTGCCATCACAATTTGAGAGGATGCGACAATAGGATCTACGCCAGCATCTGGTACAGCCGCGTGTGTACCAACTCCGTGAATTTCAATTTCAAATCGATCAACTCCAGCCATCAGTGGACCATCTTTAATGCCAATTGTACCTACTGGTAAATCAGGTTTATTATGCATGCCGAAAATCGCTTGCACATTACGTAAATGTCCAGCATCAATAACTTTGCAAGCGCCATTACTACTTTCTTCAGCTGGTTGGAATATGAAGCGAACCGTTCCATTTAGGGAAGATTCTCTTTCTTTTAATAAGAAAGCAGTACCTAAAATAGCAGCTGTATGAAAATCGTGTCCACAAGCATGCATTTTCCCTCGTACTTTAGATGCATAGGACAAATGTGTTTCTTCTTGAATAGGAAGGGCATCAATATCAGCACGAACTGCTACAATTGGTCCGTTTTTATTACCAGACACTTCAGCGATAATTCCTGTTTCTAAATTGGAATCAATGATAGTAATATTTTTTTCTTCTAACCAATTTTTTATTGCTTTTGTTGTTTCGAACTCTTCATATGATAGTTCTGGATACTCATGTAAATGTCGACGGATGGAAATAAGTTTTTCTTTTAGTTGATTTGAAATAGATACCATGTAGTATGCCTTCTTTCTTCAGCAAAATAGTTATCATAAGTATACAACAATAAAAGAGAGGATTCTCAAATGAAAATCCTCTCTCGTTTATCCCATAAAAGCCCGATTGGTTCAACTAATTAAAGTTTCACTTTATGCTGCGACTTTTTTATGCGTAGGATGTTTACGATAACGTCCACGCATTGCGTATGCAATTTGCGGGATTGCAATCCCAATTAATATAAGTGATACACCGAACCATTGTGAAGATAGTACAGCCTCTTTTAAAACGAATACGGACATAATTGTTGTAACTGGTAGTTCCGCTGCACCAAGAATAGTCGCTAAGCCAGAACCGATTTTTGGAATCCCGATTGTAAAGGCAATAGATGGAATGACGATACTAAATGTTCCTAATCCTAAACCGTATTTCCAAAGACCTTGAGAAATGGCACCATTAAAAATAAATGTTGGTGGGAATACAATCATGACTAAAGTTAAAGCACCAGTCATTAAGAGAACACCGCGCGGTAATGAAGGTACTTCAACAGCAACTTTTCCGCTCACGAAAATGTATGTTGCGAATGTAACAGCAGATAATAAACCTAAAATGATTCCAGTCGTATCGAAAGCACCTGCTGATTGTTCTAGTAAACCACTTGATAAAAATGTCCCTACAAGTAAGAAAATAACAGAAATAACTTTTTCTCTTGAAGGTAATGTTTTTGTTGCGACTGCTTCAATGATAATTCCGACCCAAACGAATTGGAATAAAAGAATAATTGCAATAGAAGCTGGTACAGTTTTTAATGAGGCATAATAAAAAATTCCGGTAAAACTTGCAGATGTTCCTGCAACGAATAAAAGTAATGCTTGCTTTAAAGGAACGCGATGTCTAGAAAATAGAAGTGTAATAGCAAGCAAAATAATCCAACCGAACAAATATTGGCTGCCAATTACCTCTCCAAGTGAAAATCCTTCTGCATATGCAAGCTTAACAAAAATAGCTAAAATTCCATAACTACACGCTCCTAATAAAACTAAAAGAGAATAACGAAGCATGAAAAATTCCTCCCATCTATATGAAGTTGTTCCGTATCGAAAATATATAACTAGAGGGAAGTATACAAAATTAGAAATAAAGGGTCAAATGAAAGAAAAGTATGACATTTTATAGAATAATAATAAAAGTATGATATTTATGCATAATCTTGAAATTATTAATAGTAGAAGTATTATAAAATCAACTTTGCATTGTATAGAGACAGCATTTGAAAAAAATATTTTTTAAACAAATATGTAAATAGACGTACTAGTAGCGTGCTAATTATTTGAGAAACTATGTTACCTTTGTTATGTTAATAACAATTAAAGGAGTTTCATAATGCATTTGAGTTTTTTCTATATAATAGAAGGAAATGAAAACGTTTTATTAGAAACTGTGAGGAAATATGTTTTTTCTTATTGCCACGTTGTAAAAGTGATTTCACGAATTGTTCATAGTATTTTTATGTGTTTTTGTTACAATATTTAGGGAGAGGAGTGGAATGATGCAAGATATTAGTATTTTTTTAGCGTTTGGCGCCGGGTTCTTATCATTTATTTCCCCATGTTGCTTACCGCTTTATCCGGCATTTTTATCGTACATAACAGGTATGTCGGTTTCTGAATTGAAAGAAGAAAATGCAATGCTTCGCAAAAGAAGTATGATACATACAGCGTTTTTCTTACTTGGATTTTCAATTATATTTATTGCAATTGGATTTGGTACAAGTTTTATTGGAGGAATCTTTACTGACTATAAAGATTTAATCAGACAGTTAGGTGGTATCTTTATCATCGTGTTCGGTTTAATTATTGTCGGGGTGTTTAAGCCGAAATTTTTAATGCAAGACCGTAAATTTACATTTAAAAATCGTCCAAGTGGCTATTTTGGATCAGTACTAATTGGATTAGCCTTTGCAGCAGGGTGGACGCCATGTACCGGACCAATTCTAGTGTCCGTAATTGGATTAGCAGCAACAAACCCAGAATCAGCAATGATTTACATGATTGCTTACATACTTGGATTTGCTATCCCGTTTTTCGTACTGTCATTTTTTATTACGAAAATGTCTTGGATTAAAAGAAATAGTATGGCCTTCATGAAAGTCGGAGGATACATTATGATTGTTATGGGTGTCTTCCTATACTTTAACTGGATGACGAAAATTATCGTATATTTCTCAAGTTTATTTGGTGGTTTTACCGGTTTTTAGTATTATTCTGCGAAAATGTTGGAAATACTAACGGAAAAGCATATAATGAAAGTATATTTTGCATATAGCCACAAAAAAGGATGAGAAAATATGAACATAGTTGTTTTATCCAGTATCGTTGCTGTTTGTATGGCTGTCGGTGCGATGTTTATTCGTTTAAAAGCAGCTAAGAAACCTGCAACATTGAAAAAAATTATACTTCCGCCATTTTTTATGAGTACGGGCGCATTGATGTATGTTTTTCCTGAATTTCGATTAACTCCAGCAGAAATGTTAGAAGCAATTGGTGTCGGTTTGATTTTCTCTATTTTTCTTATTAAAACATCTAAGTTTGAAATTAGAGGACAAGAGATTTATTTGAAGCGTTCAAAAGCCTTTGTTTTTATATTAATTGGATTACTTGTCGTGCGGATTGTATTTAAAACATACTTAAGCCAATCTCTTGATTTAGGACAACTTAGTGGCATGTTCTTCTTACTTGCGTTTGCGATGATTGTGTCATGGAGAATTGCAATGTATCGTTCCTTTACGAAATTACAGAAGGAAATGGAAAAAGAAGATGGTTTTTATAATGAAAAAGATATGAAGCTAACTTAAAAACTGTATATGTACTAAATAAAAAGACAGCGTTAAAGGCGCTGTCTTTTTTATCGAAAATAATATGGAGTTACTTTGCGAGTAAAGATTTATAGTTAGAATAATCAATCTTTTTTTCTTGTAGTTTTTTAATTAAAAATTTATGATCACGCTTTGGTGTGGCAATGATATATCCTTTAATAATTAAGTCTTGTGTAATTCGAGAGGCATTTTCTTGTAATGCAAGTTCCCCGATTTTTCCAGCGATCTTTGATTTTGCAACATCGCGAAATAGTTCTGGAACAGGGCTTACAAGCTCTTCTAACAATTGTTTTTGTTCGTCAGCCCATAAATGTCTCGTTTTATTTATGTAGTGTTCTTCCCAATCCAAAATGGACATGCCGTCTTCTTTTGGTAATCGTTTTAAAAATTTTCTGAACATAAAGTATCCACCGATAGACATAAGCCCTAATAAAATAACCGTCCATAATACAATGAACCAACTGAACCATCCTTCGAGCAAGCATATCCCCCCTTAATGATAGCGGTTTTCTTTTATTCATATTATATACAGTGAGATTCATAGAAAGCAAGAACGCTTGGTCATTTTGACCAAGCGTTATAGTTTAAACGAAGTATAGTTGTTCAACACATAAATTATTATTATCGTCTTCAACATACTCAATAATAAGTGTGCCAACTTTACGATCTTTATCTTCAGTTGTGAAAATAGAGTAAGAAGTAAAACGTGTTTTTGATAGGCCGCTTATATGTGTAGGTAAAGAAATGTAGTCGTTATCGCGGAAGAATTCCATCAGTTCAATATCCTCAAATTCTTTTCGGTCAACTTGTTTGTTTGTATAGCGGCGTTGAAGTTGTTTTAAAGACTCATTCCAAGAAATTGCTTTTGTGTCGTATACCATTGTTCTATCTCCTTACTGTATGTAATCATTAAGAACATACGTTCTAATCTAGTATACTCTTTTTATTCGAAAAGGGAAAGCAAAAAATAATGTAAGCTTGGATTTCCAAGCTTACATTATTGATGCGTCCGTCATAATCTCTATTTTTTATTATAAGTTAGATAGGAATAAGAAACAAGATGATATATATAATGTTGAGAGTTTTAAAAATTCTGTATATTATAGGTGTACTAAAGTGTAAGGGAATGAGAGGTATGGTATACGTAATTTCACTGCAAGGGCCGATGGCTAGCGGAAAAACAACATTGGCTAAAAGGTTAGAGAGATGTGGGCTTTCGGTTATATATGAAAATCCTTATCCAATTGTAGAAAAGCGAAAGCGATTAAATTTGGATATGAATTCAAAAGAAGGGTTTATCATAAATCAAAAAATGTTTATTGAAGCAAAAATTAAGGAGTTTCAAAATGTGAAAGGTTCAGTCGTAATTTTTGATCGCGGACCAGAAGACATTGAGTTTTTTACACTCTTTTATCCAACGATTATAGGGGAAGAGTGGGATATAGAAGCTGAATTGAAAGGTGAATTATATAAATTAAGAGAATGTCGTTCAGATGCCATTTTTTATTTAGATGTGACGAAAAAGAATGTATATGATAGAAAAAATAACGATAGGACAAGAAAACGAAGTACATTTGAGGAGCAATTTAAATTAGTAGAAACGGAAAAAGATTGGTATAAACAATTTCCTGTAACTTATTTGGATACGAATAGATTAACAGTGGACGATCTAGAGGTATATTTTATGTACTGGTTAAAGGAGAGAGGGCTATGAAAAAAATACTTTTATTTGTATACCCAACATTTGCAGAGTTTGAAATAACAGTAGCAACGGCATTGCTGAAAACGAAGTATGAAATCATAACAGCGGGCTTAACAAAAGAATTGATTATAAGTGAAACTGGGTTGCAAGTGCAGCCGCATATAGAAGTAAGTGAAGTATGTGTAGATGAGTATGAGGGGATACTTATTCCAGGTGGAGAAGAAGTACAGTTGGAAGATGCAAAATCTCTTTTTTCAATCATTCGTCAATTTCATGAACAAGAAAAATTAGTGGCGGCAATTTGCGCTGGACCGTATGCGCTAGCAAAAGCGGGCTTATTTAAGGGGATTTCTTATACTGCGACTATAGATTATCAAAAGTTCGATTGTTTTCCAATAGAAAATTTCGTGTATAAAGAAGTTGTGCAACACTCAAATATCATTACAGCACAAGGGCATGCATTTGTACCATTCGGAATAGCAATTGCCTCTTATTTTGGAGTGGCAGACGAACATAATACAGATTTTTATGGTGGTAAAGGCAATGTAGTAATGGAGAAACTTTTACGAGAAAACGTGTAAAAGCTAGCAAATGCTAGCTGTTTTCTTTTTGACATTGATAAATGGCTAACGTTTTTGGATCACGCCATATACCGTTATGAAGTGACAATTCATTTTCTACTTCTTCTTTTAGCCATACCTTCATTTCCGTGTGAAGGTATGTATTATCAGGTATATTTAGCGACGGAAACATGCTAGAAATATAGTTTACAATCGGAGTAGCATGATGAAAAACGAGAGCATTATGAATAACTGCTTCTTCAACAGTTGGAAAAACAGACTGTAATATCTCTTTACCATTTTCCAAACAAAATGGCGTGACTGAAGATGTTGTTTTCGGTAAATCAAATGCGTCTAACATGCGGTTACACATTTCAACTATACGAGGTAATGTAACGTCAGAATTTGTTGTAGCTAAAAGTGAGCCACCAGGACGTATTACTTTATGGAATCCTTGGATTGTTTTTTCGACGTCTTTCATGTGGTATAACATATGTCTTGCGACGATCCAGTCGTAGCAATTAGCTTCGAAAGGAAGTTTACCAGCGTCACCTAGTCTCCACTCGATTATGCTATTTTTTATTGTAGCTTCAGAAAGCATCGTTTTCGATTGATCCAAACCTGTTAAATGTCCTGTATGACCGTTAGTTTGTAATAGGGAAAGGAAACTCCCGTTAGCGCACCCAACCTCTAATATTTTTTCATCTCCTTGAAGTTGTAAATGATCCATGACGACTTCATCTAAATTCACATGTTTTTCTTCATAATGTTTATGCGTATTAATACGTGTTTGTAAATGGTTACTTACGTTGTATTGGCGTTTTACATCATTCATCTTTTCGCATTCCACTTTCGTGCAAAATTGCTGAATTGCGTGCGTTAATACATCTGTTTTCTTTAAACCTTCGTAATGGAGTGCTAATTCAAACCTTTCAAGTAATTTCTCTTCAATTCGAAAATGAATATCTTTTCGTTTTGTCACTGAAATTTCGCCCCTTTGCATCTGTTAGTGAGACTATAGCACGTCTGGAAATTTTGTGTAAATCATTTGTGTACACAAAATTATGGGGATGAAAAAAATATTTGAATATGATTTTAAACTATTGACGATTTAAATGTTTTCATATATTCTTAAATTGAGTAATATTCAAATAATTCAAAAGAAATGAGAGAGTCACATGCTTCTTCAAGGAACACATCGAATTGGTCGTATGGCCATGCTGTTGGCACTTGCGGATGAGAATGAAAGTCCTGTATTATCCATTCCAAAAGGTTGGAAGTATTGTACGGGGAAAGTGGGTTCAATGAATTCGCAAAAGGTTGTCGCAGCAATGGAAACAGCGGCTAAAAGCAACCAAGTTATTGAAACAGACGTTTACAGAGAAACACATGCACTTTATCATGCAATTATGGAAGCTTTGTACGGAGTGACGAGAGGTCAAATTCAGTTAGCAGACGTTCTTCGTACAGTAGGACTTCGTTTTGCGATTGTGCGCGGTACACCATACGACGGAAAAAAAGAAGGCGAATGGGTTGCTGTTGCATTATATGGAACGATTGGTGCACCTGTAAAAGGATCTGAGCATGAGGCGATTGGTTTAGGAATTAATCACATATGATTTGCCCATAGTCTATTAGTTAGAAGGGGGCCTTACTTTTTTAGGACAGAAGTCTGTCTTAAAAAGATAAGGTCCCCTTTTGCCTTTTTAAGGAGGAAAAATGATGATTACGTTAACAGGACATACATTGACAGTTGAAGAAATGAAGAGGTTATTACTGGAAGGAGAAGGTGTAACAGCTTGTCCAACTAGTATGCAAAAGGTAGCGGAGTGCCGCGAAGTAGTTGAGAAAATTGTAGAGGACGGAAGAGTCGTTTACGGAATTACAACTGGATTTGGAAAGTTTAGTGATGTGCTTATCCAAAAAGATGATGTAAAGGCACTTCAGCATAATTTAATTCAGTCACATGCATGCGGGATTGGTGATCCATTCCCTGAAGAAGTATCGCGCGGAATGTTAATTTTACGAGCAAACACGATGCTTAAAGGAGTATCAGGCGTAAGGCCGCTTGTTGTAAATATGCTTCTTGAGTTTGTAAATCGTAAAATTCATCCAGTCGTTCCGCAACAAGGTTCACTTGGTGCAAGTGGAGATTTAGCGCCTTTATCTCATCTCGCGCTCGTATTATTAGGCGAAGGTGAAGTGTTCTATAAAGGGAAACGCGTTCATGCAATGGTTGCTCTTACAGAAGAAGGGCTTGAGCCAATTGAACTTGAAGCGAAAGAAGGTCTTGCGTTAATTAATGGTACGCAGGCGATGACGGCACAAGGAGTTCTTTCTTATATAGAAGCAGAAGCAACGGCGTATCAAGCTGAACTAATTGCTTCGATGACAATTGAAGGGTTACAAGGCATTATTGATGCATTTGATGAAAATGTTCATAAAGCACGTGGTTATAAAGAGCAAGTGGAAGTAGCAAGCAGAATTCGTGACATTCTTCATGATAGTAAATTAACAACAAAACAAGGAGAACTACGTGTACAGGATGCCTATTCACTTCGCTGTATCCCGCAAGTACACGGTGCTTCTTGGCAAGTTTTAAATTATGTGAAAGAAAAATTAGAAATTGAAATGAATGCAGCAACAGATAATCCGCTTATCTTTGATGGTGGGGAAAAAGTAATTTCGGGCGGGAATTTCCATGGTCAACCGATTGCGTTTGCGATGGACTTCTTAAAAGTAGGAATGGCAGAACTTGCAAATATTTCAGAACGTCGTATTGAGCGTTTAGTAAATCCGCAATTAAATGATTTACCACCATTTTTAAGTCCAGAACCAGGACTACAGTCAGGTGCAATGATTATGCAATATGCTGCAGCGTCACTAGTTTCTGAAAATAAAACGTTAGCACATCCGGCGAGTGTAGATTCAATTCCGTCTTCTGCTAACCAAGAAGATCATGTAAGTATGGGAACAATTGCTTCACGCCATGCACATCAGATCATTCAAAATGCAAGACGTGTTCTTTCAATTGAGATGATTTGTGCAATGCAAGCAGCAGAATATCGCGGTATTGAAAACATGAGTGCAGTGACGAAGAGCTTCTACCATCAAGGCCGTCAACAAGTACCTTCTATTACAAATGACCGCATATTCTCAACTGATATTGAAAATATTGCGCATTGGTTAAAAACGAATTATTCGATAAAAGAAAGATTAGATGTAAACGCAGCACTATAAAATGAGAAAAGGGAGAGATTGAAATGGAAAAAGTACAACAAACAATTCGCGCGCCAAGAGGTACAGAGTTACAAACGAAAGGTTGGGTGCAAGAAGCAGCACTTCGAATGTTAATGAACAATTTAGATCCTGAGGTAGCTGAAAAACCAGAAGAATTAGTTGTATATGGTGGAATTGGCCGTGCAGCTCGTAACTGGGAAAGCTACAATGCAATCGTAGATTCATTAAAAACGTTAGAAAGCGATGAAACGTTACTTGTTCAATCAGGAAAACCAGTTGCCATTTTTAAATCACATGAAGACGCGCCGCGTGTTCTGTTAGCGAATTCAAACTTAGTACCAAAATGGGCGAATTGGGATCACTTCCGAGAACTAGAGAAAAAAGGTCTTATGATGTACGGACAAATGACAGCTGGTAGCTGGATTTACATTGGAACACAAGGGATTCTACAAGGAACATATGAAACATTTGGTGAAGCAGCTCGTCAACATTTTGAAGGTTCATTAAAAGGTACATTAACACTTACTGCTGGTTTAGGTGGTATGGGTGGTGCACAACCTCTTGCTGTAACGATGAATGGCGGTGTTGTCATTGCTATTGATGTAGATAAGCGTAGTATCGATCGTCGTATTGAAAAGAGATATTGTGATAAGTATACAGAATCATTAGAAGAAGCATTGGCTATTGCAAACGAGTATAAAGAGAAGAAAGAGCCTATTTCAATTGGATTATTAGGCAATGCAGCAGAAATTTTACCTGAGTTAGTAAATCGTAATATTATCCCTGACTTAGTTACGGATCAAACATCTGCTCATGACCCATTAAACGGTTATATTCCAGTAGGTTATACGTTAGAAGAGGCAGCGAAACTTCGTGAAGAAGATCCAGAACGTTACGTACAATTATCAAAAGAAAGTATGACAAAACATGTAGAAGCAATGCTTGTAATGCAAGAAAAAGGCGCAATTACATTTGATTATGGAAATAACATTCGCCAAGTTGCTTTCGATGAAGGCTTGAAAAATGCATTCGATTTCCCAGGATTCGTTCCAGCATTTATCCGTCCATTATTCTGTGAAGGAAAAGGACCGTTCCGCTGGGTAGCACTTTCTGGTGATCCAGAAGATATTTATAAAACAGACGAAGTAATTTTACGCGAGTTCGCTGATAATGAACATTTATGTAACTGGATTCGTATGGCTCGTCAGCAAGTTGAATTCCAAGGTCTTCCATCACGTATTTGTTGGTTAGGTTACGGTGAGCGTGCGAAATTTGGTCGCATCATTAATGAAATGGTGGCAAATGGTGAATTATCAGCACCAATCGTAATCGGTCGTGACCATTTAGATTGCGGATCAGTAGCATCTCCAAACCGTGAAACAGAAGCGATGAAAGACGGTAGTGATGCAGTAGCAGACTGGCCAATTTTAAATGCATTAATTAACAGTGTAAACGGTGCAAGCTGGGTGTCTGTTCACCACGGTGGCGGCGTTGGTATGGGGTATTCACTTCACGCTGGAATGGTTATCGTTGCAGATGGAACAGAAGCAGCAGCAAAACGTATTGAACGCGTATTAACTTCTGACCCTGGTATGGGTGTTGTTCGTCACGTAGATGCTGGGTATGACTTAGCTGTTGAAACTGCGAAAGAAAAAGGCGTTAACATTCCAATGATGAAATAAGGAGGAGAAAACATGCTGGACACTTTACTAATAAATATCGGTCAATTACTAACAATGGATCAAGAAGATGGCTTGTTAA
This sequence comes from Bacillus cereus group sp. BceL220, assembly GCF_051776965.1. Lineage (NCBI taxonomy): Bacteria > Bacillati > Bacillota > Bacilli > Caryophanales > Bacillaceae > Bacillus > Bacillus cereus group sp. BceL220. Next base: position 21,368 of record NZ_JBPWBC010000017.1, on the reverse strand, counting down.
GACGGGAAGCAATGAACACGCTTCCTGTTATCGAAAACGGTGTAGTCGGAATTGAAAATGGCGTAATCACTTTCGTTGGAACAGCGGAAGAAGTAAAAGGATTACAAGCGAAAGAAGTTATTGATTGCGGAGGGAAAATGGTTTCTCCTGGCCTAGTTGATCCGCATACTCATCTTGTATTTGGTGGATCTCGTGAAAATGAAATCGCGCTGAAATTACAAGGAGTTCCGTACTTAGAAATTTTAGAACAAGGCGGCGGTATTCTTTCGACTGTAAATGCAACGAAACAAGCATCGAAAGAAGAACTTGTTCAAAAAGCGAAATTCCATTTAGACCGCATGCTATCTTTCGGTGTGACAACTGTAGAAGCGAAGAGTGGTTACGGATTAGATGATGAGACGGAATGGAAACAATTAGAGGCAACTGCACAATTACAAAAAGAGCATCCAGTCGATTTAGTTTCAACATTTTTAGGTGCTCATGCAGTTCCAAAAGAGTATAAAGGAAGATCAAAAGAGTTTTTACAATGGATGTTAGATTTATTGCCAGAAATGAAAGAGAAGCAATTGGCTGAGTTCGTCGATATTTTCTGTGAAACAGGTGTGTTCTCTGTCGAAGAGTCAAAAGAGTTTTTACTAAAAGCGAAAGAGCTTGGCTTTGATGTGAAAATTCATGCAGATGAAATCGACCCTCTTGGTGGTGCGGAAGCTGCTGCTGAAATCGGTGCAGCATCAGCAGATCATTTAGTTGGCGCTTCTGATAAAGGAATTGAAATGCTTGCAAACTCGAATACAGTAGCAACTCTATTACCAGGAACAACTTTCTATTTAAATAAAGAAAGCTTCGCTCGCGGTCGTAAAATGATTGATGAAGGTGTTGCAGTTGCATTAGCTACAGACTTTAACCCAGGTAGCTGTCCAACTGAAAACATTCAGCTTATTATGAGCATTGCAATGCTAAAACTGAAAATGACACCAGAAGAAGTTTGGAATGCCGTAACAGTTAACTCATCTTATGCCATTAACCGTGGTGATGTAGCTGGGAAAATTAGAGTTGGTCGTAAGGCAGATTTAGTGTTATGGGATGCTTACAATTATGCTTACGTACCGTACCATTATGGTGTAAGTCATGTAAATACAGTATGGAAGAATGGGAATATTGCATATACAAGAGGTGAACAATCGTGGAGCACGGCCACTATTTAAAGAAAAATGCAAAGTTTATTGATCGTGAAGTGACGAAATGGAGTGAAATGATTAAAGATTGGGAGGAAGGTGTAGAAATATTCGGTGCTGCCTTAATTGGAGCACCCCTTTCTAAACCATCTATTAGTCATTCAGGTGCATGTTTTGCGCCAAAAACAATTCGTGCGATGTTAGATGCATATAGTACATACGCAATTACAGAAGAACACGATATGAAAGAAAGTGTTCTGTATGATTGCGGTGATATTACGATGCATGTGACGGATATAAAAGAAAGTCATAACCGAATTGCGAAAACAGTTGGTCATGTAACGAAAGTAAATCCGAACATGATACCAATCGTACTTGGTGGTGACCACTCAATTAGTTTTCCAAGTATAACAGGATTTGCAAATAGTAAAGGGAAAATCGGTATTATTCAATTTGATGCTCATCATGATTTACGTAATTTAGATGATGGTGGTCCATCAAATGGTACACCGTTCCGTAGTTTGCTAGAAAATGATGTCATAACAGGAAAACAACTCGTTCAAATCGGCATTCGTAATTTTTCAAATGCACGTGCGTACCATGAATATGCAAAAGAACATGGTGTGACAGTGTACACAATGAAAGACGTACGAAAACGAGAAATAAAAGATATTATCACGGAAAGTATTGAAGTATTAAGAAATCAGGGTGTGACTTCTATTTACATTTCTCTTGATATGGACGTACTAGACCAAGCATTTGCGCCAGGTTGTCCAGCAATTGGCCCTGGTGGGATGGATAGTACTACTTTACTTGATGCAATTGAATTTCTTGGTAAAGAGCCACTCGTTCAAGGGATGGATATAGTAGAAATTGATCCAACTCTTGATTTTAGGGATATGACGAGTAGAGTAGCTGCGCAAGTGATTATGAGTTTTCTTTTAGCGCGGGAGACGATTCGTAAGCAGGTTAGTATATAGACAGAAAAGTAGATCTTTATTTATGCCTTATCAAAAACACATCACTACTTAAATGTAGTGATGTGTTTTTGTGTTAAAAGAGAATGAATGTGTGTGGAACCGTTAATGGAATTGCGGTTTTTATAGTGTATTGTGTAAATTTAATTTCTTGCTTCTGAAGTGTTGACGTGTAAAATAATTTTGTGATAAAATAAAAATTTTGCTAAAAAAATGAATGTGTGTTAAGCTTAAGAAGGTTACCATATATGGAGGTGGATTATTTGTTTCAAATTGGCGATAACATTGTTTATCCAATGCAAGGAGCAGGTATAATTAAAGCCATAGAAGAGAAAGAAATCGCAGGAAAAAAACAACAATATTATGTTATAAAAATGTCGGCTAACAATATGGAAATAATGATTCCTGAAGGCAAAATATTGAACTCAAATATACGACCAGTTACAGATATCAAGGCATTACTACACATAATAGATATTTTTTTGCATGGGGAATCAGATAGATTACTTACGTGGAAACAAAGGTATAAAGTGAACACTGATAAAATAAAAACGGGTAAAATGCAAGAAGGTGCTGAAGTTGTGCGTGATTTAATGCGTATACAGAAAGAAAAAGCACTTAATGCAAGCGAAAAGAAAATGTTAGATAACGCACATGAATTTTTGATTAGTGAACTTGGATTAATTGAAGGTATCACAGAAAATCAAATAAAAAGCTTTTGTTAAGGTTCATTACAAATAATGTATTGCATCCCAAAAAAGATCTTGAATTTTTTGGGAACATAATTATAGGCAATCAATCATTTCAAAGACATTCAACTCTTTCAAACCACTTTTAAAGCATTAACCTCTTTTGTTATTACTACAATCAAATCCATTTTTATTTTAAATTTCTTTTACGAATGTTCGAAGTTTAATTCAATACTTCGATAAAATAGTTACTTGATTTTTGCAATCCTGATTCACACTGGCACGGACGAGGAGCCGTAAGGATGAAAGAGAGGTAGGGCTTTCATTGTTTTAGGTATATAAGTTAGTATTTTTAGAAGAATACTGAACCATATTCACTTCTATTGATAAGGTATTTTTTATATTAAAGAGATAAACGAATTGACAGCCATATATGGTCAACAAAAAAGGTTTCCTTCTAAGGAAACCTTTTTAATATTATTTATAGTATTTTATTTTTTTGATATTCGAATTTTTTATTGTAAAGTCGTAAAAATTGACGTTACTATCTAAAAGTAAGTATGATGCGATTATAGTAAGATTTTTTAGGGGGAAGAAAAATGACAAGTTCAAGTAATAAAGCAGCGAGTATTTATGAAGGAACAAATGTAAACGCTGGTGGATCTTTTGAAAACGTTGAAGAAACAAAGTTGTTTGATCCAATTCAAATTGGAGCTTTGTCTCTTCGTAATCGTATAGCAATGGCACCGATGACAAGATGCTTTGCAGATAATGAGACTGGAGTAGTTGGCGCTGATGTAGTGGAATACTACAGAAAACGTGCTGCGGATGGAATTGGACTAATTATTACAGAAGGAATTGTCATTAGTCCGAGAGCAAAAGGGAACCCAGGAGTACCAGGTATTTATACGCAAGAACAAATCGATTCTTGGAAACCTGTTACAGAGGCAGTACATAAAGAAGGCGGGACGATTATTGCTCAAATATGGCATGTTGGGCGTATGAGTCATCATGAAATAATTGGTGGTCAATTGCCACAAGCACCGTCTGCTATTGCTGCAGAAGGGAATGTTCCGCGTTTTCGTAAACCGTTTGATACACCAGAAGCATTGACGTTAGAAGAAATAGAAGAAGTTATTGGTCAATACGCACAAGCTGCGAAAAATGCAATCGAAGCTGGGTTTGATGGAGTAGAAATTCACGGTGCACACGGATATTTAATTGATCAATTTACTTATGAGTTTGCGAATAAGCGAACAGATAAATACGGTGGTGATTTAAAACAAAGGTTAACATTTATGAAAGAAGTAACGGAGGCTGTAATAGAAGCAGTTGGAGCCGATAAAACACTTCTTCGTTTCTCTGCTTTTAAAGGTGATAACCCTACTTATATGTGGGAAAATCCAGAGCTTGCAATTGAAACGTTCGTAAATATGTTCAAAGAAGTTGGATTAACGATGATCCATCCTTCAACGATGAATTATACGCAAGAGATTGCTGACGGAAAGAATTTTCATCAACTAGTAAGAAAATATTGGGATGGTACGATTGTTGGGGTTGGTAATTTAAATCCGAAAGAGGCCGAAGAAGCGTTGCAAGAAGGAACAATTGATGTAGTGGCATTCGGCAGACCGTTAATTGCTAATCCAGACTTTGTTCATCGAATTAAACATGCTGAAAGTTTAGTTGAATATGACGCGAAAGAGCATCTTGCTACGTTAGTATGAATAAAGATAAAAGGAGAGCACACCGAGTGTTCTCCTTTTATTATGGGATTTCATAGGGGGAAGCGGGATGAGTGAAACGCTACTCGTTATTATTAGTATATTACTATTTTTAATGTTGCTTTTAATCATCTTTTTTATCATTACATTTTTTATAAAAAAACGAACACATCATTCTATTTTAAAGTTACATCCGTACTTAGGAAGAATGCGCTACTTACTGGAAAAGATAGGGCCTGAATTTCGACAATATTGGTTTGATCATGATACGGATGGAAAGCCTTTCTCACGTTATGATTTTCAAAGTGTTATGTTTTTAGCGAAATATCGCTCTGAAATACTTGGTTTTGGATCAAAACGAGATTTTGAAGCTTCTGGCTATTATATTGCTAATACATTATTTCCGATATTAACTGAGGAATTAAGTGTGAATCTTTCGCAAGAGCGGGAAGGTAAAAAGTACATGATTCATAAAGAAGGATTATTTTCAAGAAGAGAAAAATTGACAGCGGATACAACGAATCTTTGGCTGTACGAAGAAGATGATGCAATTATAGTCGGTGAAAACCGTAAATATCCGTGGAAACTACATGGCATGTTTGGAGCATCTGCGACTTCTTACGGCGCGATTGGAGAAAATTATATTTTAGCGAGTGGTTTTGGAGCGAAAATGGCAGGCGGATCGTGGATTAATACTGGTGAAGGTGGCGTTATTCCAGAACATTTACATACAGGAGCGAATATCGTTGCGCAAATTGGTCCAGGGTTATTTGGGTACCGTGATGAGGACGGTAATTTTTCAATGGGAAAATTCATGGAGAAAGCGAAAGAAAGTAATATTAGAGCATTCGAATTGAAATTTGGGCAAGGTGCTAAAATACGTGGTGGTCATCTAGAGGGACAAAAAGTAAATGAGAAAATTGCTTTTGTTCGCAACGTCCGAAAGGGAGAGACGATTAATTCACCGAATCGATTTTCATTTTTAAAGAATGCAGTGGATACACTTTGTTTTATTCAACAGTTGCAAGAAAGCGGCGGTAAACCAGTTGGAATGAAAATTGTAATTGGTCAGCAGGAGCCTTTGGAAGATTTAATAAAAACAATGAAAGAACTAAATATTTACCCAGATTTTATTACAATAGACGGTTCAGAAGGTGGATCAGGGGCAACGTATAAATCGATGGCAGATTGTATGGGACTGCCGCTTATTCCAGCATTACTTACATTTATCGATACAGCAAATTATTATGGTGTCCGTAACAAGTTTAAAGTATTTGCATCGGGTAAATTAATCACACCAGATAAAGTGGCGATTGCTTTAGCGATTGGAGCGGATGCTGTAAGTTCAGCCCGCGGATTTATGATGGCAAGCGGCTGTATTATGGCCCTTCAATGTAATTCTGGCCAATGTCCATCTGGTGTAGCCACGACGAATCCGCATTATCAAAAAGCGTTAGATCCGTATGAGAAGAAGTGGCGAGTCATGAATTATATAATAAGTATGAGATATAGTGTGTTCTCACTCGCAGCAGCAGCGGGAGTAAAGAGTCCGCGCCATTTAATGAGAGAGCATATTGTGTTTAAAGATGAGGTGGGGCGGGTAGTTTCTCTTTCAGAATTGTTTCCTACTAGTAAATAGAAGATGAGCTATGCTTAAATAGAGTTAAAAGTCATACATTTGTATGGCTTTTTTATTTTCTGAATATTATTACTTTAATTTCTTGAAAAATCATTGTAATCCACTGGGATAAAGGCGTTTATAAAGGTTTTCACATGTAATGAAAAGTGCTCGTTCACTTGAAAGAACAAAAAATGTTTGTTAAGGTAGGGAACCATAAGCGAAAACAAGAAAATAGAAAAAGTCATTTTTCGAAATTTTGAATGGCTTATGGAATAAGGGAGAGATTTGGTGAAGATTGAAATTATGGTTTCGCTTGCTATTTATATGGCAGGTATGTTGTATATCGGATATTGGTCTTATAAGAAGACATCCGATTTATCAGATTATATGTTAGGTGGAAGGGGACTCGGTCCAGCAGTTACAGCTTTATCAGCTGTTGCTTCTGACATGAGTGGTTGGATGCTAATGGGATTACCTGGTGCGATGTATGCAACAGGATTATCAAGTGTATGGATTGCGATAGGTTTATTAATAGGTGCTTATGCAAACTATTTAATCATTGCCCCACGTTTACGAACGTATACAGAAGTGGCAAATGATTCAATTACGATTCCAGACTTTTTAGAGAATCGGTTTAAAGATCGTACGAAAATACTTCGTTTTGTCTCCGCTATCGTCATTTTAGTATTTTTCACATTCTATGCGTCGGCTGGTTTAGTTTCAGGTGGACGTTTGTTTGAAAATTCTTTCAACCTAGATTATAAAATTGGTTTATTTGTAACAGTGGGTGTCGTTGTTGCGTATACACTATTCGGTGGCTTTCTAGCCGTAAGCTGGACGGACTTTGTACAAGGTTGTATTATGTTTATTGCGCTTGTACTAGTGCCAATTGTTGCTTTTACGGATGTCGGTGGTGTAACAGAAACATTTAATACGATTAAACAAGTCGATGCATCGCATTTAGATATGTTTAAAGGGACCACAATACTTGGCATTATTTCATTTTTAGCATGGGGACTTGGGTATTTTGGTCAACCGCATATTATTGTCCGTTTTATGGCAATCACCTCTATTAAAGATTTAAAGACTTCTCGTAGAATCGGTATCGGTTGGATGACGATTTCAATTATAGGTGCAATGCTTACTGGTCTAATTGGTATCGCTTATTATGCTAAAAATAATGCGACATTACAAGACCCAGAAATGGTCTTTGTAACATTCTCCAATATTTTATTCCATCCGTACATTACAGGATTTTTATTATCAGCTATTTTGGCTTCGATTATGAGTAGTATTTCCTCACAATTACTTGTTATTTCAAGTGCAGTAACGGAAGACTTCTATAAAACATTTTTCCGTCGTAATGCAAGTGACAAAGAACTTGTATTTATCGGTAGATTGTCAGTATTAGTAGTAGCTATGATCGCAGTTGTTTTAGCGTATCATCCAAGTGATACAATTTTAACACTGGTAGGTTATGCTTGGGCTGGATTTGGTTCAGCGTTCGGACCAGCCATTTTATTAAGTTTATATTGGAAAAGGACGAATAAATGGGGCGTTCTTGCAGGTATGATTGTTGGTGCAGTAGTTGTTATAGCATGGGTACAAATTCCAAGTTTAAAAGCAATTATGTATGAAATGGTACCTGGATTTTTCTGTAGTTTATTAACTGTTATCGTTGTAAGTTTATTAACGAAAGAACCCGTTAAAGCAGTTCATCGTGAATTTAATGAGATGGAAGCAATATTGGAAGAAGAAACGAAATGATTAGCGAAGAGAGTAAACGAAACTGGCGTTTACTCTCTTTTTATTTAAAATGAAAATAAGGAACTTATTGACAACTAAAAGTAAGTAACTTATAATAAATTTGAGTTCAAGTTAATTTGTACTTTGAATAAAGATTTTAAATGGAGTAAATATTTTTTAAAAACTATCTCGAATTTGAGATGAATTGACAAGCTGGAAGTTAATGTGTATTTTTATAATCGATATCTCGAATTCGAGATAAAATTATAATGACGGATTTTACTTTGTAGCATGGACAAAATGAATAATGAATTTAAATGTAAAAGAATTTTTATAATGAAATAAAAAAGGAGTGGAAGAAATGGAAAAGAAAACAATGGGAATCCATCACATTACAGCGATTGTAGGGCATCCACAAGAAAATGTAGACTTTTATGCTGGTGTATTAGGGTTACGTTTAGTGAAACAAACAGTGAATTTTGATGATCCAGGTACGTACCATCTTTATTTTGGAAATGAAGGAGGAAAACCTGGAACAATTATTACGTTTTTCCCATGGGCAGGTGCTCGTCAAGGTATTATTGGGGATGGTCAAGTAGGAATTACGTCTTACGTTGTACCAAAAGGTGCAATGGAGTTTTGGGAAAATAGATTAGAAAAATTCGATGTTTCGTATACGAAAATGACTCGTTTTGGAGAGGAGTATTTAGAATTTGATGATCCGCATGGTTTGCATATAGAATTAGTTGAAAGAGAAGCAGGCGAATTAAATAATTGGAGTTTTGGAGAAGTTACACCAGAAGTAGCAATTAAAGGGTTTGGAGGTGCTGTTCTTTTATCTGCACAGCCTCAAAAAACAGCTGAATTGTTAGAACATATTATGGGTCTTGAGAAAATTGGAGAAGAGGGTGAATTTGTTCGATTCCGTTCTTCTGCTGATATTGGAAATATTATTGATTTGAAATTATCAACAATCGGTCGTGGCCAAATGGGCGTTGGTACAGTTCATCATATAGCTTGGAGAGCGATTGACGATGCTGATCAGCTAGACTGGAAAGAGCATGTGTCGCGTTTTGGATATCACGTAACTCCTGTACAAGATCGAAATTATTTTAACGCGATTTATTTTAGAGAACATGGTGAAATCTTATTTGAAATTGCAACAGATCCTCCTGGTTTCGCTCATGATGAATCGTTAGAGACGATGGGTGAGGAATTAAAGTTACCGGAACAATATGAACAACATAGAAAACAGATTGAACAAACGCTTTTACCATTTGAAGTGAGAAATTTAGATTAAAGTGATTGAAGGGGGAATAGGATTATGATGAAACATGTTTTTCAAAAAGGAAAAGATACGTCAAAACCAGTGTTGTTATTACTTCATGGCACAGGTGGTAATGAATTAGATTTACTACCACTTGCAGAAATAATTGATCCGGAAGCGTCGGTATTAAGCGTTAGGGGAAATGTGTTAGAGAATGGGATGCCGCGTTTCTTCCGCCGATTAGCAGAGGGCATTTTTGATGAAGAGGATTTAATTTTCCGTACGAAGGAATTAAATGAATTTTTAGATGAAGCGGCTAAAGAATATAAATTCGATAGAAATAACATTGTAGCTATCGGTTATTCGAATGGGGCAAATATCGCAGCAAGCTTATTATTCCATTACGAAAATGCATTAAAAGGTGCTGTGCTTCATCACCCAATGGTACCAAGAAGAGGAATGCAATTAGCAAATTTAGCAGGGAAATCTGTGTTTATTGCTGCTGGGACAAATGACCCAATTTGTTCATCAGCAGAGTCAGAGGAATTGAAGGTACTATTAGAAAATGCAAATGCGAATGTAACAATGCATTGGGAAAATCGAGGGCATCAATTAACGATGGGTGAAGTAGAAAAAGCAAAAGAGTGGTATGACAAAGCATTTTAAAAAAAGAAGCATCTGCTAATCGTTAGCAGATGCTTCTTTTTTATTTAAGACTGGATTGCAAGATGAGATGAAGAAAGTGGTAGCTCAATATCAACAATCGTACCTTTATTTAATTCGCTTGAAATGTGTAATCTACCATGATGTTCTTCAATTATTTTGTAACACATCATTAATCCTAGTCCTGTGCCTTTTTCTTTTAAACTATAAAAAGGTTCGCCTAGACGGGAGATACGATCTTCAGGAATGCCGCAACCTTCATCGATAATTCGTATTAAGATGAAATTATCCTCTAATGGTTTTGTTTGGATGAAAATATTTCCGCCATTTGGCATTGCTTCTATCGCATTTTTTAATATGTTTATAAACACTTGTTTTAATTGATTACCGTCACATTGAATATCATATACGTAATCAAAATGATCCATGATGATATGAACGCTATGCATAATTGCAGTCGGTAAAATAAATGTAACTACCTCTTCAATTAAAGTTTGTATGTTACAAGTTTGGATAGATAATACTTGTGGCTTAGACATCGCCATAAATTGACTCGTGATGGATTCCATTTGTGAAATCTCACTTAACATAACATCGATATACCATTTCTGCTCCTCACTTATTTCAGGGAGGAGCAACGTTAGAAAACCTTTTAGAGAAGTGAGTGGATTTCGAATTTCATGGGCAATTCCAGCTGTCAGTTGTCCGACTACTGCGAGCTTCTCTGATTTTCGTAGTAACTTTTCAGTTTCTTTTAGCTCAGTAACATCTCTCCCCATCACGATAAGACCTTTGCGAGAACCATCAGGATGATAAAGCGGAACTTTTGATATACTTAAGATTAGATCGAAATCATCTCTATGTATAATAAATTCCTCGCCATGAAGAATTTGTCTTTGTTGCCATGCTAGTTCATCGATTTCTTCACAATGTAAAAAAGCTTCTCGGTATGCTTCATTATATTGAATGAGTTCGCTATCTTTTTTCCCGTGGTAAGGTACATGATGGAAATTGAAGCAAGAAAGTGCGTAATCATTTGCCTCAAGCCAGCGCCCTTCATGATCTTTAAAAATAACAAACGCAGGCATGGAGTTTACTAATGTACGTAATCTCTTCTCACTTTCTTTTAGCATATTCTCAATTCTTTCTGATTTTTCAAGCGGCTTCATAATAGCATATACGCCAGTAAGACGATTTTGAACAAAAATAGGAACTAGTTTTGTCACAACATCTAATAAGAATCCATTTTTATGATAAATAGATAAGATATACTCTTGTTGATTATCCGCTTCAGTATTCTTTATATTTTGTAATACTTGCTCAGAAATATGGGCTTCTAAAATAGAGGTAATATTTTTCTGTTCTAATTCTAAAGAAGTGTAACCTAATATTCTTTCGGCAGAAGGATTTATATGTAGAATAACTCCTTCTAAATTTAATGAAATAATACTATCAGGATTGTGTTCGAACAGAGATGCGTACATTTCTGTTAATGAACGATCTTGTATATGGTTTCGCAAACGTCTAGAAATGTTCGGATGACGTTTTTTTTGAGTTGGTGAATATTTTTTACGACTCATAATAGTTCCTCCGTACAAATAGCATCTAAAAAGATTTGTCTATTTATAACTATAATATAGATGTAATGTGTATTTCTATAAAAAATGGAAGTTATAGAATAAATTTTGTTTTTTTTTATTTTTTGCAAGGTGAATGCAGGATGGTAATAAGGGGAGCTTATATTGTTTTATAAACCTTTTGTAAGTTACAGACGGCCGTTTTCCGTATAACATTAGGGTAGAGGAGGGGGAGAGAAAATGAAAAATTATATTCAAGGGATTGATCACGTGCAAGTAGCTGCACCTGTAGGGTGTGAAGAAGAGGCGCGTGATTTTTATGGGAATACGATTGGTATGGAAGAAATTCCAAAGCCAGAAGAGTTGAAAAAACGAGGTGGATGTTGGTTTAAATGTGGAAATCAAGAAATCCATATTGGTGTCGAGCGGAACTTTACACCAGCTAAAAAGGCTCATCCAGCTTTTTATGTGAATGAAATTAATGAATTTAAGCAAACACTTATAGAGCAAGGTGTTAAAGTGATTGATGATTATGCACGACCAGATGTAATTCGATTTTACGTGTCAGATCCATTTGGAAACCGAATTGAATTTATGCAAAATAAAGACTAGGTGGATTCCCACCTAGTCTTTAACTTCTTCTGAAAAGTCCTAACACTTCTACAGTTTCTGTAATATTAACGAATGCATTCGGATCGATTTCAGAAATTGTTAGTTTCATACTTGCTAATTCTTCACGAGAAACGACCGTCATAAGTACACGCTTTTTCTCGCTTGAATAAGCACCTTCGCCATCAAGTAACGTTATTCCACGTACAACAGTTGAAAGAAGTTGTTTTTTCATTTTTTCTGCTTCATTTGTTACAATCATAAGTGTAACTTTACGATGTTTTGTATGAACAGCATCAATTACTTTACCAGTTACATAAATTGAAAGTAAGCTTGTAAGTGCAACATCCCAGGTGAAGAAAAATCCTGCGATTATTACAACGACTGCATTTAAAATAATAAGGAATCCGCCAAGTTTAATGTCTCGCTTGCGGGATAAAAGCATACCGATAATATCAAATCCACCAGTGGATCCATTACAGTTAAAAACAAGACCAATACCAGCTCCGGCGATGACACCTCCGAAGATAGAAGATAACAATGGATCTGTTGCTACGACTTTTACTGGAACGTAGTATAATGCAACAGATAATACAACTACAGAGACAACTGTGTTAAAAATTACTTTTTTTCCAAGACCTATGTACCCTAAAATAAGGATAGGTAAGTTTAATACAAAGTTAATAATGCCTGTGTTTACAGGGGTTACAATCCCTAAAATAATAGCAATTCCGCCAATTCCACTACTTAAAATTTTGTGGGGGATAAGGAAAAGATTAAAGGCAACCGCAATAATAATAGAACCGATAATAACACCAAGGAATCTGACCATTTCTTTCCCGTCCTTCACTGAAAAATTCATATTATTTCAAGATTATATATGATATTGAAAGTTTTGGGTAAAAACAGTTTATTTAGGTAAATTAGATTAATCAAAAGAATTTGAGTATTTTATCATTTGAAAGGGGATACAGTTGTGAAGATAAAAACATATCAACAGAAAAGCCCGTTGAAGCAAGAATGTGAGGATTCTTATTTTTGTAATAAAGAAAAAAAGATTTATGGTGTATGTGACGGTGCAACACCACTTGTCCCGTTTCGTGATGAAAAGGGACATAATGGAGCATACATCGCTTCGCATTTATTTGCAAGTTATTTTACTGCATTACGAGAGAATCATAGTTTACAATTTGCAGTTGCCAAAGCAAATGAAGCATTGCAAAGCAAAATGTTAGAATATGAAGTAGACACGAGAAAAAAAGAGCATTTGTGGTGCACATGTATCGCGGCAGTCCAAATAGTTGGTGAGAAAATTGAATATGCGCAGCTTGGGGACTGTATGATTGTCGCAACTTTTCAAAATGGAACGATGCAAGTATTAACGAAAGACACAGTTGAAGGAATTAGTAAAAGAGCAAAAAAGAAGAGGGAAGAAGATCGTAAAAAAGGGTTATCTGTACCAGAAGAATATGTTTTTCAAGATGTTCGAGAACAGTTAAAATACAATCGTTATCTTGCAAATATGCCAGATGGTTATTCAGTTGCAAATGGAATGAAAGAAGCGATACATTATTTACAACATGGTGAATTACATACAGATGAAGTGAGTGGGATTTTTATTTGTTCAGACGGGTTATTTCACCCAGATTGGTCATTAGAACAAACTGTTGCATATATAAGAAAGAATAGTATAAACGAATATATAGCAATTATTGAAGAGCTAGAAGCGGAAAAGAGAATAAGGCCAGATGATAAAACGATTATTATGATTGATTTTTAAGAGGAGGCAGTTCAAATGGAAATTAAACGTGTCAATCTAACATTTCAAGATGAATTAGTTCCTTTAGAAAAAGTAAACAAACTGATTATTCACCATACAGCTGAAGATGGATGGGACGTGTATAAAACGCATGAATTTCATCAAACTGTAAGGGGGTGGAGCGGAATTGGTTACAACTATTTTATCGAAAAGGATGGAACTGTAGTGGAAGGACGAGGTTTACATATTGGAGCGCACGCGAAAGACCATAACCGCCATACAATTGGAATATGTATGACGGGAAATTTCGATAAATACGATCCAACTCCTGCACAAGTGAATGCATTATATTCTTTATGCAAACTGTTTATGAAGCAATTTGCTATAAAGAAAGAAAATATACTCGGTCATAGAGAGTTAGAAGGAGTTACAAAAAGCTGTCCTGGTAATCGTTTTTCTATGGTAGAGTTAAGGAAGATACTATCTTAAATATAGAGGAGTAACAACGATGATGAATATAAAAATACCAAATGATAAAAAAGAAGAACTTGTAGCACAAATTCAGCAATTTTTTATGGAAGAAGATTTAGATGAAATTGGACGTTTCCAAGCAGAGCGTTTAATAGAAGAAATGATTAAATTAGTTGGACCGTTTGCATATAATCAAGCAATTGGAGATGCAAGAAAGCTTGTAAGTGAGAAATTAACGAATATCGAAGAAGATTTATACGTGCTAGAGAAGAATGAAGGAAAATAAAAAAAGAGCCGATGGGCTCTTTTTTTATTTTTCTTTCTTATGTTCTTTATATTCATGTACTTTTTCTTTTACATTACCAACTGTATCTTTAGCAGTGCCTTTCACCTTATCCCATTTTCCTTCAGCTTGTAATTTCTTATTGTCAGTTACTTTCCCAACAACTTCTTTTACTTCACCTTTTACCTTATCAATGGCACCTTCTACTTTTTCTTTTAAACCATGATCATGTTTAGTCATACATTTCTCCTCCTTGTAGTTTGATTAGAATTCTCTTTTCATATTGCAAGTTGAATGATGTATCTAGTAATATCGTAACAAATCTAGTTTGAATATTCAAATGATTAATAGGATAGAAAAGGATTTGTCATAAAATGTTTAAAAATGTAACGGAAGGAGAAATAAAGTAAATTATATGTCTTTTGCGGTCCATATTGATTTTGTATAAGCAATTTTCATGTGGGCACGCTCCATGTTATTTTGACTGCCGCTACCGAACCTTGCTTGTCCAACTATTAAAGTACAATTGGATTCAATAGCTGTCTTAATTCGCTTTTGAATTAATGCAGTATGACAGCCTTTACGCTGAAATTCTGGCAAAGTAGCAGAAGCAGCTAATGATGCGACACCTTTATTTATATACAGGACACCAATACCAGCAGGGCTATTTTGAATTTCTGCTATGAAAAAATGCCATCCTGGTTCATTGTAAAGAATTTCGTTATTTTGGTGAACACCATCTTTTGTAAAGGATGGCATATTAAATCCACGTACATATATGTCTGCAAAAATATCAAATTCATTTTCTTTCAGTTTTCGTAATGTAATATTAGAAGGAAGAAGTGATGAACCCTTTCTCGGTATACTATACAAAGCAGTATGGAAGCTAGATTGGTAAAAACCTTTTTGAGATAAGTATTGAAATAGTTCAGTTGTGCCTTGCGCTGGTGTAATTTCAAAACGGCAAGGAATTTGTAGTGATTTATAATAAGAAATGATTGCATCAATCGCATCTGCATTTGTAATACCTTTTACCGTATTAAAAGCAGGACCGGCAATTATTTTTGATGAAAAGGCAGTGGCACTACCGAAATTTTTCATTTGCACTTGCATTGGATTTCCACTCATTGCTTGTAGTCCCTCTAATCTAGAAGAGAGCATATCAATTTCTGCATTTTCAATTTCTGTTGCTATATCGAGTGTCATAACAGTAGTCATAAAATTCCTCCGTTAATAAATATATTTCATAGTATATATACGATTTTTGTTTTGAGATTCCTGTTGTAATGTAGGAGAATAAGAAGTTTTTTGGAAGGGAAATGGAATTGAACTGTCGAAGGGAGTGGAAACAGATTAAAGGTGGTGCTCTCATGAAACAAAAAGTCGTGCAGACATGCTCTAATTGTGGTTCTCATAACATAGGAGAAGGTGAGTTTGTCGGATATGCACAAATACGGAAAAAGGAGACGATGTTCACATCTTCACCAGTAGATGCTTATATTTGTACAGATTGTGGCAGTATACTTCTGTTAAAGGTACGGAACTATCAAAAGTTTAAGCAGAAACCGTTATGATGATTAAAAGATGATTATACCCCAACTTGTTTACGAATCGTCTTATATTAAGGAAATTGATATAAGTGATATTTTACATATATGTGAATATGATATAGGGAAATAATTGGTAATTTATATCGCATAAGGGTACATAAATCGCTGAGTGATACGAAAAATAAAGAAGATTTATAAAAATGTTACGCTATTTTTCCCTTAGATAATTTTTGTCTAAGGGTCTCTCTCTTCTAACGAAAGTACAGTTTAGTAAAGCTATTATTAAGAGGAACTGTTATCGGCATTGTTATACTCTAGTATTAGGAAAAAATGTACGCTATGAAGTCAAAATATAAGGTGGACAGGTGAATAATATAAAACCTCCTAAATAACATCAGTGTAATCATAACTTGATAAAGTATATAGAAATAGGAACGGTGTTTACATACAGTTTAGTTATCAAAACAAAGGAGGCATATTTATATGGAGGTTGTGAGAAGCTTTTAAGTTTCCGATGTATGCGTAACAGTTAATGTAAGAAAGGATTTTATTTTTGGGGTTTTAAAAAATATCAATAAATGATTAGGATAACAGTTGTTTAAAATGAAGAAATAGGCCTTCATCACTGGGACCTATTTCTTCATTTTATGGCTCTGGTAGTAATGAGCTATACTTCCGCATTACCTTATCTTTCAAGAGACTTTGTAATGGAACTGTTTTGCAATGTCCTTTTGTAATTAAAAACCCTCAATTAATCCTTTTTTAATCCCTTTTACGACTGCTCCAACTCTTGAATCTACACCCAATTTTCTAATAATTGAAGAAATGTGATATTCTACAGTTCTTTTGCTGATGGAAAGGTCCATACTAATCTCATAATTTGTTTTATCTTTTGAGATTAAGTGAAGTATTCTTTGTTCAGCAGAAGTTAGTGCTTCAATATTATTTCCCATAATTTGATTTTTAGAAAATAGTATATATCCCATGTGACTTTGACGAATGGCGTTAGCTAGGTCAAATGCTGATCTTTCTTTCGTGATGTATGCACTTGCTCCAGCTTCAAAGGCCGCATTATAATATTCTTCATGATCATATCCTGATAGAATTACAACCTTTACATCCGGAAATTTTGCCAATAAATCTTTTGTAAGTTCAATGCCGTTATATTGCTTCATCCTGATGTCCGTAACAATTACATCAGGACGGGTTTCTGCCACGGTTTTAATTAATATGGAAGGATCATTGACGGTATTAATTACCTTAATATCTTCCTCAGATTCTAGTAGTCTTTGGATGCCTAGCATAACTAGCAAATGGTCATCCACTAGTAGTGTATGTATACTCATTTTTTTCCTCCCAATTTACTGGAATGGTAAATGTGACTAATGTCCCATGTTCTTTTTCAGAAGATATTCTCAAATTTCCGTTTAACTCGGAAACTTGACGCTGGATAGTCATTAGGCCAAGGTGGTTGCTTGTACTAAATTCAGAAAAACTGTTTGGAACACAAAAGCCTATGCCATCATCTTCTACAGTACAAACATAGCAGCCTTTTTCTTCTATGATATGTATTTGAACATTATTCCCCTTGGAATGCTTAATAGCATTATTCAGTAGCTCTTTTATTATGCGATAGATCTGTATTTCGAGATTCTTCGAGAGAATTTTTAATTTGCAATTAAATTGTATATGAATGAGAATGCGATAATTTAATTCGAACTCGCGTTTTAGTGTGTGTAAACTCGCTTCTAAGCCTAAATCTTCTACGATAATAGGGTGAAGATTATGACACATTTTTCTAATACTATAGATAATATCTTCAAGTTGCTCATCCATTGAATTTAATATATCTATAGAAAAGTTTCTCTTAGTCTGAAGCATTCTTATTTCGTTTAATTGCAAAATAAGAATTTGAAGAATTTCATCATGTAAGAAAATCGAAAGCCTTTTCCTTTCGTCCTCTAGAGACTGTATAATTTGGTAGTTAAATTGTTTCCAGTTTTGAGCCTTTACCTTTGCTTTTCGAATTTCTTTTTTATTACTATTGAGGGTATTAACACTTAATAGTAAATTTGCCGAGTTTATTACAACCTCTTCAAGTTCATTAATTTCTTTAGGTTTAAATAATGTATAATCATTTTTTTCACCAATAATAATAGCTCCCTGCATGCCTTGGTAAATAAGTATTGGAAAACAAATTAAGTGGTATTTTTCAAACTGAATATGAATAGGAGTAGTACCTTCCTTTAGTAACAGATTCTGTTCAAGTTGATTCAATTGGTTAAATAGCTCAAATTTATCCATATCCTGAAAAATACCTGTCTCATATAATGAATGATAAATACTATTTGAGTTCCATATTATAGACACACCATTAATGTTAAACATCTGGTTAATAAGCTGTCCTATTAATTTTGCAAGCTCTTTAGCATGTTTCTCCTTAGAGAGTGTTTGAAAAAGTTCAATCTTATGTAAACCTGATTGCGCATCATTTTTTATGTTGAAATACCTAAATAATGAGAGAATAAGTTTATATATATATACAGAGAGTACAACAGATAATACACTTAAGCTGCATAGTATGAATATTTCTTTTTGTGACAAATCTATGAATTGTTCAACCGATAAATTTAAAAGGAATAAATTGAGCAAGTAAAAGAGTGAGTTTGTTAGCCATTTAGAAATTCTAATCTCAAATTCAATAACTTCTTGCTTTATTAATAAATAAGAAATAGTTAAAGGAAATATAATAATACTAGGTAAACAATATGTAAATGGAATTTTAGATTCCCCAAAAAGTAGACCAGGAATCAGATTAAGTAGAACAATTGGTAAAAAACTAAGGATAATACCAAAAATTAGAATATATAATTGACTTTTCACCTTAAGATTATTTTCTCGTAAATGTAATGAAATAAGAAAAACACAGATGCTAATACTGAGAAATAGGTTAGTGATTAGTAAAACTTTAAATAAAAAGCTAAAATTATTGTTAGACATATATCCAAAACAACAAAAAAATATATAAATAATAGTCAATCCTGTTGAAATTAAAAATGATACAAGGTTGAATATTTTCACATATTTTGGTTTGGTAGATACAGGGAAATTAGAGAAAAAACTTATTAATAGATAAGAAAGCATAAAAATGCTACTCACCTCTATAGCTTTAAAAATATTTATATCATAGCTAGATAATAAAGATGTTAGAATGGCTATCCCAAAGACAGATGTTAGAGAAAAGAATTTTTTTGCTACAATAGATTGTCTTTTTTTTAAAAAGCTAATTAACCCTATAGTGAAAAAAATAAGACTAATAACGCTGATCATATAAAAATGACTAATTAATAAAGAGTTAACACTTTCTTTAAAATTACTAGAGTGAAAATAGTAGTTATTCGTTAAAAGTATTAGTAAATATAAAATGCTTAAAGGAATACAGAACCCAATATTACGCATAGAAGTGATCCCTGCCTATAACCATCATTTGAAAATAAGTCATTTCGTCTGTAGAAAGAATAAAATTCTTTTCTAAGAGTGCAAATGCTTTTCTATAATATAGCCGAGATAGGATACGACAATAGTGAAGTGCTCCAGATTGTTCTATGTAATCCCGAACCAATGCCCGTACTTCAGGTGAAGAAGAAATTTGTTTGTCTGTTAAATTTTTAAAAAAATCATCTTGTGTTATGTAACTATATTCATAAGCTTTTAAAAAAGGAAGATAAGCCTTTAATTCCTGAAGGTCATTTTTATTATCTGTCATGGCATCATTAGCATCATTTCTTAGCTGGCCAGCTATCCCTATATATGATGTGATTTCTTTTAAAATTCTATTTTCAGGATTAATAGTTCGAAAGATAGTTTCTGTTAGTAGACCCGATTTCTTTTCAATAAGCTTCATATATTCTTCTTCACTTAAAATTATTTTTTTATCTATTGAAAAACAAAATTGGATATCTTTCCATTCCCCACAACACGAATGTATTAGTTGTTGGAGAAGATCTCCTGTTGCAGTATCTTTTGTCTTATAAGTTAAGTATATCAGTCCTTGCATAAGTAAATATTGAGAAACTAACAAAAAACGGGGATATTCATTTTTAAAATATAATGGATTTAATATGTCTCCATCACACAAATCATCTATTATATCCGCTGATAAAAAAATAAATTCAATCCCCATTGCCTTATCCAATTCTCTCTTTGTTATTGGTTGTCGTTTGGTCAAAAAAGAAAGAGCTAGATATAGCTCTCCCCAAGAGAAACCGGAAGATTCTGGATTTAAAACCTTTCCTTTTTGGGAAAGACATTTCTGAATAAATAGTAGTATTTCAGATTCATCACTTTGATTACGGTAGGAGATATGGTAAGCAATGTGATTGATTAAACAATCTCTAAACCCACTGATTTCCACCATCATTTTTCACCCGGAAATCCTTTGCATACTCATCTAATACAATTCGCTCTTCAACTGATAGAGTTTCCAATGAAGGACATAATTCATAATTTTCAAAGGTAAGTTTGTTTTTTTTCATCTCCATTAGAAATTCCCATAGTGCTTTATTCATAAAAACAACCCTCTTTCTAAATATTCTGTATTTTGGTTCTATATAAAAAAATACAATAAAAACGGTATGTTTTCAATATAGTCCTTAAATTTTCAATACTTAATTTACATATTTTTTATTTTATAATGCGTGAATTTACAATATAAGCTTGCGGAATATACGGATTCTACTAGGATATTTATCTGATAAATTAGACACATAAGACATAACGTCTTAAAAAATTTTTAGGGGGAAAAGAAAATGATTAATGAAAAAAACCTTTTTGATTTAGATGTACAAGTAACAACAGCTACAGGTGATGTAGATCCACAAATTACAAGTATCTCAGCTTGTACGCCTGGTTGTGGAAACACAGGTTCATTCAATAGCTTCTGTTGCTAATTGCTACATAAGACATATTGTCTTAAAAAAACTTTAGGGGGAAAAGAAAATGATTAATGAAAAAAACCTTTTTGATTTAGATGTACAAGTAACAACAGCTACAGGCGATGTAGATCCACAAATTACAAGTATCTCAGCTTGTACGCCTGGTTGTGGAAACACAGGTTCATTCAATAGCTTCTGTTGCTAATTGCTAAATAAGACATATTGTCTTAAAAAAACTTTAGGGGGAAAAGAAAATGATTAATGAAAAAAACCTTTTTGATTTAGATGTACAAGTAACAACAGCTACAGGCGATGTAGATCCA
>NZ_JBPWBC010000016.1:0-79730 GCF_051776965.1 Bacillus cereus group sp. BceL220 | reverse complement strand
AGTTTGTCTAGCATCTAAAAATAAAAATTGACGTTTCACGTTGTTTGTTTCGTTCAGTTTTCAAAGAACTACTTGGTCGCTCATTTGCGACTTCCTTATGTTAACATCTTCATTTTTCAATGTCAACTAAGTTTTTCAATTTCTTTTTTGTCGTTTTCTGCGTTTCCGCATCAGCGACGGTTATTAATATATCATGCAGTATATACAGGGTCAATACTTTTTACAAAAAAATTTCACATCCCGTTAAAAACTTAAAAATCATTATAGCACCCATTCATTCTTCATGGCTCCTCTCCTATCCATTTCATATCTTATCTCTTTATCAATTTACACGAGAGTGAAAATTCTAAATTTTATGTTATATTATTATTATAGGAGTGTGGTGAGAATGAGCATTAAGTATTCAAACAAAATCAATAAAATCCGGACCTTTGCATTAAGTTTAGTATTTATCGGCCTCTTCATTGCATACTTAGGTGTCTTTTTCCGCGAAAACATTATTATCATGACAACTTTTATGATGGTTGGCTTTTTAGCTGTTATCGCTAGCACTGTCGTTTACTTTTGGATTGGTATGTTATCTACTAAGACTATCCAAATTATTTGTCCAAGCTGTGATAAGCCAACAAAAATGCTCGGCCGTGTCGATGCATGTATGCACTGCAATCAACCTTTAACACTAGATCGAGATCTAGAAGGAAAAGAATTTGATGAAAAGTATAACAAGAAGAGTTATAAATCATAAGTATCAAGGGAAATACGAGTTTGCAACACTACAAACGTTTCAACTCATTAAAAAGTTGATTTATTAAGAAATCAACTTTTTAATTGTTTTATTAAATTTATTACACCTATTTTTTCGAAATAACAGTAAACATCCCTGTCATGTTAGGCGAATAATCTTTAAAATCATATTTTTCGTAGAATGACGTTTTCCCTTGCGACGCAAACAAACCAATGAATGCTTTATCTGGAGCATTCTGATTTAAGTATTCTACTAAAGTATTCATTATTTTCTTTCCAATACCATTCTTTTGATACTCTGGATGAACCACTATATCTTGAATATAGAAATAGATAGCCCCATCACCAACAATTCTGCCCATGCCGATGATTTGATTATTATCCTTGACTGTTATACAGTAAATCGAATTTTGAAGTGATATTTCCACCACCTCAAAGTTCATATAATTAGTCCATCCCACAGAATCACATAGATATTTATATTCTTCCAATGTTGGAATGTCACTTTTAATCTCATATTTCTTCAAAATGTCCCCTCCAAGAATTCATTTCCACCAATACAAAGTAAATTCGACAAACTTTTATCTAACCCTTCTTACTAACTTAGCACTGTAAATCCCGATTAACCTCACGCTAATCCTTATATAATAAAGAAAGAGGCTGACGTATAGCCGTCAGCCTCTTTCTTTATTATATATTACGCCTTATGACACTCTGGACAAACGCCATAAATTTCTAAGCGATGACTATTGATAACGAAGCCTGTCGTTTTCGCAGCTTCCTCTTCCAGCTTTTCCAAGCCTCCATAAGGAAAATCAACAATCTTACCACATTTTTCGCAAATCACATGATAATGTTGACTTGTAACATAATCAAATCTACTTGAAGCGTCTCCATAAGTTAATTCCTTTACAAGTCCAACCTCTTTAAACACACGTAAGTTATTATAGACAGTTGCAACACTCATATTTGGAAACTTACCTTCTAATGCTTTATAAATATCATCCGCTGTTGGGTGCGTCATTGATTCCACAAGGTACTCTAAAATAGCATGACGCTGTGGAGTAATGCGTACACCCGTATTTTTCAGCATTTCTAGCGCTTCTTTTAATTCTTCTTTGACCACCGTCATGCACCCCGATTCTATACGGATTATTATTTTATAATTCTTATAAAGAGTGTACTCCTTTTCTTATAAATCGTCAATATTTCTACTATAAGTATGTGGTTTATTTTTATATTCAGGACTTGTTTTTATGTATCTTTCCCTTTTTCTTCATATATTACATAGAAAAAAGTGCGACATAATCGCACTTGGAATACTATCATCTGAGGAGGTATGCCCTACACTTCCACTTTATGTAAGGCAGTAAAATATGTATAGACACTTGCCTTGTTTCTGCATATTTTATCTCCAACGTAGATTTATTTTATATAAGAAAGAACATCCTCAATATGTCCTTTCACTTTCACTTTACGCCACTCTTTTACAAGTTCACCGTCTTTATTAATAAGGAATGTAGAACGCTCGATTCCCATATACTCTTTCCCAAAGTTCTTTTTTAACTTCCAAACATCGTATAACTCTGCTACTTTATGATCTTCATCTACTAAAAGTGTAAATGGCAATTCATGTTTCTCAATGAATTTCAAATGTCTATTCGCTGAATCAGGACTTACTCCAAGAATAACCGTATCCTTCTCTTGAAATACTCCATACGCATCACGAAAATCACATGCTTCAGTTGTACATCCTGGCGTCATATCTTTCGGGTAAAAATAGAGAACTACATTTTTACCGCGAAAATCAGCTAGGCTAACTTCTTCTCCGTTACTTCCCTCTAATGTGAATTCTGGTGCCATTTCTCCTACTGTAATCATTGTTATCACTCCTACTCTTTTCCTTTACTATAACAAATGCTTCCTTATTTTTCATTGTCTATTACAGACCTCATCACAAAAGCAAAAGGGAGTGTATATCCAATTAGCGCTTCTGCAATTGCAATCCATCGCCCAATTCCAATCGGAGATATGTCACCATATCCAACAGACAATAAAGTAACTGCGCTAAAATATAAACAAACTTCAACGAGTTGAAAAGAATGAACGTTCAAACTTTCTCCGTCCTCTTTCAAAACTGCGAAACCCATTTCCTCTAATACAACGTAACTTAATCCAAACGCGATCAGTACTGTTGTATAGATCAAAAATAATGTGGCCAAATTATACAGCGAAAAAAAACGCGTTGAATCTGAATAAGAACTCCATAATAATTGGACACTTTTCAAAATAGCGATTGCTGCAATTAATAGAATAAATCCCCATAACATGTCCTCCACCTCATTTTATATGTATGAGGTGGAGGACTGATTTATCCCTTAGAAACGAACAAGCTTCTATAATTAATTACCCGCGCCACGGTATCTTTTTACTCCTTGGTTCCAGAGGTTGATTGCAATCGTAAAACAGATAACACCAACAAGTGGCGTCGCGAATGCATAACTATTCCATTCTGTTTTTCTTAAAAAGTATGCTGCTGGATATACTCCAACAAACGCGAACGGTAAAACAAACGTTAAAATGAAACGAATTACACGATTATAAATATTAACAGGATAGCGCCCGTAATTACCTATGTTATACATAAGGGGCATAATTGAACTTTTCGCATCCGACCAAAAACCAAGGCTCGCAAGCGTAACAAATATCCCTCCATATACAAGTGCTCCTCCTCCTACCATCAATATAAATAAGAAGAAATCATACCAGTAAAAAGATAATTGTAACTCCACAGCTGCATATCCCATTACAACAATCCCTGTAATGGCTCCAATTAAAGATTCAAGTTCCATTCTTTCTAATATAATTTGAAATAGGCTATGGATCGGTCGCGTTAATACACGATCCATCTCCCCTTTAATAATGTATCGATCATTAAAATCCCATATATTAAAGAAAGCTGAAAAGATGGCAAATGGTACTAAAAAGAAACCATAAATAAAGATTACCTCTTCTCGACTCCATCCCTTCAATGCTTGTGTATGCCCAAATACAACGAGAATAAATATTAAATTAACTGCTTGAAGCGATAAATCAGAAAGTAAACCAACGATAAAATCGCCTCGATACTCCAATTTCGTTTTTATATATTGACTTGCATATTGTAAAAATAAGTTTATATATAGCATCTCATCATCCCCCTTGTACAATTAGACGTTTTCTCGCCGTTCTCCACATGAGTACAATTGGAATAATAAGTACAATTGCCCAAATCACTTGAAATACTAAAGCCTCATACAACTTACTCCCCTGTATACCTTCAGAAAAAATCATACTTGGAATATAACTAATAGCCTGAAACGGTAAAAACATCATTGCTTTTTGGGCCCATAACGGATAAAAACTAATTGGTAATAATAGACCTGAAAATAAATCAATAACAACGCGTTTTGCATACATAATTCCACTATTATTAAATAAGAAAAACGTAAGCATTCCCGTCATTAAATTAATTTGTGTATTAATAATAAAACTAAATATTAAAGATAAGAAGAAATATAACCACGTTTGAAAATTCGTTGTAATTTGCAATGAAAATAATAGCGTAACGATCACCATGCCCGGGATGGAAAAGAATGCAAAACGGAATATCCCCTCGCCAAGACCTTGCATAACTTTCATACCTAAATAGTTGTAAGGACGAATTAATTCTACAGCCACACGGCCTTCTTGAATTTCCATCGCAATTTCTCTATCTATATTATTAAAATAAAACGCACGTGCCATCCACGCGATTGCGATATACGTAGTCATTTGCGAAATAGATAAACTTTCAATATTCTCTTTTCCGCTATAAATTGCTTGCCACAAAAAATAATATGCGCCGATATTAATTGTATAAATTAAAATCCCGCTATAATAGTTTGTGCGATACGCAAGCATCATTAAAAAGCGAATTCGAATCATTTCAATATACTTACCCATGCGTAATACCTTCTTCATAAATGTTACGAATAATTTCCTCTGTAGACACTTCGTTAATTTTTAAATCTTTAATTTGAAATGCTTGTACTACTTTAGAAATAAGCATTGAAATAACAACTTCTTCATTCGGAATTTTTGCAACCCATGCGTTTTCCTCTTTCGCTTTCGACCAAACAACATGATTATCTGGCATAACCATTGATAAAGCCTGATAGGAAACTGGTGCAACAAACTGAAAGTGTATTTCCTTCTCTGCTCCCCACTGCGTACGAAGATTTTTTAAAGAACCGTCATACATAATATTTCCTTCATCCAGCATGATAACACGCTCACATAAAGCTTCAATATCCGTAATATCATGAGTAGTTAATAAAATTGTTGTTTTATAACGTTCGTTCATTTCTTTTAAAAATTCACGTATTTTCAATTTCACAAGTACATCTAACCCAATTGTTGGCTCATCTAAAAATAATAACGGTGGATTATGAATTAAGGCTGCTGCTAATTCACAACGCATTCTTTGACCAAGAGATAATTTTCGAACTGGTTTATCTAATAAAGGCCCTATATCTAACGTTTCAATTACGTGCTCCATATGCTCCTTATACTGAGCGTCTGATACACCATACACTTTCTTTAATAAACGAAACGATTCTTGGACTGCAATATCCCACCAAAGTTGCGAGCGCTGTCCAAAGACAACACCAATTGTTCTTACAAATTCTTCTCTTTGTTTATGTGGATTCATTCCATTTACTGTGATTTGCCCTGATGTCGGAGTCAAAATCCCCGTAAGCATTTTAATTGTTGTTGATTTACCAGCACCGTTCTCACCGATATAACCAACCATTTCACCTTGCTTTACAGTAAAAGATACATCATTTACTGCTGGTACTATTTTATAATTACGATTTAATAAATCGCGAAATGCACCCTTTAAGCCCGGACGACTTGAATAGGCTGTAAACTCTTTACGTAACCCTTGTACCTCAATTACCGATTTCATAATCGGACCCCCCTCCTAAATGTCACAACGAATAGTTTACCCAACTGCCTTCGCTATCACAAACAATACGTCTTTTCGAAAAACATGTTAGAATAATACATAGATTTTTGTAAGGAGATGAATTGTAGTGAAATTCACAAAGTCAGAAGCATTACATAAAGAAGCTTTAGAGCATATCGTTGGCGGTGTTAACAGTCCTTCTCGTTCTTTTAAAGCAGTTGGCGGCGGCGCTCCTGTTGCTATGGAACGCGGGAAAGGCGCTTATTTCTGGGATGTAGACGGAAATAAATATATCGATTATTTAGCAGCATACGGTCCTATTATTACTGGACATGCTCATCCGCATATAACAAAAGCAATTACAACAGCTGCTGAAAATGGGGTACTTTACGGAACACCAACAGCGCTAGAGGTAAAATTCGCAAAAATGTTAAAAGAAGCAATGCCTGCATTAGATAAAGTCCGTTTTGTAAACTCTGGTACAGAAGCAGTGATGACAACGATTCGTGTTGCTCGTGCTTATACAGGTCGCACAAAAATCATGAAATTTGCTGGTTGTTACCACGGTCATTCTGATTTAGTACTTGTGGCAGCTGGATCTGGTCCTTCTACTTTAGGAACTCCTGACTCAGCTGGCGTACCACAAAGTATCGCACAAGAAGTTATTACCGTTCCATTTAATAATGTAGAAACTTTAAAAGAGGCGTTAGATAAATGGGGTCATGAAGTAGCAGCTATCCTTGTAGAACCGATTGTTGGAAACTTCGGTATTGTAGAACCTAAACCAGGATTCCTTGAAAAAGTGAATGAACTTGTTCACGAAGCTGGCGCACTAGTAATTTACGATGAAGTTATTACTGCTTTCCGCTTTATGTACGGTGGTGCTCAAGACTTACTTCGTGTGACACCTGACTTAACAGCGCTTGGTAAAATTATTGGCGGCGGGTTACCGATCGGTGCTTACGGTGGTAAGAAAGAAATTATGGAACAAGTTGCTCCGCTTGGACCTGCATACCAAGCTGGTACAATGGCAGGAAACCCTGCTTCTATGGCATCAGGTATCGCTTGTCTAGAAGTGCTTCAACAAGAAGGACTTTATGAGAAATTAGATGAACTTGGTGCAATGCTTGAAAAAGGAATTTTAGAGCAAGCAACGAAACATAATATCGACATTACATTAAACCGTCTAAAAGGAGCTTTAACTGTATACTTTACAACAAATACAATTGAAGATTACGATGCCGCACAAGATACAGACGGTGAAATGTTCGGTAAATTCTTCAAGCTTATGCTTCAAGAAGGAGTTAACTTAGCACCTTCTAAATACGAGGCATGGTTCTTAACGACAGAACATACAAAAGAAGATATTGAATATACAATCGAAGCTGTCGGCAGAGCATTTGCTGCCCTAGCAGACAATAAATAATCCCGTCATTAAAAGGAAAAAAGAAAGCTCACCTTTCTTTTTTCCTTTTTTCTATTTCATAAATCCCGTATTAATAGTATAATTATTCATAATTATCTGTTTTATATTCTTTTACAGCATTACTATCTCTGTGTACAAGGTGATTTGCACCTTAAATAGTAAGATTATTCTAACTTTTATAAGAGGGGGGATTGACGGATGCTCAATACAAAAAATACATGGACACCGTCTTTATTTCGAGATTATAGAAATGCAGAACACGATGCGTGTGGAATCGTTTCCGTTATGGAGAAACGAAAAATTGCTACCAAAGAAAACATTGACCTTTGTATTCAATCACTCGTCAAAATGAATCATAGAGCTGGTTTCATTAATGGTGAGGGCGATGGCATCGGCATTCACATTGATGTACCAAAAGCGATTTGGAATGAAAAACTAAAAAGTAGCGGATATAATCCAACGATTGTGGATCATCCCCACTTTATCGTTGGACATTTTTTTCTAAATAAAAAAGAAAACATTACTATCTTAAAAGATTATATTCGTACGCAATTAAACAACAAAAATTTTACAATCATTTTCGAAAGTGATGATGTAACAAACTCCGATGCACTCGGTCCACTTGGTAAACAAGAAGAACCTTTATTTTGGCAAGTTGCCCTTATCGCAGAAAACGAAATTACAAATATTGAGCAAACATTATTTTCTGTCACAATAAAAATAGAGGAAAACGAAGCAATTCATGTTGCTTCATTAAGTCGTGATCATGTTGTATATAAAGTTCTAGGTGCTGGTGATACACTTGTTGCCTACTATAATGATTTACAACATCCACTTATCGCTTCAACTATGACATTAGGACATAACCGCTACTCTACTAATACATTATCTAATTTTTTTCGTGTACAACCATTTAGCATTCTCGGACATAATGGTGAAATTAACACAATCGCAAAATTACGCGATCAAGCTGAAATGATTGATGTACCACTTACTGCTGGAGGCAGTGACTCTCAAGATTTAAACCGCACCTTAGAAACTCTACTTGTTCAATACGACTACAGTTTATTTGAAGCAATGGAAATATTGTTCCCTCCAATTATTAATGAAATTAAACTTTATGAAACACCTTTACAAGATTTATATACGTATATACGTGAAGCATGGGGACATTTTGCACAAGGACCAGCTGGCATCATTTCCCGTTTTAAAGATGAAGCTGTTTTCAGTGTTGATTCCCTTGGATTACGCCCAGTCTGGAAAGTAGAGACAGAGAGCTCTTATATTTTCTCTTCTGAACCTGGAGTTGTATCACCAACTAAATATGTAGCAGAACCAAAACCACTCGCCCCTGGAGAAAAGGTTGGATTAAAATGGAATGAACAAGATGAACTTGTTCTTTATGAATATGACAAATATCAAATCCAAGTATATAACCGTCTTAAAAAGCGAATTGATACTACCAATTACCATTTAAATTTATCTATCCCTGAAACGAAAAAAATCCAAGGGCTATGTGATTCTGTTCAAGTTGAAACGAAACAATACGTCGCTTTCGGATGGAACCGAGAACATATTCAGCTCCTTGAACAGATGGCAACAAAAGGCGTTGAGCCCATTCGCTCACTTGGGCATGACTCACCACTTGCCGCACTCGATACTGATAGACGAAATATCGCTGACTTTATTAAAGAAAGTGTAGCTGTTGTTACAAACCCTGCAATTGACCGTGACCGTGAAATTGAACACTTCTCTACACGTACTGTACTTGGAGAGCGTCCAAGTTTATTAAGCGGCGCAAAACGGCCATTTGTAGTTGAAATGCTTTCACCAATTATTTTAGAAGGCAGCGTGGCACAACCTATTGCAGAGGAATTACACACAATTACGTATGAACAACTCATAGAGCTATTTATGACTCATAACTCTATCGCCACAATCTCTGCTACATTCAGTTCGTCAGAAACTCTGCAATGTGCATTAAGCCGCATTAGTTCTGAAGCGATAGCTGCTGTTAACAATGGTGCTTCTCTACTAGTATTAGATGACGCAAAAGCCCATCTAAATGAACGCTTGTGGATTGATCCACATTTAGTTACCGCTAAAGTACATCAAGCATTAAGTGAAAATAAATTACGCCGCAATTGTTCTCTCGTTATACGTTCTGGTGCCCTTCGCTCCTTACATGACATTGTAACGCTATATGGATTAGGAGCAGATAGTATTAATCCATATTTATTATTCGCGACTGTAAATGATGGAACAAAAATACCAATTACGAATCTGTATAATGCACTTAATAAAGGACTAGAAAAAGTCATTTCAACAATTGGAATTCATGAGTTACGTGGTTACGGACGTCTCTATTCATCTATTGGGTTACATGAAGAAATTGCAAATATATTACAAATTACAAATTTCTTCGGTTCAAATGATTTAGCTTTTTCACTTGAATCACTTACTGAAGATGCAAAAATACGAGCAGAGGATTATAACAATCCTAAAATTAGAATGCGAAAATCATTTCATATATTCCCGCGAATTTGGAAAGCAATTGGCGATGTTGCAAAAGGAAATTCTTATGATGATTACCGTGACAAGTTAAGTGAACTAGAAGAGAATAATCCAATCGCAATCAGACACCTTGTTCAAACGAAACAAACAAAACATGTCGTTCCAACTGAAGAAGTATCTATCGGCATTCAAAATCATAATTTACCATTTATTATTAGTTCTATGTCATTTGGTTCTCAAAACGAAATCGCCTTTCGCGCATATGCAGAAGCGGCCGATCAGCTAAATATGATTAGCTTGAACGGTGAAGGCGGCGAAATTAAAGATATGATTGGGAAATACCCACATACACGTGGACAACAAGTGGCATCTGGACGATTTGGAGTAAATGCCGAACTACTAAACTCATCAAACTTAATTGAAATCAAGATCGGTCAAGGCGCAAAGCCTGGGGAAGGTGGACATTTACCTGGTTCAAAAGTGACAGCCAAAATAGCTGAAGCACGTAATGCGACAATCGGCTCAGATTTAATTTCACCTTCTAATAACCATGATATTTATTCAATTGAAGATTTAGCTCAAATGATTACAGAAATTAAAACAGCTAATCAACTTGCCAAAGTAGCCGTGAAAGTCCCTGTCGTTCCTAATATCGGAACAATTGCTGTCGGTATCGCCAAAGCTGGCGCTGATTTTATTAACATTAGCGGATTCGATGGCGGAACAGGTGCTGCACGTATTCACGCATTGCAGCATGTAGGTCTCCCTGTAGAAATTGGTGTTAAAGCCGCTCACAACGCTTTATTAGAAGCAAGTATGAGACATAAAGTAGAGATTTGGGCAGATGGTGGTATTCGAAGTGTAAATGATGCCTTGAAAATCATGCTCCTCGGAGCAAATCGTATTGGATTTGGCACACTATCAATGATTGCAATCGGCTGTACTACTTGCCGTGGGTGTCATCTAGATACTTGCCATGTCGGAATTGCGACACAAATTGAGTCTGAAGCACAAGCAAAAGAACATGGGTTACGCCGCTTCGTTCCGCGCGAATTAGAAAGCGCAGTTGCTGGCCTGCTAAATTTATTCACCACTTTCGGTATAGAACTAAAACGATTAACAGGACAGCTTGGGTATACAAATTTACAAGCAATTGTTGGGCGTTCTGATTTATTAGAGCAAGTTCGAGGCGAAAATTTATTAAACTTACGTAATTTACTACAAATAATAGAACATCCATCTGTTACAACAACAGAAGGCGTACCGGAAAAACAATTTAAAACAGTTCATTCCGCTGACTCAAAAGAATTAGTAGGCGTTGGTGTAGAGCAACGCGTTATGGGTGGTCTAGAATCATGTTATCGCGTTCGCAGTAAACTATATGAAGCTACTCAACTTGAACCACTTACATTAAAGTATACGAATGGTTCTATTCCCGGAAATGGGTTAGGTGCTTACAATAGTGAAAATTTATTTATACACGTAAATGGCGGCGCACAAGATGGCATTGGTAAAACTTCCTTTGGTGGTGGGATTTATATAACGAAATCAAAAGGAAAAGACGGAGTATATTATAACGGTTCTGTCGGAAAAGGATTTGGATATGGCGCACAAAAAGGGGCACTATACGTACAAGGGAACGCTGATGCTCGCGCTGGCATTCGCCTTTCTGGGGCAGACATGATAATTGGAGGTAGAATAACAAAACCACTCCGTGAAAAAGAGCACGGAAATATAGGGGCATACTCCAATATTAAAGGGTTTGCTTTTGAATATATGACAAATGGGCGAGCGCTTGTTTTAGGTGACCCTGGTCCATGGATTTGCGCCGGCATGACTGGCGGTGTTGTTTATTTACGTCATGATTCAAACTTAGGCTTAACAGAACAGGCCTTAAAAAGAAGAATCGCAAAAGGGGCAAATGTTACATTACAACCAATTAGTAAAAATGGTTTGAAAGATGTAACTGAATTATTGCTAGACTATATTCGTGTACTAAACGAGCATGAGCAATATGAGGAAGTTGCTTTGTTAACCCCGTTATTAGATGATATACAGAACCAGTTTTTTGAAATTATCCCGAAAAAAGAACAGGCAGATCCATCTATCTCAACAGAGTGACATGAGTAATTTTCATTATTAAGAAAAAATTGACGAAGTACACTTCTCATAGTAATCTATAGTAACAATTTGAGACCTGCTGAAATTCAGCAGGTCTTTTTACTAAAAACTGATGTTTAAAAGAAATTAGGAAAAATTATAAAGTGAAACTTTAATTAGCCTACAGCAATTGAGCGTTTACCGGCATCCAGCTACTGAATTTAGAGGCGGGAATCTTACTGTTCACAATTAGCGCGATAAAATGAATACTAATTTCTTTTAACGTCACTAAAATATCACTTGCTAACATATTGTAATGAATGTATAGTATCATGTTGTACATTCATTATGACAAGAGAAAGGATCTTATTAAGGGTATGAAACTTGGTGCTCGCATTTTAAAAACGGGTATTGCCATCACGTTAGCTTTATTTGCTTGTATTTTACTTCAATTACCGAGTCCGGTATTTGCGGGAATTTCAGCTATCTTTGCTGTTCAACCTTCTGTATACCGTTCTTATTTAACCGCACTTGAACAAATTCAAGCAAATGTAATCGGTGCGATATTTGCTATCGCATTTGCTACTGCTTTTGGACATAATCCTTTTATTATTGGATTAACATGTATATTAGTAATTGCTCTTACACTGCAATTACGATTAGAAAACACAATATCAATTGCTTTAGTAACAGTTATCGCCATTATGGAGTATCAAGGCGAAGATTTCTTTAGTTTTGCCTTACTTCGCTTTGCGACGATTATGATTGGTATTATTGCGGCTTCACTTGTAAATTTAGTATTTATGCCGCCGAAATATGAAACAAAACTTTATCATCGTATCGTTGATAATACAGAAGAAATTGTAAAATGGATTCGAATGAATAGCAGGCAAGCTTCTGATTTTACAACGCTAAAAACTGATATTGATCGTATGAAAGAAAAAATGATCAAATTAAACCATTACTATTTGCTGTATAAAGAAGAAAGAAGCTACACGAAAAAAGTAAAGTTCGCAAAAATTCGTAAGCTCGTTTTATTCAGACAAATGTTAGCGACAACAAGCCGTGCTTTAAGTACGTTAAAATCATTACACCGTACTGAAAACGAACTGCGTTACATGCCGGAAGAGTTTCAGGAATCTATCCAAAACGAACTTGACTCATTAACGCATTATCATGAACAAGTTTTATTAAAATTTATTGGTAAAGCAAAAAAACAACAATCAGTTGAAATGCTTGATGAAGTTGAAACGGGTAAACAAGAATTAATTGATATCTTTATGGAATATCAAAATAAGGACGATGAAGAAGCATATAAAACATGGCTACATCTCTTCCCTCTTATTTCTTCCATTATTAACTATAGTGAAGAAGTAGAGCATTTAGATTTACTTGTAGATAGCTTCTACACATACCATAAACCAGAAAAAGAACTCCAAATCGATGATAAAAAAGAAGACGAATAAAAAAACAGCTCCTTTTATGCTAAAGGAGCTGTTTCTGTTATATGTTGAAGTTGATATAAATTGTAATAAAATCCTCTTTTTTGCATTAACTCTTCATGAGAACCAGTCTCTTTAATCTCACCGTCTTCAATGTAAATAATCGTATCAACATGCGTAATCGTCGCTAATCGATGTGCGATTATAATCGTCGTCCTGTCAGCAGCTAACGTCTGAAGCGCCTCTTGAATATACCTTTCATTTTCTAAATCCAATGCCGAAGTTGCTTCATCCAATATAAGTACCGACGGATTCTTTAGAAACACTCGTGCAATTGCCACACGTTGTCTTTGCCCGCCCGATAGCTTTACACCACGTTCTCCAACGACAGTATTATAACCCCCTGGTAAGTCTATAATAAAATCATGAATTTGCGCAGCTTTGGCAGCTGCAATCACTTCTTGCTCTGTAGCTTTCGGATTTCCATATAATATATTTGCTCCAATTGTATCGCTAAACAATAAATTATCTTGCAGTACAATTCCAATATTACTACGTAAATTTCTCATATTATACTTTCTTACATCTATCCCATCTACATAAACCGCTCCCTCAGAAACATCATAGAAACGCGGGATCAAACTAGCAAGAGATGACTTTCCTCCCCCACTCGCTCCTACAAGCGCTACTTTCTCTCCAGGCTGCATAGTTAATGACAAGTTGTGTAATATCTCTTTTTCATCTGCATTATAACGAAAAGAAACATTATCAAATACAATTTCTCCATTTAATTTTTTCGTTTGTACCGCATTTGGCACATTAACAATATCGTATTTTTCATCTAACAGTTCAAACACACGGTCCATCGATGCAAAAGATTGTGTTAATGTTGTAGATGAATTAACAAGGCGGCGAAGCGGACTATATAAACTATCCATATATCCAACAAAAGCTACCATCGTCCCTAGCGTTAACTGCCCTTGAATTACTTCATATGCTGCAAAACCAATCACAAGTAACGGACCTAAATCTGTTAACGTATTTACTGCCGAGAATGTTCTCGCCGTCCAACTTGTATGGGTTAATGCTTTCGTTAAAAATTCATTATTTCTTTTTTCAAACTGCTTCCCCTCATACTCTTCTAACGCAAAGCTACGTGTCACTTGCATTCCTTGAATACGTTCATGCAAATACCCTTGCATCGTCGCTAACGCTTGTGAACGCTCTTTCGTCAATTTCCGAAGACGTCCGAAAAAATATTTCACTGCAATTACATAAATAGGTAAAATCAATAACGCAACAAATGTTAATTTTATATTCATAGAAAACATAACAATGATGGCAATAGCAATTGTTGCAGTATCTAACCAGACGTTCATCAAACCAGTAATTACAAAATCCTTCGTTTGTTCTACATCATGGATGACACGCGAAATAATCTCTCCTGTTTTTGTATTGGAGTAATAACGTAAACTTAATTTTTGTAAGTGACCAAAAATATACTTCCGCAAATCATACAGTATTGTATTTGCGATACGCTGCGCGAAATATTGACGATAATATTCAATCGGTGGTCTTAATACCGCAAAAATAAAAAAAGCAATTCCAATCGCTGTTATTAATTGAGATGTTTTATCTTGAAGTGAACCTCCTCCTTGAATTACATCATCGATAATATACTTTAATAACCACGGCATAATAAGTGGGATACCAAACTTAACTAGTCCAATAATAATTGTAATAGCGATAAGCCATCGATATGGTTTAACAAATTGTAAATATCTTTTTATGCCCTGCACATAATCCCCCCTCTAATAGGACAAACCTGCCGGGAAGCCCCCTGCAGGTTTGTTTTAATTTCTGTACATTAAATATCGTTCATACCACATATCTACGAAGTCTGGTGCGAACGGACCTTTTCTTTGATGAATCCACTGTGTTAAATGTGCTACATTTCGTTTTAAAATTGTATCGATAACAGGTGGATACTGCATAATTTGACTATGTTTTTCATACTCATCTTCATCTAGAAGCGTATATGTCATATCTGGATACACTTTAATATCTAAATCATAATCAATATACTTTAATGCTTCAGAATCATACGCAAAAGGGGAGCTTAAATTACAATAATAATATACGCCCTCTTCCCTAAGCATCCCAATCACATTAAACCAATAGTTGGCATGAAAATAACAAATTGCTGGTTCACGCGTAATCCATGTTCGGCCATCCGATTCTGTAACTACTGTACGATCATTCGCTCCGATCACAAGACTCTGTGTCCCTTTTAAAATTGTTGTTTCTTCCCACATTCTATGAATGGAGCCATTATGTTTATAACTATGTATTTGTACTTTTTCTCCTTCTTTGGGAAATCCCATATATGCTCCCTTCTTTCAACTGCAAATGCCCTTTGAACGGCATTCACTTTTCTTCTATTATAACTTTTTTGTCAAAATTTTAAAACTAAAGGGATAAGACTCTATTTTCCACACTGAATATGCAGGAGGTTTATCGTTGAATACAATAATACCCAATCTTCTCAGAACACAAGGATTGTACTGTATTATTTATAAACGAGGACATGTAATAGAAAAAGCCCCTCTCTATTTGAAGGACTTTTCACCTGAAGGCAATAATATATCTTATCCTAAATTTGAAATCATTTTTTCAGTTGTAAAAGATTGGATTACACTATTCGTTTGTTCTTCAAATTTCTCATGTAACATCTTCAACGCTACTTCTGTTCTATATATTTCCTGACGGATAAAATGCAGTTCTTTTTTATCGCACGTATCTTTTTCATTCATTTCAATTTGTTGATACTTCTCTAAGTGTGATTGCAATTTTAACAGCTCATCCATCGTTTCCAATTGTTCTCCCACCAACTTATCAAAATCGTTCATTACTTACCCCCTTTTGGATTTCTTCATCAGTTATTATTCCTAATTACATATTTCTAATCTTTAACTTCCTTCTCCTTTGACAACATTTGTTGACTTATTAGAAGTTATGTCGTTCACTTTCTTTTCATTACAATGACCCGCACACAAAGAAAACACTTCTCTCGAATTGGAGAAGTGTTTTTCTTTCATTACTCGTTTGAACTAGAAGATTGTGATTGTTTTGCAGCTGACTTAGCATTTTGTTTTTTCACAGCATGCACGTCTGTTTCAGTTGCAAATTCTGTACCATAACTAGCGTTTGCACTTTGTGCACCAGAAGCTTGTGCTTTCTTTGCTTCTGATTGTGCGTTTGCTTGTTTTACTGCTTGTACATTTGTTTCAGTTGCAAACTCTGTACCATAACTAGCATTTGTACTTTGAATGCTAGCACCAGAAGTTGCCTTGTTATAACCTTGTTGTTTTTTACTCATCTTTCTCACCTCCACAATCAATAATGTAACCAATTCAACTAGAAGCTATCCGTAATTTTCTTTTAAAAAAATTCCGCATATATCTCTTGTTACTCATTCAAACTATAGAAAATGGAGGTGGAAATATGTATATAGGACGCGATATGACTGAACTAACGATGCTTTCAAAAAACGAATGGAAAGAAGATGAATTAGCTTATTTTCATCATTCATTACAACAGATTTTGCCCTATTTAAATGCGGAAGGGCAAAGTATTTATAAAGAAATTGTAATAGAGATCGAATCAAGGGGCGGCTTACAAGAAGGTGATGCCAGTTGGACTCATGGGACAAAAATTTCTTACGATTAAAAAAGTGTTCCCAATTTAGGGAACACTTTTTTGTTTATTGCATTGTAATTTTCTCAACACAACTCTCATAAATCGTACGATGCGATTTAGAGAAAGGTAACTGCTCAAATGCTTCTTTCGATACAAGTTTCAATGTATCTGTTTCAACAATATCACCGGTTACTTTTCCGTAAAATACAAATATATCCCAAGTACGATGAGTAAATGTATGTTGTACATTCATTGCGTACTCATCAATAGAAATCGAAAGCTCAAACTTTTCTTTCATATAATCTATAAGCTGTTCTTTCTGACTTCGAATCCCTTCGCCAAGTTCAATATTCGGAAACTCCCACATATTAGCTAATAATCCGCTACTTGGACGTTTATTAATAACGTAACGACCATCTTCAGTTTGAAGTACTCCTGCAACAAGCGGTACCATTGTAGGAGCTTTCGCTTTACTTTTTACTGGTAGTTCTTTTTGAACACCTTCAGCATATCCTCTGCAATGCTCACGTACAGGACAAAGTAAGCAAGATGGATTTTTTGGAATGCAAATCAATGCACCTAACTCCATCAAACCTTGATTAAAATAAGATGGATTTTCTTTCGAAATAATTTCACGCACAATCTCTTCAAAAACTTTTCGAGTCTTTGGTTTTGCAATATCATCCCATACTGATAAAATGCGAGATAATACACGCATAACATTTCCATCAACTGCCGGCTCTGGTATACCATATGCGATACTTAAAATAGCGCCTTTTGTATATGGTCCGACACCTTTTAACTTTTCAATTTTCTTTACATCACTCGGTACAACCCCGCCGTATACTTCTTTTACCTCTTTTACTGCCGCATGTAAATTACGTGCTCTAGAATAATATCCTAAACCTTCCCATGCTTTTAATACTTCTTCATCATCTGCGTTCGCTAACGCTTCAAGTGTAGGAAACTTCCCCATAAAATTTGCGTAATATGGTTTTACAGCTTCTACTCTTGTTTGCTGTAACATAATTTCCGAAACCCAAACGCGGTATGGATCTTTATTTTTTCTCCATGGTAAGTCGCGCTGTTCTTCTTCAAACCAACCAATTAAATCATTTTGAAACTGCTCTATATTAAAATTTTTTAGTATTTCAAGTGTCAAACTTGATCCCCCTCATTTTTTTGCATATAAGTACTATTATAAAGATTTTAGGAAAAAATTTAAGTAAGATGACATAGGAAATTGAAGGCAAAGGACTTGAGGTATCGAATAAAAAGAGTTACATTAATAAAAAACGGAGGTGGATTTCTATGGACACAGCCACTCACCTTGTTATGGGTATCACTTTAGGTAGCTTAGCAACATTAGATCCAGCCATAGCACAAAGTGATATTGGCCCACAAGCTGTTATGCTTGCTACAATTGCTGGTTCCAACATTCCTGACATTGACACAGTTTTAAAATTGCGTAATAACGCTAAATATATAAGAAATCATCGCGGAGTTACTCATTCCATTCCCGCGGTAATTCTTTGGTCATTCCTTATAAGTGGCATCTCTTTCGCCTTCTTTTCAGACGCTCCATATCTTCATCTACTACTTTGGTCATTTATTGCAGTCTTCCTTCACGTCTTTGTAGATATTTTCAACGCCTATGGTACACAAGCATTACGGCCTTTCACAAAAAAATGGGTCGCACTCGGCGTGATTAATACATTCGATACCGTAATTTTCTTTATCCATATACTTGCAATTGCTTGCATGCTCGTCGGTTCTCATAAAGGATACACTGCCTTAGCAGCATATATATTAATGATTGTTTACTATATCGGACGAATTATGATGCACAGAAATATAAGAAGCGTTGTACACAAACGTTTCAAAAATGTCGAAAAGATTATCATTTCTCCTTCTTACCGATTTTATCATTATCATTTAGCAGTCGTTACAGCTGATTATTACTACGTTGCGAGATGGCACCGTGGTAACATCATGATATATGACAAGTTCGATCGGGTACCGTTCCCAGACAATGATATTATGCGAGCAGCTAAACAAGATGAAAACATCTCAGCCTTCCTATCTTTCTCTCCTGTATATCGCTGGGATATTTTTGATCATGATCATTATTACGAAGTACGATTCATTGATTTACGGTATCGAAGTAAAGATTATTATCCATTTGTCGCGATTGTTCAGCTCGACCATAATTTAAATATTATTAGTTCCTATACAGGATGGATTTTTAGTGAAGAAAAACTTCGAAAAAAACTGGAATTACTTCCACATTAAAAAAAGCGACTCAAGTCGCTTTTTTTAATGTTTCAAATGATCTTCTTGATTAATTAAATGACTATACTTCGGATTGTTTGTACGCATTTCATGAAGGCGTACACCATGATTATTAATCCATGATCGTACCACTTGCTCAGTCATTTCCTCACCTTGATAACGCCCTGATTTTGCATAAGTTGTTTGAAAATCTTCCCAAAGTAATTCAACCCATGCACGAGCTTGTCCGTAAGAAAGCTTGTCATTCTTGTCTAATAATTCTTTCGTTAATGCTTCATAAATATCATTCATGTTCTAATCTCCTTTTACCTATTTATCCCTTCATTTCTAAAGGATAGTTTCTTCTGTTTTGCACATTCTATAAGTGATACTTCTTAAAGAGGTATCAACTGATGAGGAGGAGGGCGTTCGCAATGGGTAAACAAGCCGAATTTTGGTCTGAGTCAAAAAACAACAGCAAAATCGACGGTCAGCCGAAAGCGAAATCACGCTTCGCTTCGAAGCGACCTAACGGCACAATTAACACGCACCCACAAGAACGTATGCGTGCTGCAAATCAGCAGGAAGAGTAGTACAAATTAAATTAACTTCCTACACGAGGTGATAAAGATGAGCTACCGTGATCGCTTAGATAGTCGTTCTGAATTATTTAACCATACGTGGACTCGTCCAAAACATGCGAAAGCGCAAGTTAACGGACAGACGCAACAAACCCAGTCTCTCATTATATTGGCAAATGAATGTAAAAAACGCCAATTTTAGAATCTCCTATCTCCTTTAACGCCTACCAAAGATGAAAACCAGAGAGATATGTGCTCTCTGGTTTTTATTTTTCTTGCAATAAGGAAATTGGTATGCCAATCTCTTCATTATCATTTTGCTTATATCCCCAAGCAAATACCCCATTGAAATACGTAATTTTAAATAATACACCAGGTTCTTCTACTAATTCATATATTTCACCAATACGGAACTTGTTTATATCCGTCATATAAGCACGAGCCATTGCCATTTTTCTCATTAATACATCAAATTCATTGACAATCCCAAGCTGCTCAGCTTTTACTGCTTGCTCCTTCAAAGCGCCAATTTCTTCCCTTAGCTCATGCGGTGTCATTTCACTGTAGCGTTTTGGCATATTCATCTTATTCTCCTCATTCCTCTTCGCGTTTCATTTGCAAAAATATCTCAATTTCATCAATAGAGAATCCTTTTCTATATAACGCTTGTTTCATCTTGTTTTCAAATGTCCATCCATCATGCTTCTTATATTTCTCATAATATTTATTCCCATGATAGTGTAACGCTTCTTGTTGCTTTTCGTCATCTCTTTCGTCTTTCAATTCTTCCAAACAAATTTGAATTACTTCTCTAGAATATCCTTTTCGAACAAGCATCTCATCTAACTTTAGCTTCATTTGTAAAAAAGAATGCTTTTGATAAGATTTTTTCTTCTTTTCTATGAGAAACAAGGCATTCTCAATTTGCTTTTCCTTCGGATATTCTTGTAAACTGTGCATAATAAGTAAATCTTGAACACCTTTATTTAACAACTCTCTTTTAATAACAGTTGGACCTTTTCGATTCACATTACTTTGCGTTCGCGTATATAAAACAGCGTACTCTTTATCATTAATATATCGGTCATGTAATAATTTCGAAACGACTTCAGAGATGATGGCCTGTCCCACTTCTTTTTTTCGTAAAAAATCTTCTATTTCTTGTTTTGTTCTCATTTGATAGGATAAATAGGAGATTGCTTGTAAATATGCTTTTTGTACCTCTTCATTGTACAAAATATTTCCTAACTCTATTTCATCAATTTCTAAGCCTTTTTGTAATCCATGTTTCATTAAGATTACTTGATCCACACTAAACCCGTACTCTTCACCTTGGCCTTTATCAATATAAATATTAAATCGTTCTTTCGATCGTTTTTGTACTTCTATTTTTGTAATGACAGCCATACTCTCACCTCTCTATTATTTTAACATAGTCGAGGAACATTTTTTCTTTTCAAGAATATATATAATGAGGAGGAAATACTTGTGAAAATCGCAATTTCTGGTGGTACAGGCTTTATCGGTAAATATCTTTCTACTTTTTTTGTTCAAAAAGGATATACTGTTTACATCCTCACACGAAAAAAAACTACTGAAACTTCCGACCCTAAACTTCAGTATGTTCAATGGACACCAGATTTACAAACCTTCCCCCTCTCTTCTATTGATGTAGTTATTAATCTAGCCGGAGAGTCTATTAATAGTAGATGGACAAAGAAACAAAAGAAAGCCATTTTAAACAGTAGAATTCAAACAACAAAAGGACTCATTAAACAATTGCAGGCACTCCATAAAAAACCACATACATTTATTAATGCAAGTGCTATTGGATACTACGGAACATCTGAAGTAGAGTCTTTTACTGAGCAACAAGAAACTCCTGGAAATGACTTTTTAGCAGAAACAGTATTTTTATGGGAACAAGAAGCAGCTAAAGCATGTTCTCTCGGAATAAGAACAATTTACACAAGATTTGGCGTTGTATTAGGTGCAGATGGCGGAGCCTTGCCAAAAATGTTACTTCCCTATCAATTCTATATCGGCGGCACCATTGGTTCTGGGAAACAATGGTTATCATGGATTCATATAGACGATGTCGTTCGTATGATGGATTTCATCATACACAAAAAAGA
Organism: Bacillus cereus group sp. BceL220; assembly: GCF_051776965.1. Classification (NCBI taxonomy): domain Bacteria; kingdom Bacillati; phylum Bacillota; class Bacilli; order Caryophanales; family Bacillaceae; genus Bacillus; species Bacillus cereus group sp. BceL220. The sequence goes on along the minus strand of NZ_JBPWBC010000016.1, from coordinate 57,828 downwards.
AATTGATGGTCCTCTTAATATGACAGCACCAACACCTATAAGAATGAAGGAATTTGGAAAGACCATCGCTGCTGCAACGAGAAAACCACATTGGCTGCCTGTCCCTTCATTTATGCTTCACGCCTTATTAGGTGAGATGAGCATACTTGTACTAGAAGGGCAACATGTATTACCTAGTAAAGCAATTAAACATGGATACCAATACACATTTCCGGCAATAGACCATGCATTACAAAATATACTTTCGCATACAATGTAGTACTTCTAAAACACAATTTTACATGGGCCCTTTTAAAACTTTCATTTTCTAGGATCCGAAGCATTACCATACAAATAACCTTTCAGTTACTTTCCCTTAACTTCCATTAGCATTATAAAGTAACAGAAATGAGGTACCTATGAAAATATTGCTCAAACAAGCCATTGTATACCCTATTACATCTCCAAAGTTTCAAGGCGATGTACTCGTTACAGGAGAGCGAATTACCGAGGTCAAACCTTTTATTCAACCTACTCAAGATATGACCGTTATAGATGCACGAGCACTCCATCTCTTACCTGGCTTTATTGATGTCCATACTCACCTTGGTCTCTATGATGAAGGTACTGGTTGGGCTGGAAATGATGCCAATGAAACATCTGAAGTTTCAACACCACATATTCGTTCTTTAGATGGAATCCATCCTCTCGATATCGCCTTTCAAGACGCTGTACAAAATGGAATTACAACCGTTCACGTTATGCCTGGCAGTCAAAATATTATCGGGGGTACTACTTGTGTAATAAAAACAGCTGGAACTTGTATTGATCATATGATTATTCAAGAACCTGCTGGTTTAAAGATTGCCTTTGGAGAAAACCCTAAAAAAGTCCATAGTAATGGAACAAAAGAATCCATAACACGTATGGGGATTATGGGGTTACTTCGGGAATCATTCTATGAAGCACAACACTACGGGCACGAAGCTGATTTTCGAATGCTTCCTATTTTAAAAGCATTACGTCGTGAAATACCCGTACGTATCCACGCTCACAGAGCAGATGATATTAGTTCTGCGCTACGCTTTGCAACGGAATTCAACCTCGATCTACGTATTGAACATTGTACAGAAGGACACTTTCTTGTTGAAGAGCTTTCGAAACACAATTTGAAGGTTTCAGTTGGTCCCACTCTGACACGCCGTTCTAAAATCGAACTAAAAAACAAGACATGGGATACTTACCATATATTATCCAAAAATGGTGTGGAAGTTTCTATAACAACAGACCATCCTTATACACCCATTCAGTATTTAAATATTTGTGCTGCTGTCGCAGTAAGAGAAGGGTTAGACGAGAAAACAGCACTAGAAGGAATCACCATATTCCCAGCGCGAAATTTGCGGTTAGAGGATAGAATTGGAAGCATCGAGGTTGGAAAAGACGCCGATCTCGTGTTATGGACTCATCATCCTTTCCATTATTTAGCCAAGCCTGTACTAACTATGATTGATGGAAAAATAATTTACAAAAAAAATAAAAAAAACTAGTTTATTTTTTTGACTAGATAAAGTATTATACGATTATAAACTGAATGAAACCATAATCAATTTGTGTCGTGATTATCATTTTCAAATTGATGAATGGGGAAGGCAAATGGTGCGCCACCAGCGTTAGAAACTGGTTCTAGTGGGTTCGATTCCCACCCCGAAATTTTTTAAAGATTGATATAAAAATTTCGAGGGTGGGGTGTTTTTTCGTCATGCTACCCTCGTGTGAGGAGGAGTTAGTATGTTGAAAAAACGCGACTTACACGACAGCCACGTTCTATACGAGTTAATGGTGGATCCAGCTGTCTTCCCTTTTGTGCGTCAAAAGGCTTATTCTTATGAAGAATATTTATTCTTAACGAAACAAACGATTGAAGCTGAAGAGCGTGGTGAATTAATTTCACGCACAATTTTAGATGAATGGGGTAACCCTATCGGAACAATTACTTTATTTGATGTGCAAGAAAAAGCTGGATTTCTCGGGACATGGCTTGGCAAACCATATCATGGAAAAGGCTATAATAAATTGGCAAAAGATTCATTTTTTAGTGAACTTTTCTATGAATTAGATATTGAAACAATTTTCATGCGTATTCGTAAAATAAATATTCGTTCTATTAAAGCTGCAGAAAAACTGCAATATGTGAATCTAGCAAATGAAACAAGAAAAGCCGTATATGATGAAATTAACGCAAACGAAGAAGTATATAACTTATATGAAATTCCAAAAGATCAATACACACTTGCTACAATGCGAGATACAACCTTCCAAGATGCTCATCAATTAAAAGAAGCATAATCTAAATTTTCTGAAATGATAATCAATCATTAACATTTTCCATATGCGTATATCCCCTCATGTCTTTGGAAACGATAAATAGTAACTTTAAGACACGAGGTGATTTGTAATGGATAAAAAGAAACGTGATAAAGCAAAAAACACATTATCTAGTACACAAGAAGTTCTCTATCAACGCGAATTTCAAAAAGCAGATCGTGCAGCAGGATATCGCTCGAAAAGCATTTAAAGTGAAAATGAATAATTAGAAGTTTCCCCCCTAATTATTCATTTTCATTACATAATTTTCTCGACTGATAGAAGTAAGCAAAAAGACCCCTTATGCTTATGCATAAGGGGTCTTTTTGCTGTGGACAACTTTATCCACAAAACTGATGCAATTGTTAGTAATTTTCAAAAACACTTAATATTTTTCTATATTAAAGCATATATCAGCTGTTTTAATTGTGGATATTTTTCTAAAAATTGTGGACAATGTGGATATAGTTGTTAATATTCCGACTTTACTGTTTAATGAAAGCGCAATTATTTTGTGGATAACTGGCTAAATTTTCTTTGAAAATAATAAAGAACCCTCTTTACATATACAAAGAGGGTTTCATATTAAGTAAAAGATTGTGCAAGAGCAGGTGATTTAATAGGTATATGACGCGGTTCTGCATGATTTTCTGCCAAAATTGCATCTACAATATGACCAGCTGGCTCTGGAAGATAGATGCTTTTCATTGCTTCTTTCATTTGAAGAAGCTTCACATCATCTTGTAATAATGCCTCTGTTTTTGCGAAAACCTCACTATCATCGCGAATGACAACTGCTGCTCCTTTTTTTTCAAAGTACATCGCATTTTCATTTTCTTGTCCTGGAACAGGCTTATATAAAATGACAGGTACTTGCAACGCTGCTGCTTCACTTAATGTTATTCCGCCTGGCTTCGTAATCATACAAGAAGTAACTCGGAATAATTCATCAATATTTTCAACATACCCAAACACTTTTAATGCATCGGAATTTTGCTTCTGTAAACTTAATAAATCATGTTTTAAAGCTTCATTTTTTCCACAAACGACAACTACTTGTAAATTAGGCACTGACATAAATGATTGGCATAGTTCTTTTACATTTCCTAATACCCCATGAGCACCTGCTACAATTAGTAAAATCTTTTTATTCTTACATAACTGATATTTATTATATATGATGTCTGAATTTACCTTTAACTCAAAACTACTCCGAATTGGAATTCCTGTTTCAACAATTTGTTCCGCAGGTACACCGATATCAACCATCAATTCTTTCACGTGATCCGTTGCAACAAAATAACGATCTACTTCTCGATGAATCCATATTTTGTGCACGCAAAAATCCGTTAATACGTTATAGACAGGAATTGAAATCCCCGTTTGTTTTTTCAATTCTGGTACAGCAATAATTGGAAATGTATTAATCACAATATCAGGTTTCTCCACCTGTAACAGTGTTTTCAAACGTTTTCTTCCAAAGTTCGCATACCAAGATGCTATTTTCTTATCATAAATTTTTTCTACCCCGTAATAAAACAAACGATATAATTCTTTTCCTATTGTATAACTTTTTAAATATAGATATTTTGTAATGTCAGTTATAAATGGATGTGATTCTCCAAACAAGTCGCATACAATAACATCTTCAATTCCTTTTTGGCGAAATGTTTGTTCTAATGTTTTTGCTACTTGCACATGACCATTACCGTAATGTGCAGTTAATATTAAAACCTTGGGGTTTTTTATCAAACAAATCCACTCCTAGCTTTTTGTTTTTCCATATTGCATATACGACAATAGGAAAAACATTTTCCTTAAAAATTACATAAACAGATTCTAATAATTCCCTTTCCAGCTATGTACCTGTCGTGGATATGCAAAGCATATAAGATTGACCCCTTAATCCTATCTGTGCTCATATCTTTACATTATACTTTCCTATAAGAGCTTTCGCAATAACTTACAAATCTTCTCTATTCCATGATACTCACTCTTTTACTTCTTAATTCTTTTTACTATTTTGATTTCCCTTTACAATTATGTAAATTTATCCACTTAGTCCGTACAAAATTATGGATATTCTACTTTCAGTATACTCTTTTATCAATATATACTCTAGATTTTATTGTAAAGAAAGCAAAAAGCCTAATCCAATATTTGGATTAGACCGCTTGTAAAATATGTTTAGCATGTTCTACATTTTTCTCAGTAGGTGGTTCTACATTTGCGAGTGGGTACTTGTGTCCAAGCGCCTCCCATTTATATACACCAAGCTTATGATATGGTAACACTTCAACTTTTTGAACATTAGACAGACTTTGAATAAAGCTAGATAGTTTTTGTAGATCCTCTTCATTATCCGTAACACCAGGAACTAATACGTGTCGTACCCAAATCGCTTTATTCTTATCCGATAAATAACGAGCAAATTGTAAAATATGTTCATTTGGTTTCCCTGTTAATTTACGATGCTTTTTGGAATCGATATGTTTCAAATCCAATAAAACTAAATCTGTATAATCCATTAAAATATCTAGCTTATTTTGGAATTCTGGTTCCTCAGAATAACACCCACCAGAAGAGTCGATTGTTGTATGGATACCAGCCTCTTTACACTTTTTAAACAACTCAATTAAAAAGTCTAGCTGTAATAATGGCTCTCCACCGCTAACTGTTATACCGCCTCCGGAGGCTTCAATAAATGGAAGGTAACATGTCACATCCTGCATCACTTCTTCAACTGTTATTTCTTTACCTTTACCGATTTCCCACGTATCAGCATTATGACAATATTGACAACGTAATAAACACCCTTGTGTAAATATGACATAACGAATCCCTGGGCCATCAACAGTACCACAAGACTCTACAGAATGTATTCTTCCTTTTACCATGTTACTTCCTCCTTTATTGAAACAGCCTCCCTTCGCTATGTATTAAAAGCGAAGGGACACTTTTTTCATTTACATGCTTTCATGCATTGTACGGTTAATTACATCAATTTGTTGTTCACGAGTTAATTTAATAAAGTTTACAGCGTAACCAGATACGCGAATTGTTAATTGTGGATATTTCTCAGGATGTTCCATTGCATCCATTAATGTTTCACGATTAAATACGTTAATATTTAAGTGATGGCCTTCTTTTACTGCATAGCCATCAAGCATAGATACTAAGTTACGTACTTGTACATCATCTTCTTTACCAAGTGCTTTTGGAATAATAGAGAATGTATTAGAAATACCATCTTGTGCATCTTCATATGGTAATTTAGCTACAGATAATAATGAAGCTAATGCACCTTTTGTATCACGTCCATGCATTGGATTTGCACCTGGTGCAAATGGCTCTCCAGTACGGCGTCCATCTGGAGTGTTACCAGTTTTCTTACCGTATACAACGTTAGAAGTAATAGTTAAAATTGACATTGTATGAACGGAATTACGATATGTTTTATGTTTACGCAGTTTATTCATAAATGTTTTCACGAGATTTACAGCGATCTCATCTACACGATCATCATTGTTACCGTATTTTGGGAAGTCTCCTTCAATCTCGAAGTCAACTGCAATACCATTTTCATCACGGATTGGTTTTACTTGTGCGTATTTAATTGCACTTAATGAGTCTGCTACTACAGATAGACCCGCGATACCTGTTGCCATTGTACGAAGAACATTTGTATCATGAAGTGCCATTTCAATACGTTCATAGCTATATTTATCATGCATATAATGGATAACATTTAATGTGTTTAAATATAGACCCGCTAACCATTCCATTGTCATATCAAACTTATGCATAACTTCTTCGTAATTTAGTACTTCAGAAGTAATTGGTGCGTACTCAGGGCCAACTTGTGCTTTTGATTTTTCATCTTTACCACCGTTAATCGCATATAATAATGCTTTCGCTAAGTTTGCACGAGCTCCGAAGAACTGCATTTGCTTACCGATTCTCATTGCAGATACACAACAAGCAATTCCGTAATCATCGCCGTAATCAGCACGCATAATGTCATCATTTTCATATTGAATTGCTGATGTTTTGATGGACATTTTCGCACAGTAGTTTTTAAAGTTCTCTGGTAATTGTTTAGACCAAAGAACTGTTAAATTCGGTTCTGGAGCTGGTCCTAAATTATCTAGTGTATGCAAGAAACGGAATGAGTTCTTTGTTACTAATGGACGACCATCTAATGCCATACCACCGATAGATTCAGTTACCCAAGTTGGGTCACCAGAGAATAATTCATTATAATCAGGTGTTCTTGCGAATTTCACAAGACGTAATTTCATAATGAAGTGATCTACAATTTCTTGTACTTCTTCTTCTGTTAAAGTACCATTTGCTAAATCTCTTTCAATGTAAATATCTAAGAATGTAGAAGTACGTCCAAGACTCATTGCAGCTCCGTTTTGCTCTTTAATCGCTGCAAGATATGCGAAGTATAACCACTGGAATGCTTCTTGTGCATTTGTTGCTGGTTTAGAAATATCGAAACCATGAGAAGCAGCCATTTGTTTTAGTTCTTGAAGTGCACGCATTTGCTCAGATAACTCTTCGCGTAAACGCATTGTATCTTCGCTCATTACACCACCAGTTAAATTCAAATCGGCTTTTTTCGCTTCAATTAAATGATCAATACCATATAATGCTACGCGTCGATAGTCACCGATAATGCGTCCACGACCGTATGCATCTGGAAGACCAGTAATAACACCTGATTTACGTGCATTTCTCATTTCTGGTGTATAAGCATCAAATACACCTTGGTTATGAGTCTTTCTCCAATCTCTAAAAATACGACTAAGTTCTTTGTCCATTTCGTATCCATAAGATTCACAAGCTTGTTCTGCCATACGAATACCACCATATGGTTGTAAAGAACGTTTAAATGGTTTATCAGTTTGGAAACCGACTACTTTTTCAATATCTTTATTTAAGTATCCTGGGTCATGTGATGTAATAGAAGAAACAATTTTTGTATCCATATCAAGAACGCCACCGTTTTCACGTTCTTTTGTTGTTAAATCCATTACTTGATCCCAAAGTTGTTTCGTTGCTTCAGTTGCTTCTGCTAAGAAAGATTCGTCTCCTTCGAAAACGTTTACATTATTTAAAATGAAATCGCGAACATCAATCTCTGCTTTCCATTTTTCACCTTTAAAGTTTTCCCATGCGTTTTTAACATTTTCTAATACTTGAGTCATCCTAATCTCCTCCATTTTTGATTAGTACAGGACTAAGATTTTTTATATAACAGCTTACACACTTAGAATACTACTTTTTTACGAAAGTGAACGAAATAGTTGTGACATGTTTGTGAAATGTTGAGCAAACTACTATATATATAGTGTTAACTTCATTTAAAAGTCTTTAAAATTAACCCTTTCCTTAATTGTATTTTTTTGGTATCCTTATATACGAGTCCTATTTTGTAATATAAGAACAATACCCATTGTAGAGCTGTAATACTCTTATCTCCTAATCTGTTATAGTTTTTATAACAGAACAAAAAAGTGTACACATGTTGTACACTTTTTTGTTACTTCTATAAAACATCTCTTTTTCTATTGCCATCATAGAATCCGCCACGATTGTCTGTTGATGCAATTATTTGCTCTAGTCCTTCTATATGATCACCTATAATTCGAAGTACAGCTGGAGGATGACCTATTTTTGCAAAATGTTCACTGGGACGAATACGGTTCATCTTATCAACCTCAACACGACATACACATGCAATTTCAAATCCAGAAAGAAGAGCCTTCACCTGTGCTACACAAGGTGACAATAAAGATTTATATCCAATTGCTTTCAAACACTTGTGGCTAAATGCATTAGGTACCGCAATAAGTGAGCCTACCCCTAAATCCTTTCTATCACAAGCTAAATTTAGTGCATACTTAAATGCAGTTACAAGATGAAGTGGTACTCTTAAATCTAAATAATGATTTAAATCATTTAATGCGACGTCCTTTCCATCTGCAATAGCTTTTGCAAAAGGATATAGTTCACTAGCTGGAATAACAAAATCACCATCTATAAATAACACAATTTCTCCTTTTGCAAAATAAGTTCCAAGTGAACGCCCTACATCGTTTCCAAGGGCTTCTTTATATACAATGGTTGTTGCGCCTTTGTCTTTTGCAATCGTTGCTGTTTTATCTGACGAACCATTTACGACAACGATGATTTCAAAAGGTTCAATTTTACGAAGCTCTTCTATAACCTTTCCAATTGTTTTCTCTTCATTTTGTACAGGAATAACAACCGATAGTTGCTTTTCTCTATACAAATTGGATGTAACGCCCCATCCTTGATAAAAATCTTCGAAATTTAAAGTATGATAGACGCTATCCCTTTTCCTATTTCCATCATAATATCCCCCGCGTATATCACTGCTTACTATTCGTTCTGCAACTGCTTCTATATGATCACCTATCATTCGTCTTTCAGATTGAGAAAGGTTCGTGCCATATGCAGCATGTTCAATCGGTCGAAATTTATTCGGCGTAATAACATCAATAGCACAATGACGGTTAATTCTCCATTTACTTTGTGCTATACGTAAATGAGCTACAATAGGATTAACTAAACATTCATATCCAATACTTTGGACGACTTCTTTCGTCAACGCATGAGGTACAGATAATAAAGAATCTATCTTTAATTCTTCACGCTCTAACATTGCATTTAATATTTGACGCCACACTGTAACGGAATGGGGTTTTTGTTTCTTTAAAAACAATGCGTCCAAATTATTTAAAACGATGTCAGTCTGATCATGTAAAATTGGATTAAGAAACAATTGTAATTTGGAAGTTGGAATAGCAAAGTCCCCATCTATAAATAGTAATACATCACCTATCGCATGTTTTGCGCCAACTGCACGCCCAACATCGTTCCCTAATAGTTCTGTATACCTGATTACCTTACAACCTAGCTGATTAGCAACCTCTTCTGTACCATCATTACAACCATTTGCTATGACAATAATCTCTACTGGATTTAACGGTTTTACCGATTGAATAACGTCTGAAATCGTATCTACTTCATTACTTGCAGGAATAATAACTGATAGCGACTTAGCCATTGTTTTCTTCACGAAACCATTTAATAGTTTCTTTCAATCCTTGTTCCCACGTTACTGTCGCTTGAAATTGAACAAGTTCTCTTAACTTTGTTACGTTCGGCCTTCTATTCGGAATTTCTTCAAAGCCATGTGGATATACTTCCTCAAAAGGAACTTGTACAATTTTCGAAGAAGATTTCGTTAGTTTTTTTATTGTTTCTGCTACTTCTTTTATACTCTGTTCGTTCTCAGAACCTATATTAATAATCTCACCATTTACCTTCTCATCCATTGCCCGAATTGTTGCTTCTACCGCATCACTCACATACGTAAAGCAACGTGTCTGCTTTCCATCTCCATATACGAGAATGTCTTCTCCTTGCAAAGCTGCACGGATAAATCGCGGGATTACTCCTGCATATGGACCATCTTTCGCTCTTGGACCATAAATATTAAAATAACGAACAATCGTTACAGGTAAGCCTTCTAATGCGTATCCTAAACATAATGTTTCTTCTAACGTTTTACAAACTGCATAACTCCAACGAATTTTAGAAGTTGCCCCGTACAATCGATCTCCTTCTTCAGAGAAAGGCGGTTTGCCTTTACCATATACTTCTGAAGTAGATGCAAAAACTACTTTCTTCTTTCCTTTTAATGCTGCTTGTAAAATGTTTCTCGTTCCGTCAAAATTCGTTTCAATGAGCTCTATACTTTTTTCCATTGTCGTTTTAACACCTAAAATTGCTGCTAAATGAAACACTACATCATGTTGGTTTACTAATTCATACATAGAATTTTTATCTAAAACACTTATTGGAATAACCCGAATCTCTCTCATTAGCTCATTATGATACTTATTTTTCCCTTTATAGAAGTTATCCACAATCGTGACTTCATAACCCCTTCTCACCAACTCTTCAGCTAAATGAGATCCAATAAATCCGGCCCCACCTGTAATTAAACATTTCTTACTCATACACTCACCTTCTTTATAATTCCCCGTGTATCTATTACTCGGTCTATTCCTTTAAAAAGCTTCCAATCGATATTAGAGTGGTCAGTTAAAATTAAAACACAACCTGCCTCTTTAACTGTTTGTTCATCCAAAGCAACAGATTGATACACCTTATCTCCAATTTCCGCGGAAGAAATATATGAATCATGGTATTTTATCTCGTATCCTTCTTTTATTAGTAATTGAATAATTGGCAAAGCCGGTGATTCTCTCAAATCATTTACATCTTTCTTATATGCGATTCCTACAATTAAAACTAGTCCGGGTGATTGCACCATGCCCTTTACTTTCCGGACTATTTTCTCTGGCATTTCTTCATTAATTACATGTGCCGCCTCAATTAATTGACTAATTGCCCCATTCTTTTTTATTCGCCATTGAAAATATAAGGGGTCTACGGGAATACAGTGCCCCCCTATCCCTGGTCCTGGCCAATACGGAGTAAATCCAAAAGGTTTTGTAGATGCCGCTTCAATGGCCTCATAAAAATCAATCCCTAAACTTTCACATAATGTGTTTAACTCATTTACTAAAGAGATGTTAACTAAGCGCTGAATATTTTCAAATAGCTTACACATCTCTGCTACTTTCGGCGAACTAACAGGTACAACTACGTCAAAAATGGTACTATATAAATCCTGTACTTTTTGTTTACACTTTTCTGTTTGTCCACTAATAACTTTTGGAATAGATTGAACTGAATATTGACTATTTGCTGGATCAATTCTCTCAGGGGAATATCCGATATAGAAATCTTCTCCTACCTTTTGGCCAGCTTGAGAAATAATAGGAATAATAACTTCCTCAAGTGTGCCTGGATATGTGGAACTTTCAAAAATGAAGGTTTGTCCTTTTTGGAGATTTTGTTGTATATAATGCGAAGCTGAAATGAGGGCACTTAAATCTGGTTCTCTTCGTTCATTAATTGGAGTTGGAACAGTAACAATAACATAATCACTATTTTGGAAATCAGTAATACCTTTATCTGGTGTATTTACTATTAATTTATTTTTAGTCAATAAACTTTGCAACACTTTAGAAGAAACATCTGGAATATAACTTTCTCCTTTTATAATCGATTCTATTTTTCTAGTATCTTTATCTAATCCAAGTACGGTATGTCCTCTTTCTGCAAAATGGACTGCTAAAGGAAGACCAACATACCCTAATCCAATAATAGCTACTTTACTACTAGCATTCATCTGTATTCTTTTCTTCCTTTCTCAATTGTTGAATAGTGTCTCTATCGCGATCTCCATCTGTAAAACTCCCACGTTCGTCTGTATATTGCAATAGATAAGCAATCGCCTCAAGTTGATCACCGAAAATACGGTCAAATGCCGGAATACGCCCATTTACAAATCCATGTTGCTCCGGGCGTATCCGATTGGTTTTTATAACATCTACAAATTCTACTGCTGTAATAGAAAAAACCTCCAAAATAGCTTTCATTTGAGCTAATGGCGGAATAACAAGCGAGTCATATCCTATTTTCTCTATTACCCTTTTATGCATAGCATGTGGTACTGCCGTTAATGAGTTATTCCATAAATCCGGTCTTTTCGCTACTAAATTCATAAAATATTTCCCCATACTAATTGGATCTGCAGGATGAAACATATCTAATAAGCATTGTAAATCATTTAAAACCACGTCACTTCCATCTTCAACAGCTTGCAAAAATGGAGTGAGTTTTTTTGCTGGAATAACAAAATCACCATCAACGAATAAACAAATATCGGCTGTGGCATGCATAGCTCCTATCGCTCGAGCTACATTATGTCCGAGTGCTTCCTCGAATTCAATAACGATAACATTCTCTAACTTTGCCTGTTTAACAGTCTCAAAATCTGCTCCATTCGCGACAACAATAATTTCATCTACCCCTGCTTTTTTCACTTCTTGTATAACAGATCTTATCGTCATTTTTTCTTCTGACACTGGTATAATCGCACTATATTTCGCTTTTTCCTTCTTTAATACAACTGGTTTATAGTTCCCTATAAACTCCCTATCCCTGTTTCCCTCCGAAAAACCGCCGCGTTTACCATATGTTTCGATTACATATTGCAAAGCACGTAAATGATCACCCATAATACGGCTAGTCGCTTTCGGATAAGGAGAACCAGGTGATGTTCCTGTATGCACAGGACGGACCTTATTTGTGTGAATTACATCGACCGAAGCCGTATCAACAATATCTACTCCTCTAGACATCGCTATCGCTTGAAATAGTGCTGGATCTGCTAAATTCCACCACCCAAGTTTCTCGATAACTTCCCTGCTCATCGCATGTGGAATTGCGATTAAAGATCCAACAACAAGCTCTTTTTTATTCAAATAGCGATTCAACATGAACTTTCCAACTGTCGTATAATGTGGTCTCATCTTTAAATAAACCGACCATGTTAAATTATTCACAACAATTTGATGCCCTTGTCGAATTCCTTTCACGAAACGTTGTAACTCTTTACTATCAATAACAATATCACCATCTAAAAACAAAACAATTTCACCTTTTGCTTCTCTAGCCCCAATAGCCCGTCCAACATCATTGCCAAGAGAATGTTTATAATAAATCACGTGACAATGATGTTGTAACGCTATGTCTTTCGTTCCATCTGTGGAGCCATTATCTACTACAATAATTTCGTAAGGCTTGAGCTTCTCCACTTCTACTAAAACTTGTGATAAAGTACTCGCTTCATTGTGCGCTGGAATAACAACTGATACTCTCATACTTGTATCACACTTACCCTTCCAAGCGAACATAAGCAATAATAGGAGTACGCACGATTACATCTTCCGGTGGTCCATAAGAAGGAGAAGTACGAACACTTACTGCCCCATCCGTCACAGATAACAGAATGCCTGCAACAATTTCTACAGCTGTAACAACTTGCACTAACTCACCAACATGGTTACGCAATTCATCAGTAAATAACATATATAAGTCTCCTTTCTTACGCTTCTTTTATTGATATAATACTTGTAAATGGTAATAAAACTTCCGTCCCTATTCCTTCTTGTAGTGTTAAGAAATCATCACCAACCGCTACAATCACACCTGTTAATTGTCCAACTGTCACCGTAATTTCAACGTTTTTACCTAAATACTGCTTTGCAATTTCTTTAAAAGGTGATGTATTGCATTCTTTTAAAATGTTACAAATAATAGATTGAAATTGGCTTGATTTTATAAATTCTTCCGTAGCTTGCCTAGAGTTTCTTTGAATAAACCTTGCAAAGTTTTGCGAAAATAAAAGTCGTTCCACAGCAGGCAATAATTTATCATCTAAAAAATAGCCTAATTGTCTATTAAACACTCTTGATAATTTATGCCAATATTTTCTGAACAGACACATACACTTCTCCTCCTATTATTTTTAGATTATAAAATTTTACATCCATACATCTTAATGTATACAAAATAGATATTTTTGTGATAGGTAAGGCATACATTTTCTAAAAGAAATATTTGTTTCAGGGCAAAAAAAAAAACTATCCAAAAGGATAGTTTCTTACACTTCAATATTTCGCAACATCGTATAAATGTCATTATTCACTTTACCAAATGATTTAATGTTGTTTTGAATGTTAGATAATAAAACAACATACACACTACCGTTTTTACTAAATCCATTTAAACAATTCCAACCTGGCATTACACCGTGATTCGAATAGCTTCCTGGGTCTACGTACCAGCCAAATCCGTAATCTTTTTTCACGGCTGTAAACATTTGATCGTAACTCGCTTTTGAAATTAACTTTCCAGAGTATAACGCTTCGTTAAATAAATATAAATCATGTGCACTCGTATATATATCACCACAACCATATAGTTGTGACATGCTCGGAATATTAGGTGTTGTCATATTATTATTTACTATTTTATAACCCGTTGATGGGAATCTTGTTTGTTCTAACGCTGTGCCAAAACCAGAATGTTTCATACCAGCAGTAGCAAAAATATGTTGTTTAATATATTCTTCAAGCGACTGTCCACTTACCTTCTCGGCAATGTATGCAAGTATAGAGTAGTTCGAATCGGAATACTTCCACTTCTCTCCTGGACCACCAATACGCTTTTGATTTCCTATTCGCTTTATCAGTTCTTCATGAGAAATATCTTCTTTTCCTTGCTCATATTCTGGAATCCCTGATGTATGTGTTAATAGATGTTTTAGCTGAATACTATTACCTTGTGGAAAATCTGGAATATACTTCGCAACAGTATCTTCAACTTGTAATTTATTTTGATCTTTCAATTGCATAATAGCAGTTGCTACAAACGCCTTTGAAATAGAGCCAATATAAAAAGTCGTCTCTGAATTATTCGGTACTTGCTGCTCTTTATTTGCCATACCGTACCCTTTATTCAGAAGAACTTTTCCGTTCTTCACAATAACAGCTGTCCCGCTAAATCCTGCGTTTTGTAAATACTGGTCCAATTGAGCGTTTTCATTAATTTCTTGAGGTGGTCCTTCAGCAGGCTGTTCCGCAGCTTGCGCTTGCTTCACTTGTTCTTCCTGCTCTTTTTGTTTTTGCTTCTGTACGTCTTGTTTCTTTTTTTCTTCTTTCTTTTTTAGCTCTTCTTGTTTCTTCATTTCTGCTGCCGCTTTTAAAGTTTCTTCTTTCTTATTATGCGCAACAATTTTTGTATACATGAAATATACAAGTGATAATAGTAAGACGAGAATGATTGTCCTTTTTATGTATACAATCGGCCGATGTGCTTTCCCATTCGCATTATTTTGTTCCTGATCCATAATTGCTTTTTTCCCCTTACTCACCAATAATTTAATTCCTCTACTAAAGATTTATTTTAGTAGATTATGGATAATCCATTCTATATCATCCCTACTTTATCACGCACTGCACATATTACCAACCCATATGTACAAAAAAGAAAAAGAAAATTTACAAAAGTAAGATTCCCGTTAAATTGTTAACAAAAAAGAGGATGTCCTCTAAAAAATTGATGTTATCAATCTTTTGGGACATCCTCTTATCTCATTATTTATACGTGTTTTTTCATATCATCGGCAACAGATTCAACATTTGTACCTACGATAACTTGTACACTTGTATTACTTAATTTCATAACACCTTTTGCACCAGCACGTTTTAATGCTGCTTCATTTACTTGACCAGCATCTTTTACTTGTAAGCGTAGACGTGTTGCACAGTTATCAATAACTGTTAAGTTTTCTTTTCCGCCTAAAGCTGCTACGTAAGTTTCACCAATTGAACCTGCAACTGGAGCTTCTTCACCTTCAGCTACCTCCTCTTCGTCTTCACGACCAGGAGTTTTTAAATCGAACTTCTTAATTAAGAAGTAGAATACAACGAAATAAATTACTGCGTAAATTAAGCCGACTCCCGCTAGTAATAATGGTTTTGTTGCAATACCGAAGTTTAAGAAATAATCGATTGCACCGGCACTAAATGTGAAACCATCGTGAATACCAAGAGTTGTTGTAATGAATAAAGAAAGACCTGTTAATACAGCATGAATACCATATAATACTGGTGATAAGAACATGAATGAGAATTCAATTGGTTCTGTAATACCAGTTAAGAATGAAGTTAATGCTAGACCACCTAACATACCTGTAACCATTTTACGTTTTTCTGGTTTAGCAGCCGCAATCATTGCGAAACATGCTGCTGGTAAACCGAACATCATAACTGGGAAGAAACCAGTCATAAACATACCTGCTGTTTTATCTCCGGCAAGGAAGCGAGCAATATCACCATTTACAACATTACCTGCTGCATTTGTAAAGTCACCAAGTACGAACCAGAAATATGTGTTCATTACATGATGTAAACCAATTGGAATTAATAGACGGTTTAATAAACCAAATAGACCTGAACCAACTGCCCCTAAATTAACAATTCCATGAGCTAATGCATCGATAGCATTTTGAATTGCTGGCCAAATTTGTGCGAATAGAATTCCTAATATTAACATCACAACCGATGTAACAATTGGGACGAAACGTTTTCCAGCAAAGAACCCTAACCATTCTGGAAGTTTAATCTTATGGAATTTATTATAAAGAAGTCCCGCTATAACACCAACAATAATACCACCTAAAACTTTCATATCCACTTTAGTCGATAATTCGGCTGCCTTAGATACTTGTGTCATTGTATCTGCAAGCTTAGATGGATCAACATTAGCGCTATTACCTATTAAATCTTGGACTTTGCCTAATTTATCTTGTAATTCTACAGTAGAATATCCCTTACTAAGTGCATCAATACTGTTTTTCATAACTAGATAACCAATTGCACCTGCAAGACCTGCTGCACCACTACCATCAACTGAAAGACCGATTGCAATACCAATTGCAAAAATGAGTGCTAAATTATCAAAAACTGCTGCACCGGCCTGTGCCATAACAGGAATATCAAATACATCTGGTTGCCCTAAACGAAGCAATAATCCTGCTGCTGGTAGTACGGCGATTGGAAGCATTAACGCTTTACCAATACGTTGTAAAAACTGCAACATTTTAATTCCCCCTATCAAATTTATGAAATCGTTATCATTATAAGTACGCCTTAGAAAACGCTTTCTATTTACATAACCATAATAACATATAGTTGTATAGATGTGTAGTTTTTATTTTCGAATTTTTTATGGATAAATCTCCTATTTCCAAACTGTTATATAAAAGGGAAATTCTCCTTTTTTAATACAAAGGACTTGAAAGAACGACCTACTATAGAACATATAACTTTCGTTTTATCATTCCACTTTTTCATGTTATTATTTATTTCCGAGCATATCGGGAAAAGTAAACTTAGTTAATTCGAAATAGGAGCGTTGGTACTATGCAGTGCATTGAAACAAACAACTTACAACAGTTGTTAGAACAAGTAAAACCATATACGAAAAAAGGAAAACTTGCTACTTATATCCCCGAACTAGGAAATGCAAATCCAGACGATTTAGGGATTGCCATTTTCCATAAAGAAACAGAATATATCCATGCAGGCAACTCACAAACACTATTTACTCTTCAAAGTATTTCCAAAGTAATCACACTTGCCCTTGCCCTTTTAGACCGTGGTGAAGAATATGTATTTTCTAAAGTTGGAATGGAACCAACGGGTGACCCATTTAATTCTATTATTAAGTTAGAAACGACAAGTCCATCCAAACCCCTTAATCCAATGATAAATGCAGGAGCATTAGCTATTACAAGCATGTTAGCAGGAAAAGATAACGAGGAAAAAATGGAACGTATTCTTCATTTTGTACGTGAAATAACAGATAACCCTACTATTAATTATTCCTCTAAAGTTGCCGATTCAGAATTAGAGACAGCTTATCTAAATCGTTCGCTTTGCTATTATATGAAACAAAACGGTATTATCGATTGTGATATTGAAGAACTTATGGATTTATATACTCGTCAATGCGCAGTTGAAGTAAACTGCATCGATTTAGCACGTATCGGCTTAATTTTTGCAATGGATGGATATGATCCATATAAAAAGAAACAAATCATCCCTAAACATATTACAAAAATTTGCAAAACATTTATGGTCACATGTGGTATGTATAACGAATCTGGTGAATTTGCAATACGCGTTGGTATCCCTGCAAAAAGTGGTGTAGCGGGTGGTATTTTCGGCTGCGTAAAAGGCGATATGGGAATCGGCATTTTCGGACCAGCTTTAGATGCAAACGGAAATAGTATTGCTGGTTTTAAAATTCTTGAACTTCTTTCTGCTCAAGAAGGCTGGAGTATTTTTTAATCGCGAGTTATCCTGCTATACTAGCAGGATTTTTTATTTCACCAAAACCTCACTTTTGTCAGTTATCAATCCTCTTACAAAAACAGTGCTGAAAGTTTCTCTATATCATGCATATTTGTTCCCCCCTCCTGAATAATATAGTACAACCTAGCGCTATATGTGGAGGTGTGAAAGATGAAACTAATATTTCAAATGGGAAAACAACCTGTTCTTGAAAAAACAATCCTTCTTTTTATATTGAGTATTGTAGAAAGCTTGAAGTTAAAAGTTGTTTCACTCGACGAAGCTCACCGATACATATTCAATTTAGAAGTACTTGAATTATTAATGGATCGGAACATCGATGATCAAGTACTTGAACTTATTCATTTCGGGATGGGACTTGAAGACATTCATCATGTGCTTCCTGAAGAACTTGAGCATACTATCGAGGAATTAAAATGGCTTTGCATCCAAGTGTTAAGTGAATACAGTATGCATGAAGAATCAGAGCAATTAATTGAAGACATACGCTAAAAAGCACCTATGTAGTATGTAGGTGCTTTTTATTTATTAAGAAGTAAATATCCGATGTCGATATATGCAATTTATTCAAGTATTTCCGAGGAAATGCTCGAACATTGCTTTTCTATTTTCACAACAACTGATCAATCCCAATAAGTATTAATAACACTCCTGCAATAACCGTCGCCCATTTCCCTAAGTAAGCTGCTAAATATCGTTTCCCTACATATGCAAAACCACTTATGCAAATAAAACTAAACACCCCAGAAATAGTCGCTGTAAGCCAAAGATTTAAATTTGTTACCCCAGCATCAAACCCACCTGCAATATTATTAATAGATAATGCAACTCCTAAAACAAGTGCTTCAGAAAAACTAATTGTTTTAGATCCATCAAAATCTGCTTTTTCTGGATCACGTAAAATTCCCATAAGTACATTATCATCTTTAGAACCTACAGTATTTTTTTGACCCAAGAAAGGCTGACATAAAATAAACACCCCAATTATCCCTAAAACGATTGCTCCAATCAGGTTTGCTGTAAACTCTGAAATAAATAATGCAATCCAGTTCCCAAAAAATCCAGCTAGTAAAGTAAATAAAAATCCAAAGAATGCGATGATAAAATTGTTAAACCACGAAATACGAATTTTACGAATGCCATACGCAATCCCAACACCTGCATTATCTAAATTAGAAGCAATCCCAATTAAAAAAATTGAAAATAAGCCTACCGTATTCATAAATAGTCACCCCTTTTTCTCACTTTTCAATGCATATTATGAAAATGTTGAGCAACTGTGCCTGTCTGTTTCATATACTTGTAATAAATGCTCAACATTTTTTCAACACTAAAAAAGGAGTGCCTGCACTATGGCTAATGAAAACCCGAATGATCGGCTTGGTAAATTAATAAAAAAACTTTTAAAAGAACGCGCCTTATCTATGCGCCAACTAGGAATACTTACAAATATTGATCCTGCAACAGTCTCAAGAATTATTAATGGCAAACAACCGCCAAAACAAAAACATCTACAAAAATTTGCAGAATGTCTTCAAGTTCCACCCCAATTGTTATTTGATGAAATGTACCCTGATTCTCCTCACATTAATAAAGAAAAAACGGATATGTACACATCTCTTGATACCATTCAACAAACTTTACAATCCTCTAACTTATTCGATTTCGATTACACTACAACTCGCGTAAAACAAGAACTCGAAAATTACGAACGCTATGCCCAGACAACAGAAGGCGAAAAACGTATTCATGACAGTTTTGCAAGCAAATTAGAGCAAATTGATAGTGCTGGTCCTTTTATTGAACAATTAACAGATATGTATCAACAATTTTGTAATGAAACCATTTCAAAAGAAGAACGTGCAGTTCTTGGGAGCGCATTACTTTATTTCATTTTATCGACAGATATTATTCCCGACTATCTCTTTCCAATTGGCTATTTAGATGATGCGATTGCCGTTGAATTAGCAAAAGAGAAATTACTTGAAATGAAACGAAAGACATAGCAAAATAAAGAACTATTTCAGTTGTTTATATTCAACTCTGAAATAGTTCACTAAAAAATCGTACAAGTATACATACTCGTACGATTTTACTATACAAATCTATTTTTTCGTGTGGCACCATTCATATATAAATGTTGTTATCACTTTTGTAAATTCAATTAACTGTTCAATTTCAACTTTCTCATTTACAGAATGTGCTTCTTCTAATGTACCTGGTCCATATATAATCGCTGGAATGTGAAACTCACTAAACCAACCACCATCAGTTACCGTTGCAGACATATCTAAAATTGTATTTTTTGATAGAATAGACTCGTGTACTGAGCTAAGTTTTTTTACAGCTTTATGTTCACTATCTACTTCTAATGAAGGGAAAATTTCCCCACGATCTACAATCATTGATTCTCCGCCCCACTTAAATTGTGGCGGATTTTCACTTAACCATGGATCGGCAGCTGCCACCTTTCCAATATACTCTTCAATTTCGTTTATTATTTGTTCATGTGTTTCATTCGGATAGAAGTGCACTGTTATCCACAATCGGCACTCATCCGCAATAAACGCCGCATGCCTTCCTCCCTCAATAACAGCTGGATTAATTGTTGTTGTTCCAGATGGATAGCCTTCATATGTTTTCATAACTGCCCAGTGGCGCTCTAATTCTTGTAAGCTTTGTAAAATTTTCATCATTTTTTCAATCGCACTCGCTCCAAATAAACGTCCTCCAGCATGGATCATTTGTCTGCGCGTTGCATCATGAAACGTTTGTGGACTTTTCACTGTAATCCATCCAGTAATGACACCGCCTTGTCCTTGCATATGTAAATCGCTCGTATCCACTACTACTGCAAAATCAGCATCGTAACCCCTTTTGCAGCATTGAAGTGTACCTGCTTCTCCAACTTCTTCTCCAATTACCGATTGAAAAGTTAAATCTCCAGGTAATTCAATACCAGCTTCTTGTAAAAGTTGAATGGCAAATAGCGCTCCAGCCAGCCCACCTTTCATATCTGCTGCGCCACGTCCAACTAACCAGCCATCTTTTATAAATGGATCAAATGGATTTGTTTCCCACGCCTCATCTGCTGACACTTCGGCTACATCCATATGTCCATTAATAATAAGACTTTTATATGAGTCACTTTTTATCCCTTTTTTTACCCCAACAACATTCGGATCATTCGGATATACATCCCATTTATCAATACTAAAATTTCGTTTTCTTAAAAACTCTGCAACAAATTCTTGTGCTTCATTTGTATTTCTCGCTGGCGGTGCTGGTGTTTCAAAACGAATTAAAGTTTTTGTAAGTTCTAGTAATTCCTCTTTCCTTGAATCTATTTGTTTTAACAACTGCGAAACTTCTGGATTCATCGCTAATTCCCCTTTGCATACATAGTATGTTTCCAGCTTTATTTTCACAAAAAAAGAGACTGTTTACAATTTTACAGTCTCCTAATTAATCACTATTATAAACTCTCTACTTCCGTTGTATTTGTCTTTTCAATATGCTCTACATTACTTCCCTTATTTCTTGTAGCACGATAAAACAGTAAGCAAACAATCATAAATGGAATACCACAATACAATGCCATTCTTTGTTCTGGAATAAAGGCCATGCCAACGATTACTGTTAAATTTAATACTAACGCAAGAAGTGGTACAAATGGATACAATGGTGTTTTAAATTTCAAGTCCTTAACATCCCCGCCCCGCTTCATGTATGACCTTCTAGCTAATAAATTTGATAAAGCAATAGATGCCCAAACTAGTATCGCTCCGAATCCAGCGATAGAAAGCAGCCATAAATAAACTGTATCTTCCGCATAAATACCTGATAGTAGTGAGAGACACCCTACAATTGTGCTTACGATTAATGCATAAATAGGAACACCGTTTTCAGATAACTTTCCAAAAATTGGACTAATCATTCCTTGATTAGACATAGACCATAGCATACGCGAAGTTGCATATAATCCTGAATTCGCAACGGATAGTACTGCTGTAATAATAACGAAATTTATAATATCTGCTGCATAAGGAATACCAATTTTATCAAATACAACTACGAATGGACTTTCTATTACTCCTGCTTGCTGCCAAGGGAATAGTCCAGCAAGAATAAAAATAGATAGTACAAAGAAAACAAGTATACGCCAAACTGTATTGTTAATTGCCTTCGGGATCGTTTTCTCTGGATTTTCACTCTCACCTGCTGCAATACCAACTAATTCTGTTCCTTGGAAAGAAAAATTAACTGCAATCATTGTAATTAAAATGGCTGATAATCCATTTGGAAACAATCCACCATAATCAGTAAAGCTAGAGAACATTGGCGCTGGTTCATTCCCTTTCATATCTAGAAACCCAAACATTGCTGCCCCGCCCAAAATAATAAATGCAATAATTGTAATTACTTTAATACTTGCAAACCAAAATTCCACTTCCGCAAAACTTCTTGAAGATAACGCATTAATAGCAAAGAGCAGTACCGCGAACACTACACACCAAATCCATGACGGTACATCAGGAAACCAACGTTTCATCAAAATACTAACTGCAATTAATTCAATACCTATCGTAGCAGACCAGTTTAACCACGACATCCATCCCACTACATAACCTGCTGCAGGAGAAATATGCTTTGTCGCATACGTTTGATAAGACCCTGCGTCAGGCATCGCAACCGCTAACTCTCCAAGACAGAGCATCGTTAAATACATTACAAATCCACCGACAAGATACGCTACAATTGCTCCTCCAGGTCCAGCTTCATGAATCGTATAACCTGATCCTAAAAAAAGTCCTGTACCAATAACTCCACCGAGTGCAATCATAAATATGTGCCTACTTTTCAATTCTCTTTTTAATCCTTGGTTTTGATCCATCATATAAATCCCCCCTTTTCACTTTGCCAATCCATTTAATGTAAGCGTTTTTAAAATTCTTCACCGTAAAAATAATGATTTAAAAGAGCAAAAATACACATCACTTACATTAATCACTGCCTGTTACTAAAAGGTCATCCCTTACTGTTATTAATAACTTTTGATCAGCAATAGCTTGTCCTTCTACTACTTCTAATGATTCAATATAACCACTGATTCCTATCTTAATTTCTACTTTCTGTTTATCTATTGTTTCAATTAACGCTAATTTCTCCCACTCGTATACGTAAGAACTTTCCGTAACAAATAACTTCTCTACTTTTCCATAACAAGGACTATACACACCTTCTATAACTGTCTTCACTTTATAAATCCCTCCCTCTTATTAATTGACACCGAAACGTTGTATATCCTGTAAAAATTCATATTCTCCCCTCTAGAGATTTCAAATATTATTTATGCAAAATGCGTACCAAGTCTCTAATTCATATATTAAATGAGAGTTTTACACAAAAAAGCGTGCACAACCGCAAAATTTTTCTATCATTTGAAAAGTTTTAAAAGGAAAATAGCAAAAAAATTTTGCGGTTTTATAAGAATTTTAATAAAATTATAAAAAGTCAGTCTTCATAGGGTGAAATGAGGAGAAGATAATCTATGCGTACAGAAGACATTAATTTTAAACAGATCATTGAAATGAACATGCTATATGAAACTTTACTCAATGAACTCGATATCGGGATTCATATTATTAATGAGGAAAGTAAAACGATTATCTATAACCGCAAAATGATGGAAATTGAATCAATGGAACGCTCAGATGTATTATATAAAAGTCCTTTAGAAATATTTGCATTTGAAGAAAATAAAAATAGTACTCTTATAGAGGCATTAAAATTAGGAAAAACAAACAAAAATATAAAACAAACGTATTTTAACAATAAAGGACAAGAAATTACAACGATTAACGATACTTTCCCTATAATAGAAAATGGAAAAATTAAAGGCGCTATTGAAATATCAAAAGAAATTAGTAACTTAAAGCAAACAATAAGAATGGGCCCTTCTCGAAAACAAAGTACTAAATTTACCTTTGATCACATAATTGGTGATTCTGAAGCTATTCAATCAATCATTACTGAAGGAAAAAGAGTAATTCGTACATCTTCCTCCATACTTCTAGTAGGAGAAACAGGCACTGGGAAAGAACTATTTGCACAAAGCATCCATAATGAAAGTCAGCGTTCAACAAAACCCTTTATTTCACAGAACTGTGCCGCTATACCTGATACACTCATGGAAAGCTTATTATTCGGTACAAACCGAGGTGCATTTACAGGAGCTATCGATAAAGCTGGTTTATTTGAAGAAGCGAACGGAGGAACTTTGTTATTAGATGAAATCAACTCATTAAGTCCAGCACTTCAAGCGAAGTTACTACGAGCTATACAAGAAAAAACAATACGAAGAATCGGAGGCACACACGAAAAAGAAATTGATGTTCGTATTATAGCAACTATCAATGAAGATCCTTTCGAAGCCATCGCACATAATCGATTAAGAGAAGACTTATATTACCGATTAAGCGTCGTTACTTTATGTCTTCCGCCTTTACGTGAAAGAAAAGAAGATATTCTAGCTCTTGTTCAGCACTTTATTGAAAAATATAATACTCAATTCGGGCTAAACGTAACCGATGTAGATGTAAATGTAAGAGAATTTTTCTATGCATACGATTGGCCTGGGAACGTACGGGAGTTGGAACATATAATTGAAGGTTCCATGAACTTAATAGAAGATGAAACCATCATTACAGCGTTTCATATGCCTACTCGCTTCCGTGAACGAATAAAAACAGAATTCAATATGCAACATGCACTAACTAATCACAATACTGATGCACCAAAAACTTTAAAACACACAATAGAAAAAATGGAAAAGAACTACATTAACCAAATTCTTAAAGAGAATCATGGCAACATCTCACAAGCTGCAAAATTTTTAGGATTAAGTAGGCAAAACTTACAATATCGAATTAAAAAACTGCATTTACACATATGAAATGAACATGTCTCCAAGTGTAAAAACAACTTGGTAAAATATGTTATAATAAACATATAACATGCTAGAAAGGGGCTATATATATGAGTAATGATAAAAAATTAAAGTTATTACAATACTTATACTTTTTCCCTGCCATGCTCTGTATGATGTTATTCATTAATGCCGATGTAAGCAGCTCTCCTTATGCAAAACTATTTGGAACAATTAGCGGCTCCTTTGCAGCTATTATGCTTGCTGCTTTTTGGAATTTGAAGATACGTATAAAAAAAGAGAAATCTTCGTAATACTAAAAAAATCGAGCTACTTAGCCCGATTTTTTTATTTGCCATTAAAACTCAACATTCTCCAAATACAAACCACTCGCCTCAGCAAGACAATTAATTTGATTACGTTGTTTCGCCTCTAGAATTTGTGGAATTGCTTCAGCATCTAATTGTCCTAATCCAACTTCAATTAATGCTCCAACAATTTTTCTTACCATGTTATGAAGGAAGCCGTTACCACTTACTCTAATTTGTACAAACCCTGCCTCTTCCATCACATCAAGTGTATATACTTCTCGAACCATAGATTTTTTCTTTGATTTCGCATTTGAAAAAGCAGTAAAATCATGTGAACCAACTAAATGTTTCGCAGCTGCTTTCATGCTTTCCACATTTAATTTTTTATTCACATGCATGCTGTATTTACGCATAAATGGATTTGTATGCTCTTCATTCCAAATTTTATACAGATATGTTTTTGCTTTAGAATTGTAACGAGCATGGAAACGATCATATACTTCTTCCACATTCGTAATGCTAATATCATTAGGTAAATATTGATTTAAATATTTTTTCACTTTATGTTCCACTAACTTCTCATCACTTTGAAAGTTAGCAACTTGATTCAAAGCATGTACACCAGCGTCTGTTCTACTACAACCGATAATTTCAATTTCTTTTCCGATCATTTCAGATATGACACTTTCGATTTTTCCTTGAATCGTATTATCGTTATTACCGAGACGTTGCCATCCTTTAAAACGTGCACCATCATACTGAATCGTTAATTTATAATTATGCATAATATTCTCCTTCATAGAAAATATTCCCTCATACCATGAGGGAATATTAATAAACTTTACTTTCTAACAAGCTTCACTACATTTTCTACGTGAGCTGTATGCGGGAACATATCAACTGGTTGCACATACTCCACTTCATAGCTCTTCATTAATGCTTGTACATCACGTGCTAATGATGAAGGATTACAAGACACGTACACAACTTGTTTCGGCTTCACTTTTAAAATTGTTTCCAGTAATTTATCATCGCAACCTGTACGTGGTGGATCGACAACAATTACATCTGGACGCCATCCTTCTTTTACCCATTTCGGTAACCATTGTTCAGCTTTACCTGCTTCATATTTCGTATTTGTAAATCCGTGACGCTGCGCATTTTTTCTTGCATCTGCAATCGC
The DNA here is from genome assembly GCF_051776965.1 of Bacillus cereus group sp. BceL220. Classification (NCBI taxonomy): domain Bacteria; kingdom Bacillati; phylum Bacillota; class Bacilli; order Caryophanales; family Bacillaceae; genus Bacillus; species Bacillus cereus group sp. BceL220. The sequence continues at coordinate 31,161 of NZ_JBPWBC010000016.1, read as the reverse complement.
TTCTGGAATTACATCCATACCACGTACTTCCGCTGCATCATTTGCAAGCCAAAGTCCAATTGTACCAACACCACAATACGCATCTACAATTTTCTCATCGCCTGTTAACGCAGCTGCTTTTTTCGCTTCATTATATAAAACAACTGTTTGTTCTGGATTCAACTGGAAGAATGCACGTGCTGATAATTCAAATGATAAATCGCCAAGTGTTTCTTGAATTACTTCTTTTCCAGCTAATTTAAATGTTTTGTCTCCAAAAATAACAGATGTTTTACGCCAGTTTACATTTTGCATAATTGATTTAACCGCTGGCATCTGTTTTTGTACTTCTGCAACAAATTGTTCTTTATTTGGTAATTCTTCTTTTGTTGTAATAAGTGTAACTTGTACTTCCCCTGTTTGAACTGCAGTACGTGTTACAATTGTGCGTACTAAACCTTTTTGTTTTTTCTCGTTGTAAATAGAAACATTTAATTTTTCTAAAATACGTCTTACAACTTTTGTCGCTTCATTCGTTGCTTTATGTTGAATCATACAGTGAGCAATATCAATTAACTGATGTGAGTTTTGTTTATATAGCCCTGTAATAACCTTTTCGTCTTTACGCCCCACTTGTAATTGACTCTTATTACGGTAATGCCATGGATTTTCCATGCCAAGCGTTGGACGAATTTTCTCTTCCATACTGTTTTTCATGTACTTCTCAAATGCTTGTACAACGATATCACGCTTTTGATTCAATTGTTCTTTATAATCTAAATGTTGCAGCTGACAACCGCCACACTCCTCATATACTGGACACGGTGCTTTCACACGATGCGGTGAAGCTTTACGAACTTTTTTCACTTTCGCTTCAGCGAAGCCACGCTGAATTTTCGTTGTTTCTGCAACAACTTCTTCTCCTGGTAATGCCCCTGGAATGAAAACAACTTGTCTCTTAAAATAACCAACGCCTTCTCCGTTAATCCCAAGACGTTTAATTGTCACAGGAAACGTTTGACCAACTTCCAACTTACTCTCATGTTGCTTTTGTATCATTATTACACCTCTACTCTATACTTTTCCATAAATATAACGCTGCATAACTGCAGTATGGTTCACACTCTTGTTTCACTTTTTCTAAAAATACATCATCAGGTTTATCATCTAATTGAAATATACCTTGCACTGCACGCTGAATCCCAATGTCCGCTTTCGGGAACATATTTTTCCGTCCAAGCCCAAACATTAAAAAGTTTTGCACTGTCCATGCACCAATTCCCCTAATTGGCAACAATTGTGCTGAAACTTCTTCTTCCGTCTCATTTTCTATACTCGCTAAATTTAATGTACCACTGACAATACTTCGACCTAATCCTACTATATATTCAGCCTTTCGCTGACTAAACTTCTGCTCTCTCAATTCTTCTATTGAAATATTTGCTACTATTTCCGGAGTGGGGAAAAAGAATACACCGTTCTTCTCTGTTCCATACCGTTTCACAAATTGTTCTGTTAACACAGTAGCAAATTTCAAATTTATTTGTTGGTGAATGATACAGCGAAGAAGACAAGCAAAATAATCAAATTCTAAAATAATTGGAGTATAAGCATATGTTTCAAATAGTGGACGTAATGATGTGTTTAAAAAATGATTTTGTATATCTTGAAACGGTTCATTCCAATGAAAAATGGCTCTCATTCGTTTCATGACTTTCTCCGGATTTCCTGTCTGACTAGAAATCCAAAACTGTGGATTTTGAACAGTACCAATCCCTTGTAAGCGAACAATAACCTGTTCCTCATCTATACAAAGCGGGATATAAATGACTTTCTCATCTAATTGAATGACGTTAAGAGGATCAAAAGATAAACGTTTTAATACTTCTTCAAAATGATACGGATACTCTAACGTAACATGTTCGCTCCACATACGTTTCCCCATCCTTTTTACACATCATTATAGCATGAGAAAACCGTAAGCATACATGCTTACGGTTGATTGCCTTTTACTAAGTCATCTAGACTTTTAAAATGATACCCTTTCTCGCGCAAATCATCAATGATTTTTGCAAGTGCTTCTGCATTATCTTTTGATATTGCATGAAGTAATAAAATAGATCCTGGATGAATCATCGTCATAACATTATTATGCGCATATTGCCATCCTCTTTGCTGATCCACTTTCCAATCCAAAAATGCAAGTGACCAAAATACATTATAGTAGCCCATTTCTTTCGTAAGAGCTAACGTTCTTTCACTAAATACACCGCGCGGAGGACGTACATATTTCACTTCTTTTTGCCCAGTTACTTTTTTAATTTCTTCCGTTACACTCGTTAATTCTTCACGAAGCTTCTCATCATTTACCGCTGTAAAATCAGGATGACTCCAAGAATGATTTCCAATAATGTGTCCTTCATCCTTCATTCTTAACAATAAATCTTTTTGTGTTTTAATGTAATGCCCCGTTACAAAGAAAGTTGCTGGTACTTTTTTCTCTTTTAATACATCTAAGATTTTCCCTGTGTATCCATTCTCATATCCATTATCAAATGTTAAATAAATATCTTTTTTCTTCGTATCTCCTAAATAAAACCCGCCATTTTTTTGCAGTAAATCCGTATATAACTTTCCTGCATCTGGTACTGTTTCATTTTTAGGACGCGGGATTCCCCAGTTATGTGGAGTATTTGTATAAGCCAATGCCGAAACTGGAACAAGTGCCATCATAATTGAAAAAATGAGACCGATATATAACCATTTATATTTCATAAATAGTCTCCTTTCCATATATAATCGTACCTGTAGTTTCTGTTTACTTACTTACTTTCATGCTGTGCATGTTTTTCTATATATACCAAAAAATGCATCTCGAAAGATTCGAGATGCATTTTTGTTTATTTAAATACCGGCTCTTTAAAGCTCGCTAATTTTTCAAGTGATGTTTTATCAACATCTGCATGTAAACTATTACCATGAGAGTCCATCGTTACAACTGCTTTAAAACCTTCAATGCGTAAATGCCACATTGCTTCTGGAATACCAAATTGTAAGAAATCAACATCTTTCACTTCTTTAATACATTCAGCATAATATTGCGCCGCACCGCCAATTGCGTTTAAGTACACGCCGCCGTGTTCTTCTAAAGCCGCTAATGTTTTCGCACCCATACCGCCTTTTCCAATAACAGCGCGAATACCAAATTTCTTCATAATATCGCCTTGGTACGGTTCTTCACGAATACTTGTCGTTGGACCTGCCGCTTTAATTTGCCAATTGTCATTGTCATCTTTCACAACAACTGGACCACAGTGGTAAATAATTTGTCCATTTAAATCTACTGGACAATCATTATCCATTAAATGCTTATGGATTGCGTCACGACCTGTATACATCATGCCATTAATTGTTACAACATCACCAACGCGAAGTCCACGAATTTGCTCTTCTGTAATTGGTGCTTGTAATACAATCTCACGTTGCTCTGTTTTTTCTTGTGCTTCATGCTGAAGTGTATCTTCACCTTCTTGATATAACCAATCCATAATTTCACCTGTTTCAGGATGGATTGTTACACCTAGGCGGCGATATGCCCAGCAATTATACGCCACAGATACGTAGAAGCTAGCCGGCAGGCGGTTATACACGCCAATTTTACAGCCCAGTAAAGTTGTTTCTCCACCAAATCCCATTGTACCAATGCCAAGCTTATTCGCATTTTCTAATACGTACTCTTCAAGTTGTTGTAACTCTGGTACTGGATTGACATCATCTAATGTACGGAATAATTGATTTTTTGCTAATTCATAACCTGATGTGCGGTCTCCCCCGATACCAACACCAATTACACCAGCACTACATCCTTGACCTTGTGCCTGGTATACTGCATGAAGAAGGCATTTACGAATTCCTTCTAAATCACGGCCAGCTCGTCCAAGTCCTTCTAGTTCACACGGTAAGCTATATTGAATATTTTTATTCTCACAGCCACCACCTTTTAGGATTAAACGTGCATCAATATAATCTTTTTCCCATTGTTCAAACTTAATAACCGGTGTACCTGGTCCTAAATTATTTCCACTATTGTCTCCAAAAAGAGAGTCAACAGAATTTGGACGAAGTTTACCATCTTTTGTCGCCCGCTCAAGCGCATTATAGATAGCTTCCTTCAACTTTAATTGATTCACACCAACTGGTGTATAAATTTTAAACGTTGGCATCCCTGTATCTTGGCAAATCGGTGAGATGTTATCATCAGCCATTTTAATATTATTTGTAATTGTGCCAAGTGCCATCGCAGAACGAGTCCCTGCATTTTCTCGCTCTTTCGCTTGTTGAATCGCACGACGAACATCTTTCGGTAAGTTCGTTGACGTTTCAACAATTAGTTGATACATGCTTTCTTGAAGCTTTTCCATTGTTACTTCCCCCTCAATTGTGAACGCTACCAAAACGTTATGAGCTGAAAATTCCATTGTTATGCTCTTTAGCTTTTTATTTGTTTCACGCTATTAAAGCATAAATGAAATTTTTCACAACTTGATTATACCTCTTTTTCTATCGTCCTTCTATTATCCGCACAGAAAAAGGCTACCAAATTGGAATTGGCAGCCTTTTTAATATATTATTCGTCTTTTTTAAATTGCTCACATTTTAATTCTAATTCATCTAACATTGCAAGAAGACGATCTACATCTTCTAATTCTACTTCTTCAGGTTCAATTGTATCAATTACTTCAATGAACATATTTAAACGCTCTTTTAAATATACTAATTGTGTATCTTTATCTTGAATTGCTTTTCCCATGAAGGCACTCTCCTTTTAATTCGAGTTGCTTTTATTATACCGCAAAAATGATTGCTATGGGCATGAAATTTCATCAATTTTGTCACAGTCATCCACTATAATGTAAGCCCTCTCTCTTTTCACGCTAAAAAGTTTCACTTTATAAAAAGCACATATTCTTCTATTATAGAGAATGGACAAATTGTTATTTCAATAGTCAAAGGAGTATTTCATATGACGATATCACAAAAAATGAAGCCGATTACTCCTTCTTACGATCCATGGGAAGCGTATATGGACCTTGAAGAGTACGGCAAACTACTATTAACAAATGTTGAATTTACAACGACGACGTTATGCAATATGCGCTGTGAGCATTGCGCTGTTGGTTACACGTTACAGCCGAAAGACCCAAATCCGCTTCCGATGGATCTTTTATTAAAACGATTAGATGAGATTCCTCATTTACGTTCTTTAAGTATTACTGGCGGAGAACCTATGCTTTCAAAAAAATCCGTCGACAACTATGTAACACCACTCTTAAAATACGCCCATGAACGAGGCGTTCGCACTCAAATCAACTCTAACTTAACTATAGATTTAGCACGTTACGAACAAATTATTCCTTATTTAGACGTGTTGCATATCTCTCATAACTGGGGAACAATTGATGACTTCGTTGAAGGCGGATTTGCAATGATGGAGCGTAAACCTACTTACGAACAACGTGCAAAATTATTCGAAAGAATGATTACAAATAGTAAGGCTCTATCAGATGCAGGTGTACTTGTATCGGCCGAAACAATGTTAAACAAAAGAACTCTACCACATATTGAACATATTCACCGTCAAATCGTCGAAGAGATGGGCTGTAAACGTCATGAAGTTCACCCAATGTATCCAAGTGACTTCGCGAGTAATCTAGAGATTTTAACAAAAGCTGAAATTCGTGATGCTATTGAGCATTTACTAGAAATTCGTGATGAAAATGTATGGATGTTATTTGGAACGTTACCTTTCTATGCTTGTAGCGATGACGAGCGAGACATTGCCACATTTAAAAAATTACAAGAGAGCAAAAATGTCACTGTTCGTAATGATCCAGATGGCCGTTCTCGTTTAAATGTAAATATTTTCGATGGAAATATTATTGTAACGGACTTTGGTGATGTTCCACTTCTAGGAAACATACAAACAAACACATTACAAGAAGCATATGACAAATGGAGTGCTTCAAAAACAGCAAAATCATTAAGCTGTCACTGTCCTGCAGTAAAATGTCTTGGACCAAATGTTCTTGTAAAAAACAGCTACTATCCGACAGAAGATTTCTTATCAAAAACAGCAAACATTACATTATAAAAAAACGTCAGCTTATAAGCTGACGTTTTTTTACGTTATTGCGAGTGGGAAGAAGAAATGAATTTAAAAAATAAATGATCATGAATTGGAATCGCCGCTCCAATTCCTTGAGAAGTAATATTTTTCACAACAAGTCTTTTTTGATTTCCCTTTAATACAAGATACACTTCTCCAAATGTTACTTTTCCCTTTTCATTTACTGCTGGTGTATAAGCGTATAAATATCCGAGTTGACTCGGACTAATATTATACACACGCTCATGTCCAGTACCATAACCAATAGTTGTTTTAAACGAAAGGGGCAATTGTACTTTTTCAAGCGCTTTGAGAAGCATCATTTTTTTCACATCTGCAGCATCTTTCATATCTGCTGTTAAATCGCCTTCAACCGTCTTTTGTGTTTCTTGCTTATAGCGAAGTGGATATAAACGGTCTCCTCCGCGATTATCATACACATTTCGATTCACTTGTTTATATTCCCAATTAATCGATGTGTCTACTGATTCATAATGTAAAGCCCATTGACCTAAATAAATTTTTGCCCGGTACCCTACTGCAAGCGGCGCATTTGAAATTGTCGTTTCATTAAACATCCGAATTAAGTCTGGATTTTCAATTTTAATATTAGCTGTTTTCAATAGTTCTTGAGCAAACTTACTTGGCTGTAAACGTGGCAAATCTTGCGCATCATTTGGAAATGTATTGTCTTTTGAAATATTTAAAACAGATGAAGGCATTTTTGTTCCTACTGTTGTCTTTGCAAAACTCATGTTAGGAAATAATAAAATAAACGAGACCATAGTTGAAAGACATATGCTGTATACTCGTTTCACCTGTCTGGCTCCTTCCTATGTAAAGGTATATATACTACTTTGTTTATTGTTTTCTCTGAGCACAATTGTTATGCCTATTTTTCATAATAAATAAAAACCAATTCCCATAATGACATACGCGGCTAGTAAAGTGCCGCCTTCAAACCAGTTTGTATCTCCATCATTTGAAATCGCAATCGTTAAGAAAACGGCTGTAATCATAGATACAAGTTCTGGTATGGTAAATACTAAAGGCATCCTCTGCGCGAAGAACATAGATAGCAATACTAGTACAGGAGCAACAAACATGGCGATTTGTAATGTAGAACCTATTGCAATTTCGACTGCAATATTTACTTTATTTTTATAAGCCATAATAATTGCAGATGCATGTTCCGCTGCATTTCCAACAATTGCAACGATAATAACCCCTATAAATAATTCTGACCAACCAAATGATTTTGCAACAGTTTCAAAAGTATGCACGAGCGCCTCTGATACATAAGCTACCGCCAGTGTTGCTATCGCTAAAATAAGGAGTGCCTTCCCTTTCGACCACTCTGGCTCTTCTTCATGCGCTACTTCGTCACTTTTATGTTGATATACACCACGGTGCGTAACTAACTTAAATAGTAATGCAGCAATGTACATGATAATCATAATAATAGAAACACCTATACTTAATTGATACGTCTTGCCAGCGTCCATCTTCATTGAAAAGATCTCTGGAATAACAAAGGCCACGACAACAGCAAATATTAATAAAGCTGAATTATGCCTTGCATCGTAAACGTTAAAGCTTTGCCTTTTATATTTAAGTCCACCTACAAAGAAGGATAGTCCTCCTACTAATAATAAATTTCCAAGTACAGAACCCGTTAAAGAAGCTAACACCACTTCAATTAACCCCGCTTGAAGTGCAAAAATTGAAATGATAAGTTCAACAGCATTACCGAAAGTAGCATTTAATAATCCGCCTATTCTAGGACCAGATACAATTGCTAAACTCTCTGTTGCTCTCCCCATAAAACCAGCTAACGCGATAATCGTAATACAATACACAGCGAACATAATTGTTTCTGGCCAATGAAGTGTTTTTCCAAGTACAGATAGTGGTACACCTATAAGTGCTACTATAAGAAATATTTTATTAAACATGCTTTTCACCCTTCCATCGTATGTATTTCTCCACAATATTATTATTATTCTTCTCCTAACTTGTCCGATTTCATCACAATTACGTTTAAAAAATCGGATTGAAGAAAACAGTATGAAAGATATTTAAATTATCTTGTTTAAACAGACAGAATTATAAATTGTGAAAAGGGGTTAAAATTATGCACTTAAAAGAAAAAATCGCAACTATTATTCAAGGTCAACGTACCGGTGTATTATCTACAGTACGAAATGAGAAACCTCATAGCGCCTTTATGATGTTTTTCCATGAAGATTTTGTACTGTACGTTGCAACAGATCGACAATCAAAAAAGATAACAGATATTGAAAACAATCCTAATGTCCATGTATTACTCGGACGAGAAGGGAAAAAGTTAGATGAAGATTATATTGAAGTTGAAGGATTAGCTTCAATTGAGGAAGACTCGACATTAAAAAACAAGTTTTGGAATAATAGCTTAAAACGTTGGTTACTCGGCCCCGAAGACCCTAATTACGTATTGATAAAAATCAATCCCGACACAATTTATTACATTGATGGTGCCGGTACGACGGAGCCTGAGTTTTTACGACTATAAAATAAAACAAGCCCCCTTAGGTGGGCTTGTTTTGTCGAAAAGTTCTTTTGAAAAAAACAATAAAATAGGTGGAACTTTCTAAAGATTCTGTTATATAATAACATTAACTTAAATAAACTGTATTAAAACAGATTGAGAGGAGAAATAAAATTGATGAAGAGAGAAGAACGCAAAAACATGATTGAGTTTATTGAAAAGAAAAAAGGGATTGAGCGTGACGAATTACTGTTTATGACAGACGATGAAGTAGAACATATTTATAATGTAACGTACTTTTTATATGAGGAAATTGCAGAGTAGTATAATAATCCCCACCTTATTAAAAATATAAGGTGGGGATTATTTCGTTATTTAGCCCACTATTTACAGGCAGTAAAACTCCCACCTTAAAATTCAGGTGGAGCAAGAAGTTAAGTTGAAGTCGTGCTTCCTATAAACCTCAATTGCTTCAACTTTATACATGAGAATCATTTTCATGTATAATACTGTAAGATTGGAGGGATTTTACTATGAGTTCGTGGCTCTTATTTGCACTATTATCAGCAATTGCTGCTGCCCTTGTATCGATTTTTGGAAAGTTTGGTTTAGACGGCATCGATGCAAACGTTGCAACAACAATTCGATCTATTATTATGGCATTATTTATGATAGGCGTTATTATCATACAAGGTAAATTTCAAAATATCGGCGACGTACTGCTAAATAAAAAAGCACTGCTATTTATCACATTAAGTGGGATTGCAGGTGCTTCGTCATGGCTATTTTATTTTCTTGCCCTCAAAACAGGAAAGGTTTCACAAGTAGCTCCTGTCGATAAATTAAGCGTCGTATTTTCTATCATTCTCGCTATGATTATCCTCGGTGAAAAGTTAAACTTTATGACCGGTGTTGGTGTAGTCTTTATTACAGCTGGTGTATTATTTATTGCTTTCAGCTAAAAAAACCGCTATTAGCGGTTTTTCTTTTTCTTTATGTACAACCATACAACACATGTAACAACTGCTGAAATTAATAAAATCCATATTCCATAATGATGTAAACTATACTCAACGAAGCGCCACTTCTCGCCTAACTTCCAGCCAAGCCCAATAAAAACACTTATCCAAATGAGCGCACCACCGTAAGCGTACAAACAAAAACGCCAAAGTGTCAAATTTGATACCCCAGCAAAATATGCTGTTAAATGACGTACTCCCGGTATAAAATAACCAATCATTAAAAGAAATGGCCCATATTTTTCAAATAAAATATGTGTTTTTTCAATGTGATGTTCTTTAATTCTAATTTTCGGCCCATATTTCTTTAAAACAGGGAGCCCAAGTTTTAAACCTAATATGTAGCTTAACGTGATCCCTAACATCGCACCAGCCATCCCACTTAAAAAAGCAGCAGTTCCTGACATAACTCCTTTTGAAACATTATAACCAACAAAGGTCAATAAAAACTCGTCTGGTATCGGTAATCCGACAATCCCACCAGCCAAAGCTATAACAATTCCAAAATAGCCATAATGCGCGATTAACTCGCCAATATGTTGTTCCATTCGGAAGACACATCCTATGCACGATCGTTATTCCACATTTTACCCTTTCTATCTTTAAGGCAAACATGGTATACATATTCACTATACATTGTTTTTATAATGAACTCTACTTCTATTCTTTCCTTTAACAGAGATAAAATTAAACTTCAATCCGCGTGGGTTTTCTTCATCCTCTACTGATTATTAGCCTACATCCATCAGGCTTCTACAGGTATCTCGCCTCCGACATAATTCACTTACATTCACTAATTTTGAGATTAGATTCTTACTGCCTGCAAATGTCCTGATAAAAAATAAAAATTCATATGCGTGTTTTTTTGTTACAATAAAGGAAAGTTACTTTTCGCAACGGTTTAACTCTCAAGAAAAATGATATATCTAGCAAAAACATAGTTTGGTCTATATAATACAACTTCTACCTATTAAAAGAACATGAACCCTTTTACATACAACATCATTTTTCTAAATTATACAGGGGGGAACGAACATGACCATTGAAAATCAATTTATTCAAAAAGTTTACTATAAAACATTTTTAACAGAAGAAACTTCTACTCCTGCATCGGAAGTACTCGGTGAAGCATATATAAATGAATCTAAAAATGAATTCTCCAACATTTCTAATATTCGATTTGCTCAAGGTGAATTTTATTATCAAAATAAAGATTTTGAAGCAGCTATATTTAAATGGGAAAAAGTTAATAATACTCTTGCACTTTGGGCAACAAAAAATATTGCAGATGCTTATTTTGAACTAGGATTCCTACCAAAGGCAGAAGAAATTTATCAATCTATTCAAACAGAAGATACAACTCTTACGATGGAAGTTTCATTACAACTTCTTTCTCTTTATATCGAACAAGATCGTTTAGGACTTGCTTTTAAGACGATTAGTGAAGCTGTTGCATTCCAACCGGATTACCCAAATATTACTGCAATTGCACGTTCTTTCTATGAAAAACAAGAAGATTGGAACAACGCTATCGAACTAGCTGTTCAAGAAGGTATTCGAACACAATCTTTACACTGGTTTGATACATTAATAAATTACATAAACAAAGGATTTACTAAAAATATTAAGCCTGAATATTTCTATGAGTCTTTAAAAGCTCTATATGCTGTTGATCAAGCTCAATTTAAAGAACTTGTTATTGCTCTTTGGAATAGCTACCAACATGAATCCTTATACCTTCCTTGGATTCAAAGTATTAATCATTTATTCTTGCATATTGAAACAGACAATAATGACGATTGGAATGAAATTTCTACTCGCTATCAAGAAACATACTTTGCATTAATTACCGGAAATCATTTTATGCATGAATTAAACGGACTTGTACCAAATCTATTAACAAATTGGTTCAGTTTAACGAAAGCAAAAGATTCTCTAGTTGTCTCTGCAGCAGTATTAGCATGGAATGAAGTCTCACCTACAACTTTAGAATCATTACTCGTAAAAAGTGCTGGATCCTTACTTTCTAATACATCAGCTGAAGCAGATGTAAATATGGAAACAGTTTCTCATTTATTCGAAACAATCGCTGTATGGGCTGAGAAAAATGATGTAGATTTAAGTCATCAATTTACGCTACTCGTCCATGAACTATGTGATTTAAATGTCACACCACTACTAATAGCTGGAACTAGTGACCATGATAAAACATCATTTGTTAATTCAATATTAGGAGAGAACATCTTAACTGAAACTTTAACAACTCCTATTCTATTTAAAGACGCTAGTCAAACTGAAATAACAGAATTTACCGAGTTAGATATCAGAAATATCTCTAACCTTGATGAATTCCATCAAATAACGGCTACATCTGCTCAGTCAGAACTTGAGAAAAAATGTATAGAAATTAAGCTACCAAGTAGATTTTTAAGAAAAAATAAGTTTACATTTCTTATTACACCATCCATTCAAGGACAATTGGATAAAAACAATGCATACTTTGAATACTTACAAGCAGCAGATAGCCTTGTTTACGTATTAAATTCTTCTTCACCATTGCATAGTGAAGAAATTGATACGTTAATTTATTTACGTGAACAAGTACCAAACTTACAAATTCACTTCGTATTACACACAAATAATACGACTACTAATGAAAAACTAATTAGTAAACTTAAAGTACATTTTCCAGATGCACAATTCTTCCCATACTCTCCTTCGCAAGAGAGTAGTCAGCAACTTGGAGATGTAACAGAATCTATTCTCTCTAATCTTGCAAAACGCGATATAGAAAAAGAACGTATAGAAAAGCTAATATGGTTTACGCAAAAGACAATTGCTTATCTCATAAATGAACGTGTGGAATTAGAAAATACATTAGTAAAATCCGTACGCTGGAATAAACACATCTCAGTGAAACTTACTGGATTTATTAATAACCTTACTGCTCTTGAAAAAGATAAAATTCGCTCTATTACCGAATCCTATCTTTTAACGAAAGAAGAAATTACACGAGATATACATTCTCAAATTCCTGAATTATTACAGAGCTGCTCTGATCTTGTTCAAGAAGATAGTGATTTCAAACTAGTTCATGAAGAATTAAATGCTGCAATGAATGAACGAGTTCAAAAGCATGTACAACAGGTACTTCTTCCTAAATTTACTGGGTCTATTCAAGAATGGATTGAAACAGCACATAATGAATTTATTCAAGCTCAAGCTTATTTAGATGAAATGAGTGAAACGTTTAATAAATTATATAAAGAAGAACGTATGAAACTTCCTTGCGATTTCAAATTATTAGATGATTGGAATCGAGATGTTGTACGAATGACAAATCGAATTACAGTAACGAACATCAATATTTTATTACGCTTTACACCAACACAGTTTTTCTTAAAAAGTGCCGGAAAATTATTTGGTAATATGCAAAAAAACCAATCTATGCTCGCCAACAAATATAAACAATATATTGAAACAGAAGACTATACAGAAATTGCTCACACAATTTCAAAACAATTCTTCCTACAATTTGAAGTATTTGAAGGTGCATTAGAACGTGATATCATGATGTTCTTTAAAGATCCACTTAGCATATTGAAACAAAATGTGGATGCAGCTCAACTTGAGATAAAGGAAGACGAGCAAACATTAGCAACGCTAAGAAGCAATCCAGAAACATATCATGATCCTTTAGCGCTATTTAAACTACAATTGCTACAACATAAATTTGTTTTAAGTACTACAAAGAAACATGAAGATATCTTTGTATCTAACGAATCTCCTACTGTTTAACAAAAAAACCAAGCAAACTAAAATTTGCTTGGTTTTTTACTTTATTATCTTCATATTTTCAAACGGATAATAAATGCCTGCTAACTTACCTAACACATCTTCTCTATCAATAAAACCTAAACCATTTCTACTATCTTTACTTATTAAGCGATTATCTCCCATAACAAAAATCTTATTTTTAGGAACTGTAATCGGTCCAAAGTCCTCTGTTAAATTCATAAGTTTTTTTTCTGCTTGTTTTTTATTACTATCCAAATACTCTTCATCTATCACTTCAGAATTCACATATAATTGATCATTTCTCATCTCAATTATATCTCCAGATAATCCAATCACTCTTTTGACATAAAAATTATCTGTTTTCACAACAATAATGTCTTCTCTCCCATAGCTTTCAAATTGTTTTGCTAACTTATTAACAATTACCTTATCTCCATCTTGCAACGTCGGCCTCATGGATGCTCCTTTTACAGTCGTCGGAAAAAACACAAAAATTTTCGCCAAAAACACCAATAAACACGCAATTGCAATAGTTCCAAAGAATTCACGCCAACGTTTTTTCTTTTGCATCATTTCACCAACTCATCATCTTTTTACTTTTATTATAAATAATACGACCGATGATTTTCTACAAAATTCTGAATTATAAAATTATAATATTAGAAATTTAAAAATAAAAATAAAAATACTGATTAAATTAAACAAGCAAAAAAGATACTCTCAAAATAGTCTATTCACTATTTTGAGAGTATCTTTTTATAATCCCACATATACAATACACATTTGAGCAGCTACATATGTAAACCAAATCCAAAGTGGCTCATACTTCAATTTACGCCCTCCGATATCTGTCACGCCAATAATAAAATCAGAAATCACAAACAGTAAACCACCAAACGCTGGTATCCACCATATTCCTGTATTTTCATAATATAAGGCGAATGCAAAGCAAGCCATTCCTCCAACCCACAATCCGTAAATTAGAGCTCCTATCGTAAACAATTTATCCTGTTTATCATTTCGGATAAAGAAGAACCATCCTACAATTAGAAAGAGCCCATATACGAGTAAGCCAATCCAAAAACCATTCCACGAAATTCCTGTTTGCAAAAATGCTTTTACATAAAAACAATGAGCAAGAGCGAAAGTAACCATCCCACCAATTAACCTGTGACCAATTGGAATCAGCCCAGCCATAAACAAATCTCCCACAGTCGATAAAGTCATACCAAGTGCAACCCACGTACTATACTCTACAGATGGATCTTGTAACCATATCCAAATTGCACTACCTGTTAAAGAAAAACTAAGAATAAGACGGATTGCTAAAGGTAACGGCATATTATCTTTCGTTCTTTTTGTCTGCCGCATTGCATAAATTGCACCAATTAAAAAAAGAAGTATTTGCCCAATTAACACCACGTAAAGTAGATTCATAATATGTTCTCCTCAATAAATGCTTTTTGTATCTTTTTTCGTTACACTTAGTCTATTATCCTTTTTCTATAAAAAAAGAAGAACAGTACTGTTCTTCCATTGTAATCGCTTTTCTGCTTTCTATGCTACTTGTTTTTCTTTCTCTATTTTTTGCTTAGCTGGCGTCCGATTTACCACAATAATTCCCGCGGCTACACATGCTAAACCGAGTAACACAAATGAATGAATTGCTTCACCTAAAATCATGCTCGATAATAACACACCAAATACGGGTATAAAGAACATATACATAGATACTTTTCCAACCTTATTGTACTTCATAATTGTATTCCAAATGCAAAAACCAGCTGCAGATAAGAAAGATAAATAAATCAGCATAAGTAGTGCATGTAGACTAAATGTAAATGGCATTACTCCAACTTGTAAAGCCCCTATACATAATAATCCTATAGAACCAAACATCATTTGGTATGCTGTCATATAGCCAACATCTAACGTTTTACTACCTTCTTTCGCTAATATGTTTCCATATGAATACAGCATTGCTGCACTAAGAAGTAATAAGCTTCCGATTCCAAAATGAAATGATAAGCTACCATCACTCGGCACATTTACTAAAACGACGCCACAAAAGCCAATCGATACGCCAATTATTTTTCTCATATTGAGGGCATCATCTTTATATAAAAAATGGGCGAGTAAAATTTGAAAGAATGATGATGTCCCTGAAATGATAGCTCCTTCAATTCCCGAACTATAACTCATTCCAATATAAAAACAGATATATTGAAGAAACGTTTGGAATAAACCAATTTGTATTAACTGTTTCCCCGTTCCTTTTTTGAAGCTCATATCTTTTCCTAACACTTTAAAGAATAATAAGAGCATGAATCCAGATAAAAAGAAACGATAACCGGCAAATAATATTTGCTCTCCAACTTCTTGTGGTTGAATTCCAAGTTCAACATAACTTAATTTAATAAAAGGAAATGCGCTTCCCCATAAAAAAGTTGCTACTATTGCAGCAATAAATACGCCAATCGGATGGGTAAAAAATTTCTCTGTCTTCACTTGTTGTCTTCCTTTCCGACCTTTTTATGAACAATATTCATATATACCAAAGGAATTGCGAAAACACAAGTTTTCCGTTTATACTTGAAACAAAACCGTACCATCTCATAAAAACATATGATATACTATAGAATAATTACAACATAAGAACGATTAAAAACAGATTCAACAGAAATGCTGCTATCCATTATGGATGGCAGCTTTCGTCGTTTTATAGGGGTTTCGATTTTGATTATTTTTCTCAATAAGAATTCGGAAGGAGCGAGTAGTAATGAACTCAGAAGTAAAAACGTTACACGCAAAAGAAACAATTTCTCATCCCTCTTTATGGGACACATTAAAAAAACATTATGAACTTGTATTTGCAGTGGCATCTGGTATTTTTATTTTAGCTGGCTGGCTATTCACAAGGAACGATGCAATAAATGTAGGTATTACTTGCTATATCCTTGCTTATATAGTTGGTGGATATGCAAAAGCAAAAGAAGGAATTGAAGATACGATTGAAGAAAAAGAGCTAAATGTTGAAATGCTAATGCTCTTTGCAGCTATTGGTGCTGCAATTATTGGCTACTGGGCAGAAGGGGCTATTTTAATCTTCATCTTTGCACTCAGCGGTGCTATGGAATCTTATACGTTAAGTAAGAGCCAAAAAGAAATTTCCGCTCTTCTTGACTTACAACCTGAAGAAGCATTACGTATTTCCACCGGAACTGAGGAACGTGTTCCTGTTGGAGAGTTACAAATTAACGACATTATTTTAATTAAACCCGGTGAACGTGTTCCTGCTGACGGTACGATTCATAACGGTGAAACAAATATCGATGAGGCAGCAATCACAGGAGAACCTATTCCAAATGAGAAAAGACATGGCGATGAAGTATTTGCCGGTACTGTAAATTTACGTGGTGCTATCGAAGTTAAAATTACGAAGCCGAGCGATCAAACATTATTCCAAAAGATTATCCGTCTCGTCCAAAGTGCACAAAGTGAAAAATCACCATCACAACTATTCATTGAAAAGTTTGAAGGAACATACGTAAAAGGTGTACTACTCGTTGTTGCGCTTATGATGTTCGTTCCTCATTTCTTACTTGACTGGAGCTGGAATGAAACGTTTTATCGCGCTATGATCTTACTTGTAGTCGCATCTCCTTGTGCGCTCGTAGCTGCCATTACACCAGCTACGTTATCAGCCATTTCTAACGGAGCGAGAAACGGTATTCTCTTTAAAGGCGGTATACATTTAGAACGCCTTGCTTCTGTGAAAGCAATCGCGTTTGATAAAACAGGAACATTAACAGAAGGTAAACCTACCGTAACAGATGTATATGTTCGAGAAAATATAACAGAAAAAGAATTACTTTATATTACAGCATCAATTGAAAGTCACTCTACACATCCTTTAGCTGAATCCATTGTTAAATATGCACAACATGCGTACGACATTACTTTAAAAAAACCAGAAAAGGTTGAAGATGTAACTGGTTTTGGTCTAAAAGGAATATTGGAAAACAACGCTTATAAAATAGGTAAAGCTGATTTTATCGGTGAAGAAACAAAGACATTTCATAATGGTATTTCTGCCTCACTTGAAAAAGAAGGTAAAACTGTCGTTTATATTAGTGATGAGGGAGGCATTCTTGGACTTATCGCTTTAAAAGATACGCTTCGCCAAGAAACAATAGCTGCTATTCGTGATTTACAAAGCATTGGTGTCGAAGCAATTATGATTACTGGAGATAATGAAGAAACGGCAAAAGCAATTGCCTCTGAAAGTAATATAAAGGAATATTACGCATCATGCTTACCAGAAACAAAAGTTGAAACGATTAAAAAGTTAAAAGAAAAATATGGTACAGTAGCAATGGTCGGAGACGGTATAAATGATGCACCTGCACTAGCTACTGCTAGCATTGGTGTCGCAATGGGAGAAGGAACAGATGTAGCTTTAGAAACTGCAGATGTTGTACTGATGAAGAACGAACTATCTCGCCTTTCCCAAGCAATTCGTTTATCAAAACGAATGAACCGTATTGTGAAGCAAAACGTAATCTTTTCGCTAGCCGTTATTGCCATGCTAATTTGTTCAAACTTCTTGCAATTTTTAGCTCTTCCATTCGGTGTTATTGGCCATGAAGGAAGTACGATTCTTGTCATTTTGAATGGCTTACGATTACTAAAAGGAAGCAAATAAAACGGGTCCCTCATAGAGGACCCGTTTTTTTTAGTGATAGCTATTATGACCGTTCGCACTGCTACTCGTTTTATGCTTTGGATGCGAACTGCTCTTTTGTTTATTATTACTTTTATTATTATGGTTCTTTTTATTATTACTCATGAAATATCCCCCCTGTTCCTTTTTATTATGGAACAAGAACTCATTATTCATTACGGGAATTATTGTCACCGGTTCTATAATGGTGGAGTAAACCATTAATTTCACCGCCAAGTAAAATTACCCATCCAGTTAAATAAAACCATAACATTAAAATAATGATACCACCGAGACCACCATATGTATTGGCGTAATTCGCAAACTTATCTACATAATAAGCAAATGAGTAAGACACCACAATCCATCCTACAGTAGCAAATAACGCCCCTGAAATAACTTCTCTTCTTTTTAACTTTCGATCTGGTGCAAATGTATATAAGAAACTAAACAAAGCAAATAGTACGAAGAAACTCGCTACTAATCGTGTAATGCTCCATACGAAAGAAAAACTATCTGATAAACCGAGTGCTTTAAACACTGCTGCTCCAATAACTTGTCCGAATACCGGAACAATTAACGCAAAGACAATCATAAAAATAATAGCTAATGTAAACACAATTGATAACGCTCTTGTTGTAATAAAAGAACGTGTTTCCTTCACGTCATAAGCGCGGTTAAAAGCATTCATAACCGCATTAACACCATTTGAGGCAAACCATAACATGGATAATAAACCAAATGATAATAAACCACCATTTTGCTGGTTTACAACTTTATCTACATTTACCTCAATTAAGTTCATTGCATCATCTGGTACATAAACCTCTAATAAACTAAGCACATCCTCTGTTTGAATGGGAATAAATCCAAGAAGCGTAATTAAGAAAACGAGCCCAGGAAAAATTGCAAGCAAGAAGAAATAAGCGAGCTGTGCTGCCAAGCCCGCTACATCATCGCGCATCGTCCGGTCATATAAATCTTTACCAAACGAATAAGTACGATTTCTTCTCACCTTTTCTAAAATTTTTCTCATATATGTTTAAACGCTTTTCTTCTCTTCTTTATCTTGCTTTAACTCAATGTACGCTTCAGTTTTTTTTTCCACTGCATTTGAGTCTTTTATAAATAATTCACGCGCTTCTTTCATACCACCATCTTCAGCAACTACTGGCTCTTCTTCTGCTTTCAGCTCATCTACCTTTGGAGATACAGCTTGAATTTCAATCGTTTCTGGCTTTTCTTCTGGCTCAACTTTTTTCTTACTAAAAATTTCTTTCGTTTCTTTTAACGTCTCTACAACAGATGGCGTTAATTTTTTAATTTCTGCTACTTTCGCTTTTACCACATTGAAATCAGCAAGTTCGCGTCCTTTATCTGTAACAGTTTGCACTTTTTCTTTGATCTTTGCATTTTCACCAATTTCAATCATCTTTGTTTTTGCTTTTTCTGCTGTATTTTTTACTTTTTCACGGTTTTCTTTCTTTAACATGGATACAGCTACACCTGCCGCTACACCAATCGCAATGTTTCGAGCAATATTATTTTTCTTTGCCATATTCCTTCACCCTTTCATTTCTTATGTTAGAAAGTATTTCTTTCTAAGCTTCCTCATATTCCTTGTTCATTTCGAATGAAAGCTAATAGCTTTGCACACCCTTCTGTTACAAGGTCATATACTTCTTGGAAATTCCCTGTATAGTAAGGGTCAGGAACGTCTGTCCAGCCACCGTCTGGAACAAAATCGGACAGCCTACCAATATAGCCTCCAGTTTTACCTAAACTTTTTAAATCTGCTATATTCTTGTTGTCCATGGCAATAATATAATCAAACTTTGTTAAGTCTTCTTTTTCTACTTGCCTTGCTTTAATTCCTTCAAAAGTGACTGCATTTTCTTTTAAAATTTTTTGTGTTCCTTTATGTGGCGGATGGCCAACATGCCAATCTCCAGTTCCTGCAGAATCAATGACAATTTTCTCTTCAAGTCCCTCTTTTACGACAAGATTTCGAAAAATCGCTTCTGCCATCGGAGAACGGCAAATGTTCCCAAGACAAACAAACAATACTTGAACCATGTTTTTGTTTCTTCCCTTCTTGGTGCATTTCTTCATATATACTTATAGTATAAACAACCAATTATGAAATATAAAGGAAATCCCTACTAATTTAATAGGATTGAAAAGATCCATTAACGAAAATGATAAAAAATGTTAAGATAGCCTTATGTTATTTTAAAGGGGGACACTTCGGTGGATTTATCCGTAAAGTCAGAAGAAAACGTTGAATACATGGTCGAAGCTATTAAAGAAAAATTACGTATGGTTAATGCTGGAGCGATGAGAGCTGCTAGTTTTAACGAAGAAATGTACGAAGATTTACGTGACATTTATGATCATGTTATGAAACGTGAAACATTCAGCATTAGTGAAATGCAAGCTATTACAGAAGAATTAGGTACATTAATTAAAAAGTAAAAAAGCCTCTCTTATATGAGGCTCTTTTTTATTTCCAACAAATTCATGACAACTCTTCTCTTTCCCTCAACCAACTGTAAAATATTGTACAATAGAAGTAGAACCTCACCTTAGATTTTTTCTCCATACATACTACTCACAAATAATAGCAACACTACCATTGCTAACTGTTTTTACTGGAGGTGCTTACTTATGAGCAATTGGTACAGTAAGACGAAAGATCAAACATTGATTGACCTAGAAACAAACGAACAACACGGTTTAACAGATGAGATTGTAAGTGAACGTTTAAAGCAATACGGTTCTAATGAATTAGCTACAAAACAAAAACGCACTTTATGGCAGCGTATTTTCGCCCAAATTAATGACGTCCTCGTATATGTCCTTATTATTGCTGCCCTTATTTCTGCCTTTGTAGGTGAATGGGCGGATGCCAGTATTATCGCGCTTGTTGTAGTTTTAAATGCTGTTATCGGTGTTGTCCAAGAATCGAAAGCAGAACAAGCTTTAGAGGCATTGAAAAAGATGGCAACACCTAAAGCTATCGTCAAGAGAAATGGTGAACTAAAAGAAATTCCATCTGAGCACGTCGTTCCAGGGGATATCGTTATGCTCGACGCCGGACGATATATCCCATGCGATTTACGCCTTATTGAAACCGCAAATTTAAAAGTTGAAGAATCTGCTCTAACTGGTGAATCTGTCCCTGTTGATAAAGATGCAATCTACCACCCTTCCATGCAAAGTGATGAGCAAGTACCACTCGGCGATCAAAAAAACATGGCATTTATGTCCACTCTTGTAACATACGGAAGAGGCGTCGGTGTTGCTGTTGAAACTGGAATGAACTCACAAATTGGTAAGATTGCTACCCTTTTACATGAAGCAGACGATGATATGACACCACTTCAAAAAAGCTTAGCACAAGTCGGCAAATATTTAGGCTTTGTCGCTGTAGCTATTTGTATCGTTATGTTCCTCATCGGTTTTTTACAAGGCCGGGATACGTTAGAAATGTTTATGACTGCTATTAGTTTAGCCGTTGCAGCTATTCCAGAAGGCTTGCCAGCTATCGTTTCCATCGTTCTTGCAATTGGTGTGCAACGTATGATTAAACAAAACGTTATCATTCGGAAACTACCAGCTGTTGAAGCCCTCGGTTCTGTCACAATTATTTGTTCAGATAAAACAGGTACGTTAACGCAAAATAAAATGACCGTTACTCACTTTTATAGTGATAACACATACGATCACTTAGAAAGTTTAAATGTAAATAATGATGCGCAACGTCTATTGTTAGAAAATATGGTGCTATGTAATGATGCTTCTTACAATAACGAATCACAAACGGGAGACCCGACTGAAATTGCACTTCTCGTTGCTGGAACCACTTTTAACATGCAAAAAGATCATTTAGAAAAAATACATGAACGTGTTAACGAAGTACCTTTCGATTCAGATCGTAAAATGATGTCAACCGTACATACATACGATGAAAGCTACTATAGCATGACGAAAGGCGCTATTGATAAGCTCTTACCTCGATGTACCCATATTTTTAAAAACGGCAAAATCGAGATTTTAACTGATTCTGATAAAAATCAAATATTAGAAGCTGCCGGAGCAATGTCTCAAGAGGCTTTAAGAGTACTTTCATTCGCATTTAAACAATACAATTCAAACGATGTGGATATAAATCATCTTGAAGAAAATCTTATCTTTATTGGTCTTGTCGGTATGATTGATCCACCACGAACTGAAGTGAAAGATTCAATTACAGAATGTAAAAAAGCCGGTATTCGCACAGTTATGATTACTGGTGACCATAAAGATACCGCCTTTGCAATTGCCAAAGAACTTGGCATTGCTGAAGAAATATCGGAAATTATGATTGGAACTGAATTAGATAACATTTCTGATACAGAACTAGCTAGCAAAATTAATCATTTAAATGTATTCGCTAGAGTCTCTCCAGAGCATAAAGTGAAAATTGTAAAGGCATTACGCGCGAAAGGAAATATCGTTTCTATGACTGGTGATGGCGTCAATGATGCACCATCTTTAAAGCAAGCCGATGTCGGCGTAGCGATGGGCATTACAGGAACAGACGTTGCAAAAGGGGCAGCGGATGTTGTGTTAACAGATGATAATTTTTCATCTATCGTGAAAGCTGTTGAAGAAGGTAGAAATATTTATCGCAACATAAAAAAATCAATTCTCTTCCTACTCTCTTGTAACTTCGGAGAAATTATCGCTTTATTTTTAGCAATTTTACTCGGCTGGGCAACACCACTACGACCTATTCATATTTTATGGGTGAATTTAATTACAGATACACTGCCTGCATTATCACTTGGGGTTGATCCTGAAGATCCAGATGTGATGAAGGAAAAACCACGACATGCAAAAGAAAGCTTATTTAGTGGTAGCGTTCCTTTCCTAATTTTCAATGGAGTTATCATTGGACTTTTAACGCTAATAGCTTTTATCGCCGGAGCAAAATTCTATACTGGAGATACAAATTTATTCCCTCTTTTCCCAGAGCGAATTGATGACGATGCTCTATTACACGCTCAAACGATGGCATTTGTCGTTCTTAGTTTTTCTCAGCTCGTTCATTCATTTAACTTGCGTTCAAGAACGAAATCAATTTTTTCAATTGGGATCTTTACAAATAAATATTTAGTTCTCTCCCTTCTTATCGGTGTTCTTATGCAAGTTTGTATCATCTCCATCCCGCCCCTTGCAAATATATTCGGTGTACATGCATTAACGATGCGAGATTGGGGATTTGTTCTCTTATTGAGTATCATTCCACTTATTGTGAATGAGATTATTAAATTAGTGAAGAGAAACTAAAAGGCAATGAGGAATATTCCTCATTGCCTTTTCATTTATCCTTGTAATTCTTTTTTGATATTCTCCGTTAATGTAGCCATACGCTTGCGGCTTTCTTCACGCTCACGTTTATTTTGTTCTTCAATTTGTTGTGTTTCTTGCATACCTCTTGAAATAATGTTCCAAGTTTCCTCAAGCGTTTCCATCTTAATACTAGAAGAACCTGATAATCTCGCTACTTCTACACTTTGCGTTGCGATATTTTGTGCATTTTTCTTAAGTAATTCATTTGTACGGCGATCAAGTTCAGCCATAGAATCTGCAACAAGCTTTTGACGTTTCGCATTTACTGCTTGAATGATACCATTTTTAAAGATAGGAATCGTTGTAATAAATGCTGTATTGATTTTACCAATTAATTTATTATTACCACGTTGAATCATGCGAATTTGCGGCGCTGTAAGTAGCGCAACCATACGCGCTTTTTCTAAATCATCAATACGTTGCTCTAAAATTTCAACCGAGTTTTTAAGCGACTCTAATTCAATACCTGCTAATTGATCATTATTACGCACGCGCTCTTCATACATCGGAACTAATTCTGTATTTAAACGCTCTAATAGCATTTCTCCTGCTACTACGTACTTCTCTAAGTCTAAATAATATTTTAAATTTTGCTCATACAAGCCATCTAACGTTCCAATTGATTTTTTCATCTCATCTTGGTACTTCGTAATTTCCACATAAACCTTATCAATTTCGCGGCCCATCGTTTGATATTTACTAAAGATTTGTTCTATCATTTTATCCGCTTTTTTGAACATGCGCGAGAAGAAACCACTTTTTTCTTCTGCAAAGTCTTTACTATCAAATCTGTCCATAATTTTACCAAGTTGCTTTAACAATTCACCAGAATCTTCTATCTTTGATAATGACATTGTATGTAAAATTTGATCAGCAAAACGTGAAATTTCCATAGAAGGTTCTTTTCCAAGTTCAATTAATTCCAATTGATCTTTAATATCTACTGCGTTATAAATACGTTGCACATCTGCATCTTGTCTAAGTTGCAAGCGAACATCTTGTGCGGTTTGCTCATTCAATTCAGTTTTCGAATCTAGTACGACTGGGTTATTCATATGGTATTCTCCCTTTCCTTATAAAAATGGACGAAATAGTCCTTTTATTGTTTGTGATAAATTTTTATAGGCTGATGAACCATGAAACTCAAGATCGAAATTAACTTCTTCAAGCCAATGGGAATCAAATGCTCCCGCTTCAACATATGGTTCAATATCGTTTCTGCCCGTGGGATTGAAATGGAATACATCTACTCCAATTTGATTTAAAAATAGTAATAAAACAGCGTCAGAACGAGTTAATTCTCCGCTCTTCTCATTATTAAATATAACAATTTTCGGTACATCTTGTGAATAATCAAATTTCTCAAGCTGTTCTAAAATATTGGGTGGTATTTGAGAAAGTTGTGCGAAAACATATAGCGCTACATCTTGTTTCGTCTCTTTCGCAATTGGTTTGCACATTTCACTTTCGCACGTATGGATAATCGCCTCTGCAATCCCATGTTGTAAACCTTCCGGTAAACGCTTATGCGGCCACCAATGGCTATTCATAATTAGATCAGGATGTAATTTTCCAGCTCGGTCCAATGCATCTCGATAATGATATTGGAAGTTTGCTTTTTGCTCTTTCGTAAACGGGAATGTATTAATTAATAAACTGTTATCAAATGATGTAACAGCCTTTAATCGTTGAAAATATTCTTTATCATTCTTTGAAACGCCTGATATTTTCGCAAATAAAGAAGGAATATAAATATGTTTATTTTCAACAAAGAATGTTGGACGTACAAATGCCTTTTCTTTCGTAATTAAAAAGAGTTCATCATATGTCGTTTTTAACGTACGTGCTACAGGTGTATACGAACGGAATTGCCACGGTTTATATAATAGTGAATTATCGTGGTGAAGTACTTGTTCAATTTCTTTCGAAGCTTGATACGCTACTGTTGCAACACGCTCGCGGCGGCGATCAGGGAATGGTTCAAGAGAAATGCGACCCGGATGGGACACAATAAAAGTTCTTCCCTCTTCATCAATATTTTCAAATCCATCTTTTCCTTCGGGGTGATAATAAAGCACATCACAACCGAGCATAATAAGAAAATATAAGAAATATATACGGCTTTCCTGTGCATCACCATACCAAACGATACGTGGCATCTGTTTCTTATAATTAATCGTAGAGAACCACTTCGCTACGTAATTTTCGCTTAGTTTAATTATGTCGATTAAGAAACGACGGAAGCCTTCTGTCTTTAACGACTGATTATGTTGTTTCTCATATAATTTCAATACTGCAATAAACGTCGTATGTATGTAATGCTGTAAATCAGGGTTGTCTACTTTCGGTAAAAGTTGTTTCCCAGATAAGTGTGCAACTAACCTATTTACTGTCAGACCATTTGGTGCTTCTTGATGTAATCCGAACACTTCTTGAATATGACGAAGCTTTTCTGAATCAATCACTTTGTTTAAATTTTGTTCGTGTAAAACTTCGATTCCTTTCGCTTCACTATAATCAAACAGTTCATTGAAATATTCATCTACATCATTAGGAACGCCTAGGATTCGACATGCTATATAACTAAATTTCATCTCATTCTCTGTCAGCTCATATTGTGGGCGTTTTTCTAAAAGCGCTTCAAATTGCTTTAAATCTGATTCATCTTTTAATGCATATGGTTGAAGTGTAAAACGTGAAAACACAACAGTTCACCTCCAAAAACATTTACGTTTTTTCTAAGTCCTTCTTCTATTATAAACTATTTTTGGTTATAAAAAATGGGCGCTCGCAAAACGAGCAAACCCATTTCAATTATTTATTGTCTTCTTTAGTAGCTGCTACTTCTTCTTTAGCTTGTCCAGAATTCTTCATGTAGTGAAGTATAAATGTTGCTCCAAATGCTACAACTAAAATAATGAAGAACACTGTATGGCTTATTTCAATATGAATAACAGACAATAACATTTTTGCTGCAATAATTAAAATTAAAATATATGCTGTCGTTTCAAGTTCTGGAATACGCTCTAACAATTTTAAGAATACACCAGCGATACCACGCATCATTAAAATACCTAGCATTCCGCCTAATAGTAAAATCCAAACTTCATTAGATACACCAAATGCAGCAAGTACGCTATCTACAGAGAATGCGATATCCATTAATTCAACCATCGCAACTGTTCCCCAGAAGACACCGAACATTCTGAAGAGAATACTATTTTGGTTCATACCATGAGATTCCTCTTCTTCTGCATTACCTTTTCTTTTATCAATGAAGTATTTAACTGAAAGCCACGCTAAGTAAAGTGCACCTAACACTTTTACCCATGCTAATTTAATTAAGAACATCCCGATTCCAATCGCAATAAAGCGGAACACATAAGCTCCAATAAGTCCATAGAATAATGCTTTTTTACGTTTTTCTTCCGGAAGGTGTTTTACCATTACCGCTAACACAAGTGCGTTATCAGCAGATAACAACCCTTCAAGTACAACAAGTGTACCTATTAATCCCCAAGATACTGGATCTTGCAACACTTTAATCCACATGTCCAAGTCGAAAAACTGAGCATACGTATCAAGGATTCCTTGCAAAATACTCATCTTACCTTTATCCCCTATTCTTTGCTAGATTTATAGAAAGGTCAAAAAAAGGAAACGAATATCGTTTCCTTTCTATGCATCCAAGCCATACGCTCTTACAAGCGCACCTAAACCACCTTGGAATCCACTTCCTACTGCATTAAACTTCCACTGTCCATTATGACGGTATAATTCACAAAAGACAACTGCTGTTTCGATGGAGAAATCTTCCCCTAAATCAAAACGAAGAACTTCTTCATTCGTCTCTTCATTCGCTAAACGAACAAACGCATTTCCAACTTGCCCAAAGTTTTGACTACGGCCCTCTGCATCATAAATCGTAACTGTAATAGCAATTTTATGAACATCTGCTGGAACCTTCTTCAAATCTACAACAAGTTGCTCATCGTCGCCTTCGCCTTCGCCTGTACGGTTATCTCCTGTATGTAAAACAGATCCACAAGGAGACTGTAAATTATTATAGAAAATAAAATCAGTTTCCTTCGTACATTTTCCGTTTGCATCTAATAAAAAGGCAGATGCATCTAAATCGAAATCTGATCCACCGTCATAAGATTTAATATCCCATCCAAGACCAATTACTGCTTTTGTTAAACCAGGGCTTGTCTTACCTAAATCGATTTTCTGTCCTTTTTGTAATTGAATAACCATCTATATTCACCTCTATATTTTTATCTTTAAAAATATATCCATCGGTATACACGCATTTCACCGATGGATATATAAATCAAATCTATTACTCTACATCTAAACCAAAATTATTACATAGAGACGCTAATCCACCTTGGAATCCACTTCCGATTGCATTGAATTTCCAGTCACCTGCATGACGATATAATTCACCTACTACTACGGCTGTTTCAATAGAGAAATCTTCTCCTAAATCGTAACGAATTAATTCTGCATTCTTTTCTTCATCTAAAATACGTACGAAAGAGTTAGAAACTTGTCCAAAGTTTTGGCTGCGTCCTTCTCCATCGTAAATCGTGATTGTGAAGCAAATACGTTCGATATGTGCAGGTACATTTTTCAAATCTACTTTAATCGATTCGTCATCGCCTTCACCTTCGCCAGTTCGGTTATCTCCTAAATGCTCTACAGCACCATTCGCACCTTTTGGGTTATTATAGAAGACGAAATCCTCTGCACCTGAAACTTTACCGTTAGCACCTACTAAGAAAATACTAACATCTAAATCGAAATCGTTTTGTCCATCATAACGATTCGTATCCCAACCAAGTCCTACAAGAACTTTTGAAAGACCTGGATTCGTTTTTGTTAAGTCTACCTTTTGTCCTTTTTTCAATGAAATTGATGCCATATACAATTCCTCCTCGGTTATTTTATTGATAACGTGATACAATCTCACTTAAGTTTTTATCTTGTGTTCCTTCTCCAACTGCTGAAAACTTCCATTCACTTCCGTGACGATACATTTCACCTGCAATTAGAGTCGTTTTGCCAGCATAATTATCCGATAAATTATAGCGTGCTAATTCTTCACCAGTTTGCGGGTTTTGAATACGAATATATGCATTACGAATCATCCCGAAATCTTGACGACGATTTACACAGTCATAAATATTTACAACGAATACTAAACGATTAATACGGCTCGGAACTTTATGTAATTCTACGAAAATTGTTTCGTCATCACCAGCGCCTTCGCCTGTTAAATTATCTCCTGAATGAATAATACTACCACAAGTAGAAAGTTTATTTCCGAAGTAAACTAAATCATTTTTGTTTAAAAAACGATCTCCTTCTAACATAACAACAGATGCATCACAATCTACATTTGGTTTACTTCCAAATAATGAAGACAGAAATCCACCTGATTGCCCAATTGGATCCCAGCCTAAGCCAACCTGTAGTTTTGCTACTTTTGGTTGTCCTTTCGTTAAATCGATCTTTTGACCTTTTTCTAAAATAATAGGCATGAAGTTTCTCCCTTTCTACAAAGCATTTTCCAAATCGGAAAATATTGTATTCTTCTCTTATATTGTAGCATTATTTACCTAGCGATAAAAAGGATAAATTCTCAGTTATATGAAAACATTCATATAATTTACTTATGATGATGTAAGAAGTGGTAAATAGCACCAATCATTCCTGCACAATTACCGTTTTGTGCAAGTTCAATCTCACAATTATTATAAATCTCTTGATTTAAGTATTTACTGACCTCCTCTTTTACTTCTTTTAAAAACTCATTTCCTCTATCGGTAATTCCTCCACCAATAATAATCGTTTCTGGATTAAAAATATAAGCAAGATTACTAATTCCGATCGCCAAATGTTTCAAGAAGATCCCAACTGCTTGAGCAACTTCCCAATCTCCTTTATCATACAACTCGAAAATTTTTTTCCCATTCCACTCGCCTTTGCCTTTATATTTTCTTACAAGCCGAATTAATCCTGAAATCGAAGCAACCTCTTCAAACGTTTTTCCTTCTATTAACATATTCCCCCATTCACCAGCACTAAATGAATGTCCTCGGTACAATTCTCCATCTATAAAAATTGCTCCCCCAATTCCTGTTCCAAGGGTGAGCATAATAAAGTTCTCTTTCTCTCTTCCACTACCATTCCACTTTTCTCCAAACGCTGCACAATTCACATCATTGTCAATCGATACTGGTACTTTTAATATCTCTTGCAATCTATCAATAATAGGAATAGTACTATATCCCGGAATATGATCCGCACCTCCCGTCACAATTCCTTTATTAATATCAACAATTCCCGTAGTGCTAATACCAATTCCTGCAATAGTATGTTCATTCATTATTTTTTTGGATACATATATAAGTTTTTGAATAATTTGTTCTCCGCCTAAATGAATTTCTGTTGCAACTGTTTTACGCTTTAATACTCTCCCTATTTCTGAAACAATGCCATACTTAATTTGCGTACCGCCAATATCAAACGCTATGTACTCTTTCATCTACTGCCACTTCCTCTACCGTTATGAATGTAAATTCTCCGCCTCTACTATTTGTAGGAAATCTACATTAACTCTTTTCTGCTTTGACAAATACACCACCTTTTTCTATATATAGTTTTTTTTGCATAAAACTCTTTTTCCTAAGAAATATTACAAAGGGATGTATTTTAGATGGAATATTAATTTCTTAGGAGGAAAACCATGACGAAAATCTTCATTTTAGCATCAACACTCTCTTTATCTTTTTTTAGCGGTTTAAATATCGGTAATGCTGCAACTGAAAACTTCCAACCATTAACAAACGCTATTGTACAAAATAGCGATCATTTTGCCGAAGGAAATTTAAAGGATAATAATAAACCTCCAGGAAATAACGGTTCTCAGGACGATAGTGGTTCTGGCGGCAATGGTTCCGGCGGTAACGGTTCCGGCGGTAACGGTTCTGGTGGCAGTGGCTCTGACGGCAGTGGTTCCGGTGGCAATGGTTCTGGTGGTAACGGTTCTGGTGGTAGCGGTTCTGGTGGTAGCGGCTCTGACGGCAGTGGTTCCGGTGGCAACGGTTCTGGTGGTAGCGGCTCTGACGGCAGTGGTTCTGGTGACAACGGTTCTGGTGGCAATGGTTCCGGTGGCAATGGTTCCGGTGGCAATGGTTCTGGCGGTAACGGTTCTGGTGGTAACGGTTCTGGTGGCAGTGGTTCCGGTGGCAATGGTTCTGGCGGTAACGGTTCTGGTGGTAACGGTTCTGGTGGCAGTGGCTCTGGCGGCAATGGTTCTGGTGGCAACGGTTCTGGTGGCAGTGGCTCTGGTGACAATGGTTCCGGTGGTAACGGTTCTGGTGGCAATGGCTCTGGCGGCAATGGTTCCGGCGGTAACGGTTCTGGTGGCAGTGGCTCTGGTGACAACGGTTCTGGTGGCAATGGTTCTGGCGGTAACGGTTCTGGTGGCAGTGGCTCTGGCGGCAATGGTTCTGGCGGTAACGGTTCTGGTGGCAGTGGCTCT
>NZ_JBPWBC010000015.1:0-83232 GCF_051776965.1 Bacillus cereus group sp. BceL220 | reverse complement strand
AGCAGTCGAAATTAAACGCATCTTAAAAAACGTATTTTTAACACAATGTAAGTTAGTGCCTGTAGCATTCGTACCAGTACCAGGTACACCTTACCGACGAGTTACAAGAGCAAAATTATTTGTACAAGGCTATATTCGTAAAAATATTGAATATGCAAATAACGAATGTAATGGAGTTCTATATGATCGTATTGCAAATGTTCCATTTTCTGGTTTTGCAGATCTGACAGAAGGTGATTTTCTATCATTAGCTTTAGTAGCTTCTTCTTCGGACACTACTTCTCATTTTATAAATCCTAAAAACGGTGATTTACCACGTCTAGACAAATATTTCTTTGAAAATGCAGTTTTTTATAACGAACAACCATATTGTGAATTAGTAAGCGCTCAATTTTTTGAATTAGACTTTTCACCTTGTTCTACAGACCTAAACGAACCATTTGATACGCTTCGTGAAAAAATTGTACTAGATCTTACTTTAAAAGTTTTACAAGTACAACAAGTACAAGTAGCACTATAAAAATAAAAAGAAATTGTCTTTATTAAAAAGACAATTTCTTTTTATTTTTATACAACATATATAATGATGACATGGTCACATACAAAAAAAATTTTGAATTTCATCAGACGGGGGGATGGTGATGAAAAATCCATGGATTGGTAAGGGAATATGGGATGAAATTTACAAGTATAAAAACCTGAATATACAAGATAATTCACACGAAAAAAGAGGAAAAAAAGAACAAGTACCACCTGAATTAAAGGGAGAAGATGTAGCATCAAAATTAGAGAAAGAAGGTCAAGCGTCTGGATCACAAATAGGGCCTTTAATACACTCACTGGTGGTCAAAACTCCATTTTCTATTTTTTCGGAAGTAACTAGTTTTAAAATATTCCCAAAAATAAATGTAAAAAATCAAGAAGCATTTGTATTTAGGAATGAAAAAGGTGTAAAAGGGCGTGAATTAGATTGTAAGTTATTAAATACAGTGCAACAATATCATTCGGATAGTTATTGTAAATTAGTTTCTTTAAATCTTCATGAGAAGAGAGTTCATTTTGAATTATATAACCCAAAAAATAAAGGGAATAAAGAAGAGAATAAGGTAGAGGCATCTTCATGGATTCCTATTCACAGTATAATATTAGAGAGTGAAAATGGGGAAGATGTATATAATTTTATTACAGCGAAACTACCAATAGAAATAGGAAGATATAAAGGTGAAATTAGTTTACGAGAAAAGGTTGTATTTAAAGAAAAAGTCATAGGAATAAAAGAGATTGAACAGGAGATTATTTTGACAAAAAACGAATTTTTAATACCAAAGGTAAAAAAGAATGGGCAAAATACACTTACAGTTGAAAAAGGGAGCTTATTGGTAGAAGGATATATATATCAATGTATTCAATACATATCAGAAAAAAGTACACTTCATGATAATGAGCATCAGTTAATACAAAATATTGTATTGGAGTTAATCATTCAAGTAATACAAGAACAAGAAGTACAAGTGCGAATTAAATAAAAATAATTATATTCCCTCGATTAGCTGATTATTTTTATTCGTAGTGTATCGATGGGTATTCTTTTGTAAATCATTCAGTGCTGCAAACTATTTGTTAAATGGTTTATCCTTGATAAATTCAATTTTACATTGTTACTAAATAGTAGGAACCTCCTCTGGTTTATGTTTTAAAAAAGTGCTAACGTATAACATATTGAGAATAAACGAGTATTTAGTTTTATTATGAGTATTAAAGTAAACAGAATAACCTTAGAATTAATTCAGAATAATATGAGATAGATCTAAAGAATTAGTTGCGACAATATACTAAGGTTATTCTGAACTTATTCTTATCTTTAATTCATTGATAGAACTAGATTCCATAGAATATTTAAAAGCTTAGATTTATGTTGAAGTTCTTCTGGTAAGGAAATCTTGATTCAATTATGAATCAGATTCCGTTGCCAGGACGGCAGTTACTCCAATTTCTCACATATTGCACACTCTCAACATCCATTCATCATTCCAATACATTTAAATATTAATCTATTTAAAAACAGAAAATTTTAAAACCATAGTGATTAGCATATATCACATGCCTATAATGGGGATTATGATAAACCATGGAGAATTGTTTAAAGAGTTAAGCAATTATGACTTTTGTTTTTGGGATGCTTTTAACGATAGTCCTCTTCCTTCACTACCATTAAAAATAAAATAATTTGAAATAATTATTTTTATTTCAGTATATCCAAAATCATTCGTTAAAAATGAGTTTAAAGTAACCAACAATTGTAGGAATCTAAAATTTTCATTTATAATCCACAAGAGAGGGTCTTTATATACCAATTATAGAAGGATTCAAATTATGTATTTTTTACATAATAAAATCAAATTTTAAACGAATAATAAATAGCTTTTAAAGCTTAACTTAAGTATGTAAAAAAATAAAAGTTCAACAATGCAAAATTGCTGAACTTTTATTCCTTATTCTTTCCTATTCTGCCTAAACTATCTTTAATAGTTGTTTCCCCAAGTTGTGTATATAGCAAAGCTGTATCTTGACTCGTATGTCCAAGTTGTTGCATGACTTGTAATGAGTCTTTCTCTTCCATATATAATTTATTTGCCAATGTATGTCTTAATTTATGAGGAGACATTCTTTTTCCATAAGCTTTAGTATATTTTTCTACTATATCTTGGATAGCCCTAACTGAAAGAGGCTGTGCAGTATGTTTATATTTTGATAGAAACACATTTTTCAATTCTTTCCCTGGAGCGTATTTGTTATCTCGAATTTCCATATATTTTTCAAGATCATTTAATGCAATTGGGGTAATCCATACAGAATCTTCTTTGTTTCCTTTTCGTATTACATCAATGAGTCTTTCTTTTAAGTTTATATCTTCCATACGAAGATCCGCCAATTCACTTACACGAATGCCACTGCCAAGAAAAAGCGAGAGGATTGCTACGTCGCGATCTTTATCTCTTAGGAAATAGAACAACTGATGTTTTGTTAAAGATTTTTCGTGCTCATACTTAACGTAATTTAAAAACTCTTGATCATCATTATTATGAAATATTTTAGATCTCATACGTTTTGCACGAGCATTTAATGTTTCTTTATCTTTATGTATTTCGATTTTAGCCATTACATTTCTATAAAAATAACATTCTCCATCTTCATTCTCTGATAGGGAGGTAAGGTATTTAAATAAGGATTTTAAGGCTGAAATTTTCCTGTTAACAGAAGAATTCTGCATGTTCTGTTGTAGTTTTAGAAATCTCATAAAGTTCTCAACATCTTTTTTCTTTAAATTCTCCAAATCAGCGAAGGATATGTCTTTAATGGATTTTAATTCAATAACTTGTTCAGATAATAGCCAATTAAAGAAGACTCTAAAATCATATACATAATTCAGTAGGGTGGAGGGAGAGGCGTCATGCAATTCTTTGTACTCCACAAATTCTTCTATGTAAAAGGGCATTTCGTTTAGATTTTCGTATAATTTTTTACGATGTACGGATTTTTGACGTTGCTTGCTGTAGTCCATAAAAATCACCTCATATATAATATAACAGAAAACAGAAACGAACACAAGTTCGCGTTAAATTCAATTTTTACACAAACTTATTTACATAATTAAATTATGGAATACTAAAATATGCTCAAAACTGAATGGTATGTGTAGTTAGTCAAATGAAAATTATAGCTAACTAAATGATAAATTTGTATAAGACCATAAAAATTAGTGCAAAAACTACATATAAATGTATGTAAAATAAAACAATTTTTATATATAAATTCATACAAAAAATCAATATATGAAAACAGTTTAAAATTCGTTATCTAACATGAATTGGTTAATTTAATCATGATTATAAGGAGTTAAATAGATCAACATAAGAAAAACTTTTATAAATTTAAATGTAATTTACTATAAAATTTTGCAAGGAGTAATTTAGTATTTGATAATTTCTATATAAAATATGAATTATATGGACACATACCAATATGCGGAGATTAATGCTTACGAGCTCGAAATCCCTAAACACTGTATTAGATTTTTATTTATACATCTTATTGTTCGTAAAATTGGTATTTCGTGCGAAATTGTACGATGTTTGTTTTACCTCCTCCTTTTAAAACCTTTATGTTCATCTAACAGAAGTTTTTACGAGAAAGTAATTTTTCAATCTATAAATTATCCACTTATTAATATCAGGATTGATA
Organism: Bacillus cereus group sp. BceL220; assembly: GCF_051776965.1. Lineage (NCBI taxonomy): Bacteria > Bacillati > Bacillota > Bacilli > Caryophanales > Bacillaceae > Bacillus > Bacillus cereus group sp. BceL220. The sequence continues at coordinate 78,990 of NZ_JBPWBC010000015.1, read as the reverse complement.
TATGATTTTTAATATAGATCTACCAGTATTTTAATATTTCAGCACCGAATATAGAACATTAATTCATTAAGGCTAAATAGACTGTTTTTTCTTTAAAACTTATTTAATTATATAGTAATTATGATATTTTTTTATGTTATAAGTATTTTATATCATTCTTGTCTTAAATAAACATCTAAGGCAAGTTAAATTTATTGTACATATAAAACGCTTCTATCTCAAAAAGATAAGAATTCTTTTCTTTTTGAGATATAAATCCTCATTCTTACTAAGAATACAAGTTATGTGAACTGATTATATATTTTATTTTCTTAACTGATAGATTAAACCCCTATAACATTCCACAATATTTTTTGTTTACAAATTGATGCTCGCATTCTACTAAATAGTACGTTTATAGATGTTTTTTCACTCAAATGTTCCTTGTTAATGCTCAAAAGTATTCTGTTTCTCAACTGGTAATATATAACTATTCCCCCTATTGTTTATGTAGCTGTTTCCGTAAATTATTTCCACTCCGCCCTGCCCCGACTCTACTTGCACGACATTTACTAAAGTAAGTCGTGCTGCTAGGCCAATAGAAGCTTATATTTTCATTATTAGCTACCAATATGAATGATTCACTGCAGAACGTTACAAGGAATCCTATTGGATATGATACGGCCTTAATCAGGAAATTTACGGGTTCAAATACATTTACAATATTACAACATTAGGGATACTTTGAAACAAGAGAAAAAGAAGAAAATCCATGCTATATATAGGATAACTACTCTGTCATGCTCTTCACCTTACGTTGTATTTCTTCATATATGAGGTGCACAGCCTGGAAAATGTATGTTAAAAAATCGTTTACAAAAAAGACGATTCTTCTTTATCTAAAGAATCGTCTTTTCATTTCCAATGAATTTTCTTAAAGTTTGATGTAAAACAGTTTGTTAGCCCAATTCCATTGCTTAATTTTTCTTGTTTCTTTTTTTGATAAGGTGCCCCTAGAATATCATTTCATTTAGAAAACTTTGTAATAGAGACTTAAGTCATATAGTATCCTCTTGCTTTTATAATAACTTTATTGATCACCACGTTGTTTCCAATTTAATAAATTATTATAAACATCTTGATTAATCCTAGTTGCTGAATTTGGACATCCACCATATGCATGAATTCCTACCGCATAATGTTGGCCATTAGGTGCATCAATCCATACGGGACTACCACTATGGCCCCCCATAGTATCAATATTGTAATAAATTTTTCTCTCATTAACGTTTGTTATCGTATCATACATAAACCATTGAGTATTAGGCTTATCTCCTGGATACCCTGATAAATTAGTTTTTACATTTCTTAACTGAGAATCTTGATATATTGCAAAACCAAAATAACCAGTCGTATCCCCAATGTGATTTGGTAAAATTATTGCACCATAATCGTAATTAGGATCATGCTTTTCTGTCCAGCCTTTAACAGAAGAAAGATTTGAGCTAGTTATTTCTCCATAAGGTTCCTCAGTACCATTTCTTCCTAATATAACTGTTATAGATGTATTCCATTTGTTTAAATCTGTGCTATATACACAATGTCCAGCAGTTATGACTGTACCTTTACCATTTAACCAACCAGTTGCACGAGCTCTAGCACCATCAGCACGAGTTATAATTAATTGGCATATAGCTCTCCATGGGTATATTTTTGTGTTTAAGATTTGAGAACGTTCATCTGAACCACAAATAGTTTCAGGTACTAGTCCTTCCAACTGTTCAATAGTAGGTAAGCTATCTATTTCTTCTCTACTTAAACCACTATTCCGCACTTGTGAACTCGTGCTATTTCCAGATTCCATCCCTTCCAATTGCTCAATAGTAGGCAAATCACTTAGATCTTCCACGTTTTTTGTATCAGCAAAATAGCTAGCTTGCCCTAAAGCTTGTCCACCTATGCTCCCCTCGGATACATAAACATCTGTACTCTCTCCATCAACTTTATTTACGATTTGAGAATTTTCATCTTGATTCATTAGATATTACACCCCGTTTATTGTTTTTAAAAACATTATAATAATTTTGATCCTGTTGATTTTTAGATTGAAAAAAATGCTATTTTTATTCCTACACTTCATCTTTTATACTTCACATTATGATGAATAGATTTTCTATGATATAAAATTTCACATATTTAATCACATTAGAGAACCATTATGTTTTTAAGTACACATGACCATATTTCTGATAAAAGTCTAAACACATCATTTATACTTGTTTTTCGGAAACATTCTGTATCCTGTTATTAAATTAAGCAAGCCAATACTTCAGCTTTATTCTTTCGCTAAATCTAACAAACCATTACCTACTAAACGCTTAGATTCAGTAAGAGCTGTTGTTCGTTTAATCAATTGTGCATAAATTTCATCCTCTGACAATGTTCTACCAAATTCATTTTCGCTTTCACAATGTTTAATAATTAATGCTGCCCCACCTGATATATGCGGAGTTGCCATTGAAGTTCCTTTTAAAGTTGCATAGCCTCCACCTTTATAAGTCGACAAAATCCCTACTCCAGGTCCAACTAAATCTACATTTTTATTTGATTCACTGAAAACAGCTATTTTTTTATTTAAATCAACAGCACCGACCTCTACAACCTCCTGATATGCTCCTGGGTAACTTAACTCATCAGTATTTTGGTTATTATCCCCACCATTACCAGCTGCACAAACAACTAATACATCATTATTGACTGCATTTATCACAGCTTGATGTAGTTCTGGAACATCTTGAGGACCTCCTAATGACATAGAAATAACTCTTACTTTTTCTCCATTAGGACCTCTCCAGTTTACTGCGTAATTTATGCCATTTATTATCCATTCATAAGCACCTGAACCTCTCGGACCTCCCAGCACTTTAACAATAAGTAGCTTAGCTTGTGGAGCAACTCCTAAAACACCTTGATTATTTTCTGTAGCAGCAATCGTTCCTGCTACATGTGTTCCATGACCATTCATATCAGTATAATTATTTGGATCACTATTGTTATCAGTAGTAAAATTTCTTCCTCCAATAATGCGGTCCTTTAAATCTACATGGTCAATTTGACAGCCTGTATCTAGAACTGCAACCACAACATCTTTTCCTTTTTCACTTTTTCCCCATGCTGCCGGAGCATTTATTAGTTTTACACCTTCAGGTATTTCACGAATTTCACTAACAACTTCCAACACATCAAAAGGGATTAAACCTACCTCGTTACTCTTTACATCATTTGAATTATTTTGACCCATATCTTCACCTCATGTAATAAACTTTGATTGCTTTTACACAATCAAAGTTTATTCTGTGTATATATTCCATTAAATATACGGCTTATTTACAAATGGTATTCAAGACTATCGAACTGATAATCTGCTAAATTTTATGATAATATAGGTCATAGAAACGATTCTAACTATAAAAGGACGATATTCTTAAAGAAGAACTGATTCTATTTGTAAAAAATTAAGAATTACTAATACGTGGTATACCAAATAATCGTAAAGAAGTTCATTCTGTTGAAAATTTGTTTACAAAACAAGGAATGGATTTAATTAATCCTGCAACAAATTTCATTTTAGAACAAAAATAATGTAAAAAAATACATCTTGTTATTAAAACAAAAGTGCTATTTATTTTTACGTTTCAAGAAAAATACGAGTGTATAATTGATAGATCTATATAATTCTTGGACTTTTCTTCATCTGACTGCACATCTTTCAATACATCATTAACATTCAACGCTAACCTGATGCGAATACATGAGGAATATATATAATTTGACTGAATATAATAGTACTGCCAATCATTAATCCTATTCGCACTGCCACGGGTGCGTATTTTTTTACTTGCTTTTTGAACAAGCTCTATATAGTATTCACTCAATAGTTGTCATCCTCTTAGTTTTAATAGAAATCAGTAACCGTAAATATGTTGTAGTCCCTCGCGACTTGCTCGAGCTATTTTCTTTGAAAAACATGGTGAATTACGAGAAAGAGCGCTACAAGTGCTCTAAATCTCTTAATAAATGCAATTAGTGTGTGGAATACTGTTTATTTAAGTAGCGCAATAAATGTTTTGAAGAAAAAAGAAAAATTTGAGGAAGAACTATTAAAACACATTTATCAATTAGGATGGGAACACATTAACTTCCCAGGAGAATACCGATTTAGTAAAAAAGAAATTGCACCATTAGACTCTCTACGACCATTACAGATAACTTAGTAGTAAGAAACCGATTTCTCTTAGCATACAGGAAATCGGCTTTTTCTATGTGAAAAATTGCTTAGCGAAACGTTATCAAGACCTAAATTATAAAAATCCCTAAAAATAAAGGAGAGCACATATTAAACATGACTAATATATTCTCTCCTTTTATTCCATTAAAGCGCCCTTTAACGGAATAATCAGAGTAGCTTCTATTAACCAGCTTAGTTTAAAACTTAATTTTCTTTTTAGCTAGTTTATTTGGAGTCTCTATTACCTTTGTTAAACTTTACATTATTAAGCCAAAATACGAACGCCTCTGTATTAAAACAAACTCCATAGATTTTATTGCCTTCCTCATCTTCGGCAGCTACTACCCAATAAGGATGATTGTTTTCTCTGTCATATAACCATTTATCAAAATCTCTTTGTAATTGACGAATCTTTCTCCCTACTTTTGCAGGACAACGTATATATTCAGTATCCTCTTCGTACATAAATTCGACTTTCACGATCATAATATATTTTCCTATTTTGATTTTCTGAAATTTAACATAAATACCAAATTTGCTTTAAAGGTTTTGCTAAATTAAATGGCCGTTAACATAAAGAAAGAGCGTAATTCTTGCTGCAGAATTGCGCCCTTTAGATAAATAACTTTTTGTATAAAAATATTATAATTCCACAAATAATAGCTAGTCCTGCCAATGAAAATACATAAAAAAAAGGGGAAATAGTCATGCTAAACGCTACTTCATTTTGAAGAAAGTCTGCTTTCCCCCATTTACTTGCTATATCTGGCTTATAGTATTTGTTTTCACATAACCGACTACCATCGTGTAAACTATACAAACCAAATGAATGATTATCGAACCAATAAATGCTTGAAGCACTATCTTCAAGTTACCACTCCCTTCTACAATCTAAAATTCTAATTTTATTATACAAGGTTCTTCTACAATATGACCCTTTAATTGAATAATACAGCTAGGATTTAAGGGTTAAAAGAAAAACCCTATAGTTAATACAGGATTTCATCAAACTTTGTTTTAAATTACCACTCTTTTTTATTAATTATCAAACTTTATTTTAAATCCACACAAATGGTTTGAATGTGCGATTTTCAATCACTTTCGAGGACAATGGGTGGAAGTTTGGAAGGTGAATCAAATCAAAAATATGAATGTATGAAAATATTAAAAATTATATATTCATCATAAACCTTAATATTCATGTTAGACTTCACCCAATTATGTATAGACAATCATCTAAAAGTTATACAGTCAAATATAGTATTAGGAATATTTGTAAAAATTCACACAACTTCGAGAATATATACTCATTTAGGAGTGATTAAAATGTTCAGATATGATTGGTCTAATTACAGAAAGCCTCCAGTTTATTACCATCCATATCCTGTATCTTTTAGATTACCAGAATATGGACAGTGGCTGTCGCCTACTCCCTGTCGAAACAGTACATTTCCATACGTTCAAATACCAAGTGCAGGAGGTCTATTAACGCCCCAGGAGGACGGTGCTCCTTTTGACGATGCTGAGACGTGGACTGTGAATGCTTCAAGTGGGGGTGATCTGGTTTCTGTAGCTGCCCACGAATTTGGACATTCGCTCGGATTGGACCACTCTAATGTCCCAGAGAGTCTTATGTTTCCCTCATATAGTGGCGTCCAGCGATTTCTACCACAGGATGATATCGAAGGCATTCAGCGTATCTCTGGTAGACGACCATCAGCATGGCAACCAGCATTGAGTCCAACTGCTATTGCTCGTACACAAAACAACCTCGACCTCTTCGTTGTGGGCAACGACGGTCGTGTTTACACCAGTTGGTGGCAGGCGGGCTCGGACTGGTCCGGGATCAACAATAACTGGCGATCCATCGGTGGGTTCTTCCCAGTGGGCGCTCCTGTGAGCGCGGTGGCTCGTACACAAAACAACCTCGATCTCTTCGTTGTAGGCAACGACGGTCGTGTTTACACCAGTTGGTGGCAGGCGGGCTCGGACTGGTCTGGGATCAACAATAACTGGCGATCCATCGGTGGGTTTTTCCCGGTGGGCGCTCCTGTGAGCGCAGTGGCTCGTACACCAAACATCCTCGACCTCTTCGTTGTGGGCAACGATGGTCGTGTTTACACCAGTTGGTGGCAGGCGGGCTCGGACTGGTCCGGGATCAACAATAACTGGCGATCCATCGGTGGTTTTTTCCCAGTGGGCACTCCTGTGAGCGCGGTGGCTCGTACACAAAACAACCTCGATCTCTTCGTTTTAGGCAACGACGGTCGTGTTTACACCAGTTGGTGGCAGGCGGGCTCGGACTGGTCCGGGATCAACAATAACTGGCGATCCATCGGTGGGTTCTTCCCAGTGGGCGCTCCTGTGAGCGCGGTGGCTCGTACACAAAACAACCTCGATCTCTTCGTTTTAGGCAACGACGGTCGTGTCTACACCAGTTGGTGGCAGGCGGGCTCAGACTGGTCCGGGATCAACAATAACTGGCGATCCATCGGTGGGTTTTTCCCGGTGGGCGCTCCTGTGAGCGCGGTGGCTCGTACACAAAACAACCTCGACCTCTTCGTTTTAGGCAACGACGGTCGTGTTTACACCAGTTGGTGGCAGGCGGGCTCGGACTGGTCCGGGATCAACAATAACTGGCGATCCATCGGTGGGTTCTTCCCGGTGGGCGCTCCTGTGAGCGCGGTGGCTCGTACACAAAACAACCTCGACCTCTTCGTTTTAGGCAACGACGGTCGTGTCTACACCAGTTGGTGGCAGGCGGGCTCGGACTGGTCCGGGATCAACAATAACTGGCGATCCATCGGTGGGTTCTTCCCAGTGGGTCGATCTGGTGATCTCCGTATTGAACCTCGTGATGAGATAGTGTCAGAAAATAAAGATTTATAACGTTAAGGAATTTCCAATATTAAAAGCCCGATTTTTCAGCATTAAAATTGAAAAATTGGGCTTTTTTCGTTACTTCATAAACTGGCACGATTGTTGAACATGCAGGGAACGGAGTGCTATTAGAATTTTTTATAAACCTCTGCGTTACAATACTTCCAGGATGAATAGTAAAAGAACGGATCAGATCTTTTTTAAACAGTTCATCAATTGCTACACTAAAAAGAGAAACAGCTGTTTTAGCTAGGCCTTACGTAATCTACTTATCGTAATGGCTTTGATTGAAATTTGGGTCATCAAAGTGAAAAGGAGAGTACCGATGTGCTCTAGAAGAGAGATGAACTACTCTAACTCATGCATCTCTATTTTTTTATTTAGTAAATCTTTATCCTAAACTTGCATTGCTTCTGATTGTATTTTTTGATGTAGTTATGTCAATGGCCTCTACTTTTCTAACATTATATATTGAATTATCGAATTTCTTTACGTATTCCCTTTCCGTTCATATCACCCACCACTCTCTGTACTAATAGGAAGTAATTTGTATAATTCCTCCTTATGTTAACTAAAATACTTATTGTTTATATCTTTTTATTGTTATATAATATTTAATGTCTTTACTTATATGCGATTAAGATATATCGGAATTAGAAAAAGGGATCTTTCGAGATTCCTTTTTCTATTTAAAATAAAAAAGCAGCAGATTCGCTACCTATCCATATTTCTCTCCTCACAGTGATTCCTTTATATTATATCCTACCCTTTTAAATCTATTTATTAAAATGTATAATTATAATTGACTACTAACATTTTGAATCGAGGTGACAATCATGAGGAGTTTTGGTTCATTATTGATCTCTACTATCTGTTCAACAATCCTTTTAGTTTGGAATTCCTTTTCTTTCTATACTGGATTCACAGCAGGACATACATACTACTGGGTCAACGGAATCATAGCCTTGGTTTTCCTTCTATTCTTTATCCTAAACATGCGAGATATTATCAAGAAAAACTACAGAACATTAGGACAATAGGGGTTGATACATATGTGGAAAAAGATTAATAATTATAAGTTTCATCTAAAAGATTTGAAATTTATGACTTGGTTATTTCCAATTGTTGGTTTATTATACGCTTATGAATTCTTCTCTGGTCTAATGTTCCACCATGAGGTTCGTTGGCTCAAGTTAATATGCATGACAATAATGATTATAGGATTTATAGATATTAGAAAGAAGCTGAAAAACAAAGATTATAGAGGCGCATGAATCAACAAAAATCCTTGAACTCATTTTCAAGTCTTTACATTATATTTCAGGACTTACTTAATTAAAGCATTATCAGGAGAATCTGCAGTTCTGCAGGTTTTTTTGTAAGTAAAAAAGCATCCTATTTAGATACGCGCCATTCTCTTTATTCTATATAATAACAATGCCTAACACGATGTAACCTATTTCTTATGTCCTCTTATAAAGAACTTTACGACTTACACCAGTAACATCACATATCTTCTTAAATGTATATCCATTTTCTTCACGATTAGCAAGCAGCTCTAAAGCGTGCTCCATTATACGTCACTTTGTTTAGCAAGGTCTATCCCTTCTCGTTAGCGCATCTTAATTTTGTGTTCGTTTGTTTTGTAATATTAACAACAAACAAGACGCCTCCCAGATCAAGGAAGCGCCTCCGATAATTTCTATAAACTTGATCAAACTTATTTATCCTCACATTATTTATTTCTTTGCTTCCATACCCCATTGTCTTTACGATAAGTATTCTTACCATCCATGAAGTCAGCCGTATTACCCGGAATGCTATATTTCTTATTCTTTTTCTTAGCCTTCTTCTTCAGCCTTTTCTCTTCTTGAATAGCTTGCAAATCCGCCTTCCATTGTTTCAACAAATCCTTTTCATGTCGCATCGAATTTGTACCCCTTGGATTAAAATGTGAACCAAATAATTAGATTCTACCTATTTATATAGATATCCTCCAATCCAATGTACCAAATTATGTTTTTCCTTTTAAATAGACCAACAATATATTAAAATATCCTATATATCCAAGGAGGTTTGTCATGCTCAACTTCCATAAAGAATTACCCCTATTAGGATTCTTTTTATTTTTATACAGTTTCATCTGTACCGTCTTTTTATTACTATTTCTTAGCGTGTAGTAACAATGCAATGCGTATAAATATATGTTTAATGTGTAAATTCTATAAAAGAAGTAAAAAAGCACTTCTTTTAGATGATTAATATATACTATATATTAATATTGAATAGCTTTATTGATAGACTTTCTAAATCAATAAATATACTAGCTGAAGCCGATCTATACCCGATATTCTTTCCTATAGCTTTAATAGTAATCTCCACTAAATGAAGTTGCACAACATCTTTTTCAAAATTTTTATCTTTAACCTTTTCAACTATTGCTACATTATCCACTTCTTTAAAAGTTTTCAGCAATGTTGTTTCTAACAGGAGTCACCTTATCAAAAAAAGAAGATTTTAAATTAGGTGTTTTTGTTGCATGAACATAGAAATTGAGTTAGATATATATAAATGAGATGCTCCCATTTTTTCGGTTTAGGGGTATCTCATTTTCTTATCCTGATGGCGGTGTTACCGTATCCCTTTAATAGATTATGTGTTTGGCTTAAGCATTTTTCATACTTCACTTAATTCAAATCGTTTTTTTCTTTTGTGTACATATCATCCACTTTACAAAACGCTTGATTCACATCATAATCTATGACATCTAATCTTAGTGCATTTTTTATCTCATTGGTAAACAAAGCACTCGCTTTTTTCATGCCTTTTCTAGTTTTTGCGTTGCTTCTTATTCTGCGAAAGTTCCTTCTAATGGTATAAATTCGATTCTGTCAATAAGAATAGGACCACCACTATTATTACGAAGCTCGAAACTGAACTCTGGTTCACCTGTAGTTATATTGAAAGGTACATCTGCCAATTTAAAAGCGGTATATGTTAACTCACCAGAATATGTAGCAGCAAGATTTATATTTGCAGTTGCTGCCCAACGGCCAGTCCATTTCCCTACAAATAATTGTGCGCTGGATGAAGTTGCATAACGAATTCTAATTCGATAGTTCTTCCACACTTCTCTTGTCATATTCATGCGTACTTGAATATCTGAAGTAGACGGAACTCCAGGTAACTTTACTAAATCACCGCCTGTACTCCCGGGACCTTTTATAACAGTTGCACTATTTGTCAATATCCGTGCTTTTACCGCTGGAATACAACTACTTTTTGTTGCATGAATGATATTTAATGTTTTTAAATTTTCGTGTAACCAACCCATTCCCCATGTTCCAATACCCCATCCACTATAATATCCAGAGAAATTATCGTCTATCGCATTTACATATGAAAAGCGATGATAGGCGATAGTTGCAGAGAGATTATAGAAAGTTGACTGTGCGAGGTGGCTATAACATTGGCCAGCAAAAAAAGGACCAGAGCTATACGTTTTGAAAGTCAAAGAACACGGAACCATGCCTAACCTTAAATCAACGCCATTTATATACTCACCTGGAATGTTTTTTACAGATCTATATGCTTCTTTAGATATAGGTGCAAATCCATCTTCAAAGGTACTAGTTGAACCTACCGTTTTAAGTGTATTGATTACGCCATCATACTGATCTAGTTTTGTATTCGTTGAACTAGATGAATATGTTTTCTGATAAATAGCTAAGTTTGTTAGAAATGAGACGAGATGCGGTGAACGATCAACAGCAGTCTCCATAACCTCCCAACTCTTCCAATCTCCTCCGTGAGTACTACTCCCATATCTACCGTATGCTGTTGAATACACTTCTCGTGAAAGTTCTAGGTCTACACCCTCTGGATTCGTATATACCTCTGGATCAAATGTTGGCCATAGAGCGACTAAATCTAATACCATAATCGTCATGTCTCTTCGGAAATCATTCCACACATTCCACTGAAGTACTTTTTTATAAAAGTTTGTGGAGCCATTTGCATATGGATTTAAGTATGGATATTTATTATAATCTTTTGGATTAATGGCCCCCATTAAACTTTTTGTTTTTTCTAAGCCTGTATTATACGTACGTACACAATGATCTGTATATATTTGTGTGTTTTCTTTGAGATCCTTATAATAGTTTGCCACTGTAGTTTTGTCTAAATCCCATTGATATCCAAACTTAGCAACATCTCGTAAAAAGGCTAAATGAAGATTGGCCGCTTCTCCATACGCGACTAACTGCTGAACTTCATACCCACCCACTGCCAATGTTGGCATTGTAGCTTCAAATTGACCATGGACTGTAGTCACCCAACGTTTCACTTCATCTTTAAGCGCCGAATTTGTAGGGTCCAAAGCTAAATCGTCAAGTGCCTCTTGGTATTCGTTGAGTACGTTTTCTAACCCTCTTACGGATGCTATTGCATCATTTCGAGCATAGGTTGACAGTTCTTCAGCGATGAGTATTTCTACCGCTTTCATAAAATTATCCCATTCTTCTTGGGAATTTTTTTGTCTCCAAAGGTAAGTGAATATGGATTTAATAACGCCCCCTGCTTTCGAAAGGGTACCTTTATTTGCTTGATAAAGGGTTCTAATTACCTGAAAAGATGTATTCATAGCAGTTAACACAACACTCTGTTGCGCTACATATTCTCCCTGTTTGCTCATGTTCATAATATCTCTATAATCTATATCTCCACATTCTGAACAAGGTACCTCCGTAATTTCATTATTGTTTTTATTCATACATAAACCTCCCTTATATATTGTGTATGTTTGATGACAACATATTTGATATTTTCTTCTTGTAGCTTTCACAACTAGCTCTTAAAAGCTAGTTGTATGATGTTCTATCACAGAATTCCCTTATACAGTAGCGAATATTTTCACTCTAAAAGGTTTAGTAGCCCCTGACTTATATACAATATACACGCCAGCATCTCTTTTGACTGATCCAGTATAGCCATTTCGAATCCCACCGTATAGAATTTTATCTGCACCACTCGATATATCGTCAACTACATCAAAAACTATATTAGGAATATCCCCGGGTGCTAATGGTGAGTCAACTTCGAAATAATAATTTGTTGCGTTGGAAGGAGCTCTATCTAAATCAAAATTGTCACTGGAACGACTTGATTGCCCAGGCAGAGGTCCTGGTAATGAAACCTCAGATATAAAAATTACTCTTGCCATATTGTATTCCCTCTTTCTCTATAAAATAGATTTTAATAGGTCACATAAAGCAGAATACGGCTCCATACAATCCCTTCATGTTTCAAAATAATTGTATGGAGCCGTATTGTGAAGCATTTTGAAATAAGTGCGTTCCCGTAAAAAGAAGAAGATTTTCTCCCTAATTTTACACAGGTGTGACTTGAGAATGCTAAACGTTTAATTTTGTTCTAGAATTGAATATGTTGGTAGAGATGCCACGCTTAATTTTAATACTGTATCAACAGGAATATTCCCTTATTTTGAAGAAAAACCATATATTTCTCCGTCATCCCCCTTTACTTTGACCGTAACAATATAGGAAATACTTCCTATCAAACATTTAATGTGACGTCTACGAGCCCACTATATTCTACTGTAATCGTTTTCTGACTAGTCTAGCTAGCTGGTTTAAAAAGAATAACGTTTTTTGGTACTTTTGGTGTAATAAATATGTCTTAGTTACCGATATGTGTATCAACCGGTCTGTGCTTCTGTACGAGCTTTTTTGATGCTTTCACGCATCGTAATATCCAGGAACCTGTCTATTAGGCAGTGCATTCTACTAGATTCCCGGATATTACGACAAACAAAATCCCGTCCTATTAACTTTATAAAGACACTTTTACAAATATAATCCCTTATAGCTTCTATAGATTATCAACTTTTTCATAATATTTATCAGAGTTTTTTTATATTCAAATTTCTGTAACATCTTTATATAACGTTTTAATATATTACGTGTTAAACTTAAAATATTCCAAGAAGTCCTTTACTTTTAGAATCGACAATTCTTCAATACCCTTAGTCTTGCCCTGCATCCCCTGCAGGGCTTTTATCATTTAGCTAGAGTTGATATAGGTTTCTTCAACCTTATCTGTGCTGTTATTTATACCTCTAGCTCTAAAATTCTTTATGATCCACAAGATTTTCTTTCGTTCGCATTCATCTCTCTGCTATTCATCCGTTATTTTCCATCCTTAATAATCCTTTTATTGATCCATAACTTTATCCTTAGTTAGATTTCCAATAACAACCTCTATTTTCCTAAAATTCAATCAAATCTTTATAAATTTTTAACGAGTATTAATTGATAGGAATCCCACAGCACAAAATGGAATTTATTCTCAAAAGTTATTAATTATTCTATCTGTCAAACTATTAGTTTATCTCTGCTTCATATTTTAATTGTCTTTTAACCACGATCAAACAAATAAAATACACAAATAGGTAAGGAGCATTAGTATGATTATACAAGAAAAATTATCTTTTTCAGATCTAGATTCATTAGATTCAACTACCGACTCCATAATGGATGCGTTTAAAGATCTTTATGGAATACTTCCTGATGAAATTGCAGTAAATAATGAGACGTTTCCAATTCATAATAAGCCTGCTATTACTGAACGTTATGATCATGCTTGTTATAAAATGCTGGGACCTTTTATATTTCGAGATCCTGAAAAACCTTCAATAAATGAAATAACCCTAAAGGAACAATTTGTATGTAATCCTAATAATGAAGAAAAAGAGATTGTAGTGACCATAGAAGAACAATGGGTAAATATACAATCTTGGACTTCGAAATCTATTACAGGTTTAACTTTAAAATCAGATCTCATCATTGCAGGTAAATTTCAATCGGGTAATGTATTTAATATTTCAACTTTTGTAGGCGAAAGTAATTCAAAATCAATTCATATCTCTCCTTCAATTGAACATTCTATTAAAGTGCCTCCAAATAGTAAAATCAAAATAGCAATGATAGGAACATTAATTACTGAGGTTCTACATTTCCAATCAATTATAACAGTACAAGGCATGTTAGGTGCATGTTTTCCAAGTATGGTTCGTGGACATTATGTTGGGTTTAAAAGTGCCGGTCACATCCTAAATAAAACATTTGGAGTAATTGAAGGATCGATTAACAATACAGTACTTCAGGATATTGAAATGGATATTAAAGGGATAGAACCTTATTCCTATAAACAAAAAGTGATCAAGTAGTAAAGTTGAAAAACAAAAAAAATATACTGTTTTTTGATTCTATATCATATATAGATCAATAGAATAAGGAAACGGAAAAATCTATGGCTAATCGTACTTCAAAATCACTGAATGGGGGAAAATCAATTGTCAAACAAAAATGATTTAAGTTTTTTCATTATTAGATTAGTATTAGGGTTAACTTTTTTTGCTCATGGACTCACAAAATTTCAAGATGGCATTCATAATATGGAAAATTTCTTCAACAGCCTAGGAATATTCGATTGGCTTGCATATCCAGTAGCAATTCTTGAACTAGTGGGTGGAATTTTAGTTATTCTGGGGCTTGGTACACGAATTATTTCAACCTTATTTTCTTTACTTATAGCCGGAGCTATTATTACTGTGAAATTTGATCAAGGATTTATAGGAGGGTATGAATTTGATTTATTATTATTGGCTGTTTCTTTATTTTTTGTAGTAAATAACAGCCAACCTATATCATTAGATAAACTCCTATCGAATCGTAATAATAAACAACAACAAACTCTATAAACATAAAGTTTCTCCTTAACACGTAAATTTTTATTTTGCGAAGAAGCTTATTTATATGAATTACTCAATTTAGATCCGAAAAAAATAAAAAGAATCCCTTATATTTTGAAAAAGTTTTTTCAAAATATAAGGGATTTATAATTTACTTTTAAATTATTGTATAAAAGGACTTCAACTTTTGGTTACATAAATACCTTCTTATCTTTTTTAAAACGCTCTGTATGCATTTTCTCAGTTGTTAATACCACTTTCTGTGGAATCTTATATAATGGTAGTTTATCTTTACAGAACTCTCTTAATCGCTTTCTAAATTCACTTACACTTTCATTTGTACTTAATTTAACCACAGCCTTAACCATTTGCCCTGTGATTGCATTTTTTTCACCAACAACAGCAACCTCCTCTACTCCATCCATTACCTGTATTACATTTTCAACTTCAGCTGGAAATACTTTTTCTCCGCCAATATTTATAATCTCTGATTTTCTTCCTAAAATTTTAATATAATCTTCATCTACTTCCACCATATCTCCTGTCATAAGCCAGCCATCTTGAGTAAATGGACTTGGAGCATTAATATAGCCAATCATTGTAGACATTGATTTGATCTGCAACATTCCATCCACTACTCTTGACTCAATATTCTTATCGCTTAGTTTGATCCACAAAGAATCATTCGATTTAGATTGCGAATATAAAACTCCATATTCTGACAACCCATACATTTGTGTAATTTTAACATGAGGGAATATTTCGTTTATTTTACTTAGTGTAGCCTCAGGCATAACTTCTGATCCATAAGAAATGGTCTGCAAACTATTTAAATTATACTTTTTATAAACCTCACTCAGTATAAGTAAATTTATAAAAGTTGGTGATGCGGGTAGAGCTTGTACTTGATGTTTCTCAATCATGTTACATACTCGATTAGGGGTACGATCATCAATAATTACCAAACACCCTGAGCTGGAAATAATTTGGAAGAGAGTATTAACTCCCCCAATGTGATCAAATAACATAAATGGTATAACACGTTTTGCACTCCTTGCGACACTGTACTTCTTTTGAAGTAATGTAAAATCATGTACAATTGCTTTACTACGTCCGGTTGTACCAGATGAAAACAATACTAATCCTGGATGTTTTAACTTTTTCAGTTGTAATAATAATTCATTTTGAATGTAATCCCTTTGTATATTGATTATTTCAAAGCTTGCCCTTTCAACTTTAATTACATTTTCTAATTCAACTATTTCATAGTATTCTTTCTTCTTACTGTCAACCAATGAATTTAATATCGGTACTACAGTACATCCTAATTCAATAAGTGCTAAAAACATTGCTATAGAGTATGGAGAATAATCCGCTTCCAAAGAGACTATTGTATAATCCATCTTTCTATGTTCATTTAACTCCCTTGTATAAATCTTTATTTGATTTAGAAACCACTCATATGTGTAAGTTTTATCCTCCCAAACAATAGCTTCGCATTCTTTATTCATTTCAAATCTTTCAAATAAAAAATCAATATGCATACCTAACCTCCTTTTAAATTTTCTCCTTTAATATTTTGTCATGTCAGTGATTTTAATTGTTCCTGGCATTCTAAAATATACGCAACTAATGTTTCTATTGTTTTGAATGGGCTATTATGTTGCGACATTGTATCTAAATTAACCAAATCAACTGATAAACCCAATTCGTCTTCCAAGCCTTGTTCAATACTTACCAGTAAAGATACCAATCCTAACGAATCTAAATACCCTTCCCAATCATAAAGATGTGCTTTCACTCCTTTTTCAAGATCAATTTTATTTTCAAGATTTTCATTCACTTCTTCAACACAGCACAATACGATTTGAATAATTTTTTCTTTATTTGTATCTTCCAAGTAAATACACTCCTTTTTATGAATCATCTTTTTACTATGAAGAGTTCCTTTCAGCAACTCTAGTACTGTATAACATGAACACTAAATACACTTCTTCTACTGATAAAGTTTGTCAGTATACGTAGTAACCTTACTCTCCTTCTCTCAATTATCTTTTCCCTATTAAGATTGAAGACTATAATTATGTTGCAGAAGAAATAAAATATTCTCATGTAAGACACACTCTCTATTAATAATATCCATCATTATCAAATTAAAAGATTCGAGATCACTTAAGTTACTATCTTTTTTTAATAATTTAATATGTGCAATCTTATACAGTCTTTCCCATGATTGTTTTATATCCATTAACTCACTAGTAATATGAATAAATTTATCTTTAAATAACTCGTTCATGTCTATAAGTAAGTCATATAAAAAATATCTACTCCATCTCATATCAAATAAACATTTCAAATACAAAGGGAACATATTTCTTTGTTTATGAAAATCTTCATTTATATTTTCTTTAAGTTCCAGGGCTGCAATCTTACCAAAATAATATATCTTATTGTTTTTTTGCATAATTAAACCTCGAACATACTCACTTGATATTTTTTTTAGTGTTCTTAAAAAAATATCTCCAAGATTTTCCACGCTTATTTTTTCTTGTATAATTACATCAATTGATGAGTAAGGTGAAATCCTTTCTATACCTTTTGCTTGAGCCAATTCAGGTATAGCTTTTCCTCCTTTCCAAAAAGAATGGAACTCCTCCATTGATATCTCACCCATAAATTTATTAGGAACTGGATCTTGAACAAATACTTTATCTTCTGTAAGTTTGTTAATTGCGAGGTAATGGTCTGTAACATATTTATCCGTATGGACATCTATATGACTTTTTATAAATTTGGGGTTCAAATAATCATTACTATATGGTAGAAAAAAGGTGCTTCCTAAGGCAATAAATACTTCTTGACGATTCAAACATTCTTTTATATATTGAAGCCCCTTTTCGAAATTAGAATATACATGTTTCTCCATACGAAATGTTTGATTATATTCTAACAACTGTGTATATCTTGCTACAGAAGGTATCGATGTGATAGTATCCATACGATATGATGGTATACTATATAACTCTTCATTCGCTATTAAACTCATGTAACTAACGCTACCCATACTTTTTAATTTATCGTGAAGAATTGGTATATAGCATGAATAATAATAAGGGACATCAAAAGTTGGAATTAATTCTTTCATTTTCACTACAGCACTCACCCCATATTTATTTTTTTACAGCCCTATCCAGTTCTCAACAGTATAATTCAACTGTAAGTCCTTAGTAGCTTTAAATTTTCTATTTGGAATAGGTTGTCCTAATTTATCCACTTCAAAGAGTCTAAAGCCTCTTGAAAACTTAAACCTGCATGCAAGGTCCCTTGGCACTTTAAAATTCCCTGCAAAACGATTTTTTTCTATTCTATCTAGTATCATGCCTACACTCATATAAATTCGTTCACCAACTGGTGTATTTTCAGGTACTTCGACTGTTACAGAAACATCTACAAATTCTGATAATGTTTCTATTACCTTATATTTTTTAGGTATTCCTTTTACACCTTGTGTCACAAAGGTAACTTCGGCTTCTCCTATTTTCTTAGGTATAATTGTTCCATCCCCCATAACCTCTAGCACGTCTGGGTTATCAACTAAAAATACACCATCTAAAACACTCATTTCAAAACCATTATCGTACGTAACAATTGGATTAATTTTCACTTTCATTCCAGTTAATCCAACTACATCTCGACCATCTAATGTAACATTAACTATATTGCCAATATCTCCAAAGAAATATATTAATGGTAGATGCATACGTTCTCCCCAGTCTTTCTCAAAATGTGCACCATTTGGATCCTGATAAAAAATTAAATCATCTCTATATTTGTAACCATTTTCCAATAAAGTTTCTGCAATATCTCTCACATGTTTTACCAAGAAAAAACCTTCCGCACTACCTATATCCATCCATATTTTTAATTCTTTTTTTCCTTCATACATTTCATATAATTTTAATTCCGAATGATCATCTTCAACTTTCACAAAGAATGGAGATAACATCCCAATTTTCCCAAACACTTCAGGATTGCGGAAACCAATATTATAAGTTGATAAACCACCTGCTGATGACCCTATTAGAGCTGTATTTTCAGCATTAGTCAATGTTCTAAAATTTTCATCAATGTAAGGTTTCACCTCATTGATTATAAATTTTTCATATAATAACCCTGAGCATTCTATATGTTTATCTGGTGAAATGAAATGACAAAACTCATTATTTTCTATGATTCTTTTATGTGCTATACCTACTATTATTATCTCTTGAATTTTACCTTCATAAATTAGCATATCAGTCGTCTTGTGGACATTCCATGATTCATCATTTTTTATTACTGGCTCAAACAAGCGCTGCCCAGCATGCATATATAATACAGGATACTTTTGGTACGAATTGCTTCCATAACCAGGTGGTAAATATATGAATAGTTTCCTACTATTCTCAAGTATTTCAGAATGAAAATTTTCAATCGTAATCACTTTAGAAGCTCGTTCCATAGTAACCTCCAATTTTCTATTTTTCACTTTCATTAATCCAGTTCTTTTCTAGTTTTCCCTTTAAAATCGTACCCTTTATTAACTTTTAAGAGAATTTTTCTGTATAAGCTTTTGTTTTAGCTACCAGAATGAAATCCCCCGATTTTAATTACAATTGAAAAAAAGTAGACCCATATAGTTAAGACTCCACCAAGATAGTTTTTTCTGCAGTTTGCCACTTTACAACCACTTCTCCAGTTCCAAAACTCGGGGTCCGATACTTATGATTCTCTCCGCCTTCAATCAATAGTGTGTTATTGATCTTTCTAATAAATTTAAATTCAAGCAAGGTATCAGCCGGAACACTTATATCAAAATAACCCGTAGGAAATTGATACATTATTTGATTAAAAAATGGCCCTACTGCCTTGCCAGGATTCATATTTCCTAATGAATATGTGTTCCCCATTATAAAAACTTCACTCTCTGGTATTTCATATCCATTTTCAATAACAAATCGAATACAAACTTGCTTTGTATTGAAGACCTCTACATGTTTATAGATATTACTCCTAGTTCCTGTATCTGTTACAACAGTAATTTCATATTTACCATCGTTCACTGCTGGAACTTTTACTTTTATACTAGTGTGTGACCATGAAATAACTTCCGCCTCTTTTTTCTCAAATAATACTGATCCTTTTTTAGAAGTAAAACCACATCCTTCAATACAAATTATTTGACCAACTGTTGTCATTTTATGTCCCACAGTTCCTATTAAAGGTATACTATTTACTCCTTTATGGTGCCAAACATGTACTGACCCAGGTCCAAGCCATAATGACTCTATATTATTATTTTCAACTCTAATTGCTTTACCATCTAAAAGGCCATCTAATATGTCCTTATACTTTCTAGAAGGAAGAATTGTTTTAACATCTTTTATTTCATATCCTTCTGTTAAATTTCGATTCAACGCTATTAATACCACATCACTTCCAAAGTACCTTTCATATACATAAATATCATCAGTTATATATCTTTCTTTGGTATTTCCATATGGAAGTGCATAATTTAAACTACGAAGCGAAGATAAAGATTGTATTATCTTAAAGTTATCTGTATTCACATCGAAAGATTCCATTTGACCACGATTGTTCGGATCTCCATTTCCAACCATATACTGCTCTGTACCATAGTATACAGAAGGTATTCCCCTTGAAGTTAACAAGAATGCTAATGATTGTTCTATTCTACGTTTACTTTGTCCATTAATGTGAAAACGGTCCATATCATGATTATCAATAAAAGTAACAAGATTATTTACATCATTATAAATTTGATATGTTTCTTCAATCATTTTGTGTAACCCACGCATGGAATCCATTCCATCTCGAAAAACTTCACGTACTTTATGAGCAAAACTAAAATCTAATAAACTCATACCACTATTATTTGCAAAATGAATATTTCTATGGTCATACTCATTCGGATTGATATACCATTCACCAAAAATAAATACTGGTCTATAATTATAGATTGAATTTAGCCAACTTTTTTGCCAGCCATATGACATGTGTTTTACTGCGTCAACTCGTATACCATCTATCCCTTGGTCTAGCCATAGTTTAATAGCTTCTTTAAAATATAAATCAATAGCTATATTTTGGTGATTTAGATCTGCAAGATCAAATAAATTACGATAAACTCCGTCTTCATATTCTTCAAAATCCGTCCCACCATTATGATGAAAATAATGATTATAATCATTATCGTATCCACCAAGTAACAATCCATTATCATATAATCTACCATTTTCAGCATAGGTCGCATCATCATGTAATGCAGGCGAAGTGTGATTAGGTGCAAAATCCATAATAATTTTTATATCTTTTGCATGAGCGGTTGTTATTAAGGTTTGAAAGTCTTCAAATGTCCCAAAAAAAGGATTTGTTCTTTTAAAATCACGAGCCCAATATCCATGATATGAAGTACTTCCTACCAAATCATTTATTGGAGTAAAGATATTTTCTACCGGTTGAGATATCCATAATGACGTCACACCTAGTTCAGTAAAATAATTTGTATTTAATTTTTCAATAATCCCTATCCAATCTCCACCAAAGTATTTCTTTTTATTTTTCCTAGATTCATCATATAATCCCCCTTTGGGATTATATGATGGGCATCCATTATGGAATCTGTCCGTTACAATTTGATAGATTATATCTTTAGAAAAATTAACGTTGTTCCCATTCACCTTAAGCTTATCTTTTTCTTTCAAATGACAACCTCCATCCCATAGAAGCATTTACCAGCTATTTTCAAACGTTTAGCACTCTACCCTTAAGTACTATTTGAAAAATAGTTAAAATATATTTCGCCTCCTAACTAGTAACTCATGTTTCGATTCAATTTTTCATACAAAATAATGTCTACAAGTGGGTTCTATATTTGTCCTATAAACTGTACCATTTGATTTATGTCGAAGTAAGGGAAAAAATGTCATTATATAGGGGGGATAAATATAGAAAATTCTTACATAGAATTATGCTTACAAAATATAGCCCCAATAAAATACATAGACAAAACATTTTTTATTTGGTAATATTCACCTGAAAATATTTGGTAAAACTTTATGCGGAGAGGAGTATTAAAAATAAATACTAGATTATTAATAAAAATACTATTTATACTACTAATACCAATCTTATATTCCAAAATAAACTATAAAATATAAATATAGCTTTCGATCTTACAAATATTAAAAACCTAGGGAAAAGCTGTAAAGAAATTTCAAAATAATCTGGAGAAATATTTTATTTGTAAAAATCTTATATAAAATTTAAAACCGTATTGTACAGTTAAAATGTTCCTTCCTAAATGCTATTTAAAATTTTCTTAATTAAAGATGTACTTCTACAAATTTAATAATGCCATTAGTAGATATTTTCTCGTAATTTAATTTCATAACAATTTAAATCCACTTACATTCTAAGATTTCTATGGTCAATTTATATTGCGTTTTATTTTTCCAACATGTATGTACTTAAATCCATTTCATACCTACCGTTTTTACCTCAAAATAACAATATCTTATATTAATATAGCTATTTTACAATTAGATTCCATTTTATTAATCATCTAATTAACTTGATTACTAAAGTTCACCACTATTAGTTTGCAAACAAATTTTTATAAATTAGATACTTAAATTTGTGAGGTGACAATACTATGCAACAACAGGTCGAATTAGATTCCGCTCTTGCTGTTTCTTCGAAAAAGACATTATGGAAAAATCGTACATTTACTTTTGTATTTACAGGTTATACCTTATCAATGTTCGGAAATTCATTTCACAGTATTGCTTTAAACCTTTGGGTACTACAAGCAACAGGAAGTGCCAAATTAATGTCTACAATTGCCATAACTCATATGGTCATGAGCATGTTGTTTTCTTCCATTGCAGGTACTGTTGCAGATAGGGTAGATCGCAGAAAACTAATGTGGATAACAGATATAATAAGAAGTCTTTTAATACTAAGCATCGCATTTTGTATTGCAATACCCGGTACCCCCTTTATTCTTATTATTATCTTAACCGCTCTTACTTCTTGTGCAGGATTATTTCAGTCTCCTGCATTCCATGCTTCCTTAGTTGATATTGTAGGAAAAGACAAAGTTCAACAAGCTACTGGAGTATTAAATGTAGCAGATAATGTATCTCGTATTTCGGGGCTAGCAATAGGAGGAGTTGTAGTTGCAGCATTTGGTGGTAGCATTGCTATCTCAGTTGACGCAGTTACTTTTATGTTATCCGCTATTTTAGTGTTATTAAGTGGAAAGTTTCCTAATTCTACAAAGAAAACAGGAATCAAAAATTCATTTCAGGAGGACCTTGTTGCAGGCTTCAAGTATATATGGCAGAACCCTTTTGCTAAATCTGTTATTATACTCTCGCCTACTTTAATCACATTTTTCACTGCTTCATTAATGCTTATTCAAGTAATGTCTGTAAAAGTGTGGAAGGCAAATCCGATTGAATTTGGGATAATTGAATCTAGCATTCCAATAGGTTATATGTTAGGCGCAGGCATTATTATCTTTTTTGATAATAAGTTACATCGACGGGGTTGGTGGATAATCCTTAGTATGGTTTTACTAGCTCCAATCTTTGTAGGGCTATCTTTTGCTCCATCTGTTCTTTATGCAGTACCATTAATTCTCCTCTTAGGAATACTTTTTTCATTTTGTACATTGCTTGTCAATGTGATTATTAAAGTTGAGGTAGATCCTGAGTTACAGGGAAGGACTTTTGGAACACTTGGTTCTCTTACGAGTATTGCATCACCAGTTGCTTTAGCAATTTCCTCATTTTTCGCTGACATATATGGTCCACCATTAATCTTATTAATAAATGGGGTCTTATTATTTATTTCAGGACTAATTGTACTGTTCTTTCTTAAATCAATTAGATCATATAAATGATTCTTTTTCGTTATAAAAAACATTAAGTATCCAAACTTGAAAAATGCCGAAATTGTTAAGGATATCAACTCTTTCGGCATTTTTCCTATATCACTTAAGGAGGGATTTTATGCCAAAGAAAATACTTATACTCGGAACCTTTCTGATAGCGGCTAGCCTGTTAGGTTGCACAAATATAGAACACAAAGATACTCTCAACAAATTAGAAGCAACCGAAAAAGAACCAGTGGATGTAAAAGAAAAAGTTGCGCTTAAACATATGACAGCAGAAGAATATTTAAAGAACTATAATAAAATTAAGAGTAATTTATCAACACAAGGTATTGAAATTCTTCCATTTAATCTTGAACTAGAAAAGCAATCCAATACATATAGGTTTTATTACCCTAAAAAAGTAGATAAATCAGATCAAGATATGAAATGGGTAAGTGTTATGTTAGGAGAAAGCGGAAAAGTAATTGATGGAATTATGTATACTGGCTATGCAGATATACCTACGATTAAAGCAATGATTCAAGCTACTAACATTACATGGACTAATGAATTAGACCAGTTAATTGGTTCAATAGGAAATGAAGATTTTTCAAAAACAATGGAAATTGAAAAAGTGAAACTATCTGTTAAAGGTAATTCGAAAAATATTAAAGTTATGATAGATTCAATGAAATTAGATCCACCTCAATCCCTTTAAAACAAATATAGTCCCAAATTCCTATTTAATTTCTTTAATTTTACACTATATAGAAATTTATTTAGCTTTTAATAATTAAGTCTAGCTATGAGACTTTAAAAAAAAATCGTCAGCGCTTTTAAAAAGCAACTGAGGATTTTTTTATTCTCTTACATTTTTATTTAAATTGGCATCAACAATTTGACTCTGTCTATTTATTTAATTCTAACTTTCAAAACATTATTCTATAATTTCAAAAAGGTTATTGCCATTATTACCACCCGGTAATATAAATTTCACATGTTGATCTGCTGGAATAGTTATATAATGATATTGATCAGGTTTAGTTAATTTGGTTGTACTTTTCCAAGTTCCTAAAGTCCAGTACGTTACTTGTGAAAAAAATGCTAGTGGCGGGAATTTCTCTGGATCGGTTGACTTATCATTTTCTGATATAATTTCAGGCTTAATTCTAATTTTCTTTCCTGCCGCATTTTTAAATTGAAAATCATAAACAATTCCATAGTTCCCTTCAAGTGTCGGGTTAGAATTTTCTAGATACCATATAGGTGCTTCGTATTCATTAATACCAACACGAGGTTGAGGATATGCTTTACTTGTCTTTGAACCTACATAAAAGGTACTTGTTGTTACATTATCAATAACAGCATACCTCTCATCGTAATTATAATTAGCAGTTGAAGTAGTTTTATTATAATTTTTAACCTGTGTTATTTTTATAGGATCAAAAATTTCTGCTGGGCTAGAGAACTGTCCATCTGGTTTTTTCTTTGAAACAAATTGACGTAGGGTTAATTTTGCGTTCGAAATAAACTTAATTTTTCCATTAACTGCAAAAGTATCTTCTACATCTTTTTCTAATATAAATACATGTCCATCTGCTGGAATAGTAATAACTTGATCATTGTTACTATTTCCATATTGAACTATAGTACTAGATGTAATGCCCATTATATCCCATGAACCATCAGAACTAACCGGATATGCTGCATTTACAGCACTATTTTTAATTCTTATAGTTTGCGGTTGACGATCTTCATTGTGTATAGCATATCCAAATTTCAATTGACCTCCAGTATAATTTCGATTAAAAAATTCAGCACTATACTCTTGATTTGCTTCTAATATTCTTTCATTTGTGTAGTAAGCATACTTACCAGCTTCAAAATTTGATCCCATATTTGGATTATCGTATACACTTTCTGGTGCATTTGTATATATGTACTTTGCCCCTCCTTGTTTATACTTTATTTGTGTAATCATAGAAGCCTCTACTCCTCCTGAGCCAGTTACCCCTAAAAACAAAAGTGACGATAGTAAAACTGAAGAAAAAACTTTTCTGTTCAAAAACACAGCTCCCTTCCATTCATTACAACTAAATCTAGCATACGCCTTACATACAATAAATGTAAATGGGATGTATAGCTGTTGTTATTGAGAAATACTGATCCAACAAAACATACTCTTAATGATTATATATAGTAACAACGAACTCTTATAAAGTGATCTGTCTCCTTTATAAAAGACATTAAAGAAGCTAGGCAACATCAAAAAACTATTTCTGTATTCAATAGTTTCACCTTTTTTGAATTCCATTGACATCTATAATAATTATGTATGTTATATATTTCTTAATCTCTTGTTTTAATTAAATAACAGATTCGCTATGCGAACCGAACAAACAATCTCTTATTTCTCCACGATTCTACAAATGTGCTTTAAATTTTAGACAACTTGAAACTGACCCGCCAATGTCATCTTTATTTGATGAGGCCTTTTCTATTTCTAAATCATAGTGCTTTTAATATAGTTTCTTTCATGATTTCGTTTCGATTTCTCTTTTGTTTCCATTGTTCTTGAAATGAAATTGAAAATTAATTATAGTATCCCACATGGTATACACAAGCTATTTCACACAAATGATTGACCATATTCCTTAAATTGTATTTAACCATTAATTTTTGAATTACCAATAATATTTTTCTGGGTTATTACATTAAAGTTAATATTGTGATATATTTATATTCGAAATAATTATATTTTACATTTAAAGGGAGAATTTTAATGGATAACCTACTATTGAAAAAGGACTTAACAACGGATCAAATGGTTCTTGTTACTTCAGAGTTTGAGAAAAAGAAAAAATCAAAAGGACTTGCTTACCTAATTTGGTTTTTTCTAGGCGGACTTGGTGGTCACCGCTACTACGCACGTGACTTTGGTATGGCAATTGCCATGACACTGACTCTTGGCGGACTTGGTTTCTGGGCTTTAATCGATGTTTTCTTTATTGGAAGCCGAATTGGTAAGAAAAATGAAATGTTAGAACGTGAAATTATTATGAAAGTTAAAAAGATGACTGCTTCAAAACGTTTATCTTCATAAAAAACCTCCTTTGGGAGGTTTTTTATACAAACACTTCAATTTATGTTTTCACTAAATACTTTTTCCAATAACAAGTATCCTCCCCCCATAACATGTAGCCATCAATACATCATACACGTTTCTAATTCTTGTTTCTCACTGCGTGTAATCATATTCAATTTTACGTAACTTGTCCTTACTTCTCTTTTTATGTATTTTTATGTTTTAAGAAAATGACTCCACCAACTAGTAACAACAATGCTCCCACTGAGATAGACTTGAGGCTAGTATGGAATTGGTACTGCAGATATTTCAATGCAAAATTGCATTTTTAATTCAGATATATTGATGTATACTAAAAATGAACTACTCAACATTTTTATTTTAAGTTAGTATATCAAACCCTAACTACCTAAAGAACTCAAGTAAACGTATTTTATGTTTTAGAATTCCTCGATTTAAAAGATATGGATTCATATTCATTTCAGAAGAAGATTTTGAAAACAGAAAAGGATTTGACCTTTAAGGCCAAATCCTTTTTATTATTTCGCAGCAAGTTTTTCTTTCACTCTTGCAGGAAGCTCATCCTGGTTCACTTCTTCCCAATTGGATTTATTATTAAATACGGTACATGAAATTACCAATAATAAAAAAAACTCTCAAATAGGAGCATATTACATTTTCTCATTCTGTGAGATTAATCTAATGTGAACTACCCCCACTTTCACTATTAAGCTCCATTTTTGAGGAATGGTACTTCTATCCAAAAAATAAAAGAATCTTTTAATTTTGCATGGGAACATGTATATATCGTTTGGATCGGCATGTGTATTCAGCTTGCAAATTAGTCCTTGTGAGCTATCACTTTTTTAAAGAGCACATATGTATCTGTGTTTATTTATTTAATTTTGTTTACACACTTAAGAGAAACAAGCATATGATATTATATACTAATCCAAAAACCATATAGTATACTTTCTAAGAGCACTGATCTGTGTTCTTTTTTTCTGATAACGCTTTTGTTCAATTTGTTGCTTCATTTTTAAAACATTTATTACCCTTAACAAATCCTTTTAAAAATTATTACATATAAATTTGATTTTTAAAATTTTCTAGTTGCCCGGGATATCCATTAATACTATCGAAAACTTAAGCCTTGTATTTCATCCTATTCAAATATCATTCAGCACAACCCCATGTACTCGTTATTTCTCACCTTATAATTCCGATTTATACTATTTGGACCATGAATTAGCTAGCAAATAAATTATACGATATATCATTCAAAAACCTTCTGACCATAATGTATTTTTTAACTCTGAGTATTGTAGGGTTGAATAGTTTTCAAATTGATTATGAAAGGATAAAGCCGAGAAGTGACTTCTATTAGTCCAAACACTTCACATTACTATCACATACACTATAAAATGTTTGGACTTTATTATTTCAATCAAAACTTAAAGTTAGGAGGATTTAATGTGGCTGATTGTACAGGTTTAGCTTGTTTTCTATTCTCTTCATGGCCAACAGGAACAATTGTTACAGTTACTACTCGATCAGGTCAAATTATTGGACCTGCTACTTTTTCACTGTTCTTTCCAAATATCTGTGCAGTAGTATTGGTAGAAGATGATGTGATAACCCCCTCTTCTACCAATACTATATTTATAAGTTGTGAAGATATAGAAAGTGTTACTTTAACCACTCCTTAAGATAATTCATATTGTTCTCACTTAATCCATATTTAAGACATTCCAATGAATGTCTTTTTTTATGTGAAATCTAGTCAGTATACCCTAAAATGTATCATTCTATTGGACCTATTCTTTTAATAAGTTGCTTTCGTTTAAATTTTTTCTCTTTTAAAGGTTACTTGTCTACACATCATTCTACAAACTTTCATATGATATAGTATATTGTTTAAAGGAGGGATAAATTTGTTCTTATGTAATTTATTTGGTTGTTCAGGTGGAGTATGTAGTATTTTTAAAAATTTACAACCGGGTGAAGTCGTTACTGTAACTGGTAAATCTGGGAATATTATTGGACCTGCTATTTTTACAAATTTCAATCCTAATACTTGTATCGTCACATTAGAAGAGGAAAATTCAGTTACTCCTCCAACTACAAGTATAACTAAGATTAGTTGTAAAGAAATAGAAAGTGTCACGTTTATTTCATAATATATTTTAAACCTAAAGCAGGGATTGAAATATGAAACTCTTATACATTACTTCTGGTTACTCAAAAATCTATCAATATCTAGATAATAGCATACTGGAAACACTTATCGATAAAAATTTCGAATGGTTAGCAGTACAGCCAAGTGAATTAATACAGCAATTGGATTTCATTACAACAACGTTTCATCCCGATATTGTATTCACCTTATTAGGTAATCATCTACCACAAAAAGCAATTCAATATTTTAAAAAAAGGAACATTAAATTAGCTGTTTGGTTAACTGAGGATCCATTTTATATAGATACTTCTCTTCTTCTATTAAATAACTTCGATTTTATATTTACTATTGATAGCGAAGCACTTAAATATTACACAGCTTTAGGATATACCAATGTATATCACTTACCATTAGCAACTAATATAGAGGTATTTAAACCTAATCTAAAAAATCCAAAATATAAAAGTGAAGTATTGTTTATTGGATATCCTTATCCTAACCGAGTAAAATTGATACAATTTCTCTTGGAAAAAACGCCTTATCACTATACTATTATTGGTCAACACTGGAGAAATAAGTTATTAAAAAAATGGAAGAATCACCGAAGAATTAAGATTATAGAAGGATGGATTCCACCTCAAGAAGTTGCACTCTATTATAATAATGCTAATCTTATTTTAAATCCTCATCGTAGTTATCTATTTCCACAGAATAAAAATAAAAATAAAGTGAAAAATAATACCATTAATAATCGTACTTTTGATATTGCTGCTTGCCAAGGCTTTCAAATTATTGAAGAAAAATCTGACCTTTCATCTTTCTTCAATAAAGATGAAATTGTATCCTATAACAGTTTTGAAGACTGCTTAAACAAAGTATCTTTTTATTTAAATGATACGATTTCGAAAAGAGTAATGGTCGAAAAAATTCATGCAAGAGTTATTAGCCAGCATACTTTTCATGAGAGGATTCATTTTATAACGACTACTATACAATCACACATACATTAATTTATTAAATTAATAATATCTTTTCTTCTATACTCATTCTTAATAAATTAAAATGTTTTTTCAACTTTATGAAGAGGCATTTTAATTTGTTTTTTCCCGATAGAAATCAACCACAATTTTCCTGAATATGCAATTGCACCTTCAATAAGAATAGAGGATAAATACCGTTTGGATTAATTTAACAAGTTTGCTACTACATTTTTAGTATTAAGGATTTTTATATGAGCATTTCGTATCAGTGTATTCTAGTTAATTTTAGCTATTATTGAAAATGACATATCAGCGATATTTTCTTTTTTTATAGTTGTTAGCAGATTTGTTTGCAAACTTGTTAATACTTTTTTATATTTATTCTATTACATCCACCTTCACAAACGTATTGTACTTAAGTGCTAACTCTTCAAGTTTTTTTGTATTTGGCAGCCGTAAAAAATGAATCACTGTTATTTTACCGTACTATTTCTGCTTATATATTTGATGAACTCTTCGTACTTTTTTAATTTCACTTCATTTATTAAGAGCAATCTACCTCAACTGCATGAAGTATCCCTTCTTTATAGAGATAATACACGTATTCTTTGCCTAGCATTGTTTTACTCCCATTCCGCTTCAAATTTCCTAAAATACGATGAAAAACTTTATTAAAAGCGCTACTCCTACATTTCCTGTTGCATATCTTATTCCAAAAGTTATCAAATTGCATATAGAGGGTATTGGGTATGAAGAGATAGAATAGTGTTAAGCTGGTTATACTCATACTGAGGTGAATTGTATGATTTGGGCTATCATTTCATTAGTCATCGTTTTTGGATTAGGAATAATACTTAAAGCATCCGAGGTCTCTGAAGAAGAAATTCGCATGAAATACTTAAGAGAACAAGCAAATCGTGAATATTTAGAAAAAATGGACCTGCGAAAGTTTGAATATTTAATCGCTGACTTGTTTAATTCTCGAGGATACCAAGCGTAAGTTATACCCGGTTCTAATGATGGAGGAATAGACATTATTCTTTGGAAAGATGATGAAGTGAAATTTGTTGAAGTAAAAAGATATATAAAAGAATCTATTGGACGACCATACATTCAAAAGCTACATAGTGCCATCATCGATGGAGAAGCTACAGGAGGATACTTTGTTACGTTAAGTCATTTCATTGAACTACCCCCACTTTCACTTTGTTTAGAAGTGAGGGATTCCTAAGTAAAGAGTTCTATCGAACTCTAATTGATTAGGCTAACCCCGCAGTCCTTGCGGTTAGAAGCCTTATCGCTTCATGCTTTAGATTGATACTTGCGTTAATATCCCTATCATGGTTTGTACGACAAGAGGGACAGTCCCATTCACGTAGGTTTAGATTTTTAACGTCTTTATTTTGATATCCACAACAAGAACATAACTGGCTGGAAGCAAATGTTTTCGATACGACAATGACTTGTTTGCCATACCATTTTGCTTTGTATTCTAACATGGATCGAAATTGCGACCATGATACTTCACTAATTGCTTTTGCTAACTTATGATTCTTTAACATATTCGATACTTGCAAATCCTCTATACCGATAACATCGTGGTTTTTGATGATTTCAGTTGAAATTTTGTCCAAGTAATCTTTTCTAGCATTTGATATGTATTCATGAATTCTAGCTATCTTTACTCGTTGTTTATTCCAGCGAGAAGACCCTTTCATTCTTCTAGAAAGAACACGCTGTGCTTTCGCCAACGTATCTTCTAATGATCGGAAAAACTTCGGATTTTTATAGTATGTTCCATCTGACAAGATAGCGAAATCTTTTAGTCCTACATCTATTCCAATGTAAGAATGTGTTTTCGGAAGTTCTTGTACTTCTGTTTCAACTAATAGTGACACAAAATATCTACCAGAAGGGTTCCGTCTAACTGTAGCATTGACAATACGCCCCTCTACTTCGCGACTTTTGGCAAATCGAACCAGGCCTAGTTTCGGCAACTTTATTTTGTTCCCTACAACGGCAATGTTTTCATTTGTTTGTTTTGTGGTATAAGATTGTACGTTGTTCTTCTTAGATTTAAAGCGCGGTGCGCTGTTTTGTTTTTTGAAAAAGCGCGTATAAGCATCTGCAAGGTTGCGAACAGACGACTGAATCGCAATACTATCCACTTCTTTTAGCCAAACAAGCTCTTTCTTCATGGCAGGTAGTTTGGCAGAGCATGTACCATAGATCAAGCCTTTTCCTGTCTCTTTGTATGCGTGATCCCATAGGGATAGGAAATGATTGAATACAAAGCGAGAACAACCTATCGTTTTGTTAATTAGAATTGCTTGTGCTTGATTTGGATAGATACGAAACTTATAGGCTTTATTAATTATCATTTGATTCACCTCCATTTCGGTATATGACTATTATATACCGAACGTACATTCGATAGATAGTGAAGTAACACTTTATGTATGTCGAACAATTAAGATGGCTCCTTGCCATCCCTTGTTCAAAGCCAATTCATCTCCCACCTACTCACTTCGCGTTCCTTGAGGAAGGATTCTTCTTGGCTAAAATGATAAAACTAAACATTCCGTCAATACTAAAGATAGGCGAAAGCCAGAACTCATTTAACCGTCCCTGTAGTTCTTCTCTTTTCTGTATTAAGCAGCTAGTTTTCACTAGCTGCTATTTTATTTACACATATCATAAAACTTCGAATATATTATGTTTGAAAGTGCTCTGTTTTATCAAAAGGCAATTCAGCGACGATTGCCTTTTTATTTCTCAACACCAAGTACATGATATCAAAATCCCAATAATGGTAATATAAAGGTACCTTCAGTTGTTGAATGTCTTGCCCTTTTAAAAGGCGCTGTTTTTAGACAGGGCCTTTTAAATTTATCTCCTACTAAAATAGCATTTTCATTATAAACCTTTCTATAAACGGTCTAATTTCCTCGGTATCAAATTAAATCCCATGAAACAGGCGTCCCTTTTTCTATATCCTTACTCGCTTTTTTCCCGATAATTTTGGATAAGTGTTTTGGTAATAAGCCATTCCCTGGTCTAATAGCTTTAACATTTTCATTTGTAAAGACTTCTCCCGCTTTTATGTTTTCTACTACATATAATGATCTTCTAAATTTTAAAGAATTTTTTTCTATATCAGTAGGTCCATAATATACATTCCCCAAAGATTCCCATGCTTTTTCAGTTTCGCTTACTAATAATTTAAATTCAGCTGGTTCCATTGAAAATTTAGCATCAACTCCTCCATCCGACCTTGAGAGCGTTAAATGTTTCTCAATTACTGTAGCTCCCAAGGCAACACTTGCTACAGATACCCCTACTCCCAGTGTATGATCGGATAAACCCACCTGACATTTAAATAACTCCTTCATATGAGGTATGGTAACAATATTTGTAGATTTTGGAGATGCAGGATACGTACTTGTACATTTTAATAGAATTAATTCTTTACACCCTTCTTCTCTCGCAGCCCTTACTGTTTCATCTAGTTCAGCAATTGAAGCCATTCCTGTCGAAATGATTATTGGTTTTCCTGTTGCGGCTACTTTACGTATGAGGGGAATATCAGTATTTTCAAAAGATGCGATTTTATAACATGAAACATTTAATGTCTCTAGAAAGTCTACAGCTGTTTCATCAAACGGCGTACTAAATGGTATCATTCCTAACTCTATACAGCGATCAAAAATTGGTTTATGCCACTCCCAGGGTGTATATGCTTCTTTATATAAATGATAAAGTGATTTTCCTTTCCATAAACTTTTTGTATCGTGAATTAAAAAATCACCATTTTCTATATTTAAAGTCATTGTATCTGGTGTATATGTTTGAATTTTAAATCCTTGTGCCCCAGCCTCCGCAGCTGCTTCTACAATTTTCAACGCCCTATCTAATGATTGATTATGATTTCCTGACATTTCTGCAATAATAAATGGTGGCAAACTATTGCCAATCTCTCTACCTCCGATATATACATTACTCATTTTTTTCACCTTCAAGCTCTTTTTTTATAGATTCTTTTCTTTCCTCCCATTGTTCACGGGACAAGGTCATTGTAATGACATCAACATAATCATTGCCCCTATAAATATAATTTTCATATCTTCCCTCTTCTAGGAAACCAAGTTTCTGATGGAATTTTAAACTAATACGGTTTGATTCTATTATTTCTGCACATACTTTGTGTATGTCTTTGATTTCAAAAATAAAGTCTAATGCTAATAAACCTAATACAGTTCCGGCACGTCTTACACTTTGTTTTTCACCTATATAAAATCCCCAATAACAAGTTCGATCCATTTTATCTATTTTTGTAAAATTAACAAATCCAATTGGTTTTTCTTTATATGTTAATAATCTTGCAATCTTTGTATCATCCATTACGAGTTTTTCATACCACTTTAAATGTTCGTCTATTGTTATTTGATGATTTTCATACATAACCGAGCGAATTTCTTTTGTATTCCGCCACTTTAAAATAAGTTCTAAATCTTTCTTTTTTAACCTTTCCAATTGAAAATCCCCAATATCTAACATACTATCCTCCTAAAATAATTTTTGCTATTTCATTTGTATTACTAGCACACTGTATAGAAAGAGCTTTATTAGACATTTCTTTCACTATGTTAGAATCTGATAAAAGTTTGTTTAGACATTTCGTAATTGCTTTATCCGAAACACTTTCAGCTGTACCAATATTCCATGTAGCTCCAACCTTCGCTACAGCCTTGGTTACTTCAATTTGATTTTGGGCAGTTGTAATTGTTATAGAAGGTAATCCAAGAAAGCATCGTTCCCATGTGGTTGTGCCCCCAGCTCCTATCCCTAAATCCGCTCTTACGAGAAGCTCTTCCATATTCTCTATTTGACAATAATATGAAGCGTTAGTAACACTCTTACAATAAGTTTGAATATCCTCTTTATGAGGATTTTGGCTACCTACCACAACATCTATTTTTAAGTTATCTTTGTTTATATTTTGTAAAGCTCTTAATGTTTTTAATGTCTCATTTGTTACATCATGGCCACCAAAAAAAATAAAAATCCTCTCAATTTTCCCTGTTCTTTTTCGTGAAATCTTCTTAACTGAATGAAACTCTGGTCTTAATATAGCGTATTTAGGCCCCAATTTTACTAATGAGTGCTCTGGTATTAAATCTTTATAGCGATCATTGAGGTTATCGTATAAATTTTGGTCTAGTAACAAATCACAATCATGTATTCGATTTGCAAGATCATCGATTACCATAATTTTTCTTACACTTTTTCTTAAAGCAGACTCCCACTTATTATCTAATCCATAATGATCAACAATTAACCAATCACACTTGGGAAGTTGCGACAAAATCTCATTGGTCTGCTGCGCATCAACAAACCAATGAGATTTTAGCCAATTTAAATAACTCCCGTTTTTTGCACTTAAGAAATTCGTATTTTCACCATCTCCATCTAATACATACACATGAAATCCTTTATTTAAAATATATTGATGCAAATCACCTTGCAGCTTACGACAAATGAAATATACTTGAGCACCTTTATTTCGCAATTCTTGGGCCAGTGTTAAACAACGCATAATATGACCGGTACCTATTTCAATAGATGCGTCGGCGCGAAAGGCAATTTTTTTTTCAAGCAAGATACTCCCTCCTCACTAAAAGCACTATAACTTATTAACTTATAATTTCGTTTCTCTATTTAGCTCATCTACTAATGATTGTTGATTTGCCCATTTCAATTTCACATGATTATTCATTTCAATAAGTTCAGGATTTTGAAGGATATAATCTTTTATTTGATAAAAAAATAAAGGTTTAGATTTTACATTCAGACCTTTATAAAGTTCATTGAACATATCTAAATCCGGTTGTTCATCTAATGTTAACCTCCAAGTAGGGTAACAAAATGGTGGGGGAAGTTTCACTATATTGATACGAAATAAATGTGGATTATTAATAAAATAAAACGGAAGGTATTCTGCATAGGTTAAAGGTTTTGGGGTTTGTAGTAGTCGTTCAATTGCCTCTAATGTAAAAATATCGCCTGCTGTTCCGACAGGTAACGTACTTAACTCTGCCTGTGTATAATCTGCACCGATTTTCAAATGTTCATCTAGTAAAAAAGTATTAATTTCTGGTGACACAGCTGGGCAATCTCCTGTAATCCGTATGACAATGTTTGCACTTTCTTGTTTTGCAGCTTGGAACATGCGATCAGCGGTATTTTCTGGATCACCTCTGAAAATTTTTACTTTCCCATTTAAATCAAACTTTTCCAAAGGATCATCTTGTGCAATATCTGACGTAGCAAGTACGACCTGGTGCTTCCCTGGAATAGCTAATGTATTTATAAGACATCGTTCAATGGAAGGAACACCTTGTATTGGCAATATTGCCTTTAAAGGTAACCTAGTAGATTTTAACCGGCAAAGCACAATTATTACTACCTTTGGAGGTTCAATAACCTCTTTTGTTAATGGGGTACCTGCAGGCAAACTATATACAGCTACCTGAGGTAATAATTCCTCTGCTTCAAGCTCGTTCAGCGCATTTTCTATTACGTTTAATTCCATTGTTACTTTATTAGCTGTAATAATCTCTCCTTTTTTAATGTCAAATTTTGTAACTGCTCTTAACAATTTCTGATTTTGCAATTTTATTAACCCCCCTTTCATTTAATTTTTAGCAACACTATAAAACAAAAGAACTTTTCTCACAGCTTGTATTACATCCCACACATCAGCTTCTGTCATTTTAGGAAATAGAGGCAGCGTAATAATTTCCTCATATACGTTTTCTGCTTGCGGACAAATACCTTTTTCATAACCTAATTTTTGATAAAACGGTTGTAAATGTACGGGTATATAGTGCACATTCACACCGATATTTTCTCCTTGTAACGCTTCGTAAAATTCTTTTCGATTACATTTTAATAACTTAGTATTTAATCGAATAATATAAAGGTGCCAGCTCGAACTGGTTTGAGGCAATTGCTTTGGTATGATGATTTCAGATAAACAACTAAATTCTTTACTATAGATGTCTACATATTTCTTTCGAATCCTAATAAAAGAGTCTAATTTACTTAACTGTGATAAACCAAGAGCAGCTTGTATATCCGTAATTCTATAGTTGTAACCTAAGAATTGCATTTCATAATACCAAGGTCCATGATTTTCAAGAAGTTTTTGGGGGTTCCTTTCAATTCCATGTGTACGGAATTGAACAAGTTTTTCATAAAAAAGAGGATTATTTGTGGTAATTACTCCGCCCTCTCCGGTAGTAATATGTTTCACCGGATGAAAGCTAAACATTGTCATATCACCAATTGAACCAATCTTTTTATTTTTATAAGTGGCTCCTAATGCGTGGGCTGCATCTTCAATGATAATCAAATCATTTTTTTTTGCTATTTTTTTTATTGCTTCTAACTCTACAGGCTGTCCAGTAAAGTGTACGGGAATAATGGCTTTTGTTTTGTTTGTAATCTTTTCCTCTATAGATTTAGGACTAATGTTATATGTTTCATTGTCAATATCGGCGAATACCGGCTTTGCACCCTGGTATAAGATACAATTTGCACTTGCTACAAATGTCATTGGAGTTGTAATTACTTCATCTCCCTCAGTTATGCCAGCTGCATAGCAGGCAGCATGCAATGCAGCTGTACCATTTGAAAAGGAAACAGCGTATTTTGCTCCCACATATTTTGCTATAGCCTCCTCAAATTGTTGAACCATAGGTCCTGTTGTTAAAAAATCCCCTTTTAATACGTCTACAACAGCCTGAATGTCATATTTATCAATTTGTTGCTGACCATATGGTAAATAAGTTTCTCTAACAGGCTTTCCTCCATGAATACCGAGAATCCCCCTTACCATTACTCTTTCTCCTTAGGGTTAATTTTTAAAGATTTAATCCACTCTTCTGTTTTAATAACTCCATCTTCTAAAGAAACTTTCGGTTCCCAGTTTAATATTGTTTTTGCTTTTTCATAGTTACATAATAATTTTTGGATTTCACTTTGCGGATGGATATGAGTTACATGTTGAATACTTACTTTATTTCCCGAAATCAATTCTGCTAATTTATTAATGGATATATCTTGTCCTGTTCCAGCGTTGATAATATGACCATTTGCTTTTGCAGAGTATCCTGCTGCCACAACAAAATCTGCACAATCTTCAACGTATAAAAGGTCTCTCGTTTGTTTTCCATCCCCATATATATTCAATGGTACATTATCTAATTTATTATTTATAAAAATGGCAACAACCCCACCTTCCCCACCTGTTTTCTGGAATGGACCATACGTATTAAATGGGCGAATAACCACTACAGGTAGCTTATAAGCATAATAGTAAGATAAAACCATGTTTTCAGCAGCAATTTTTGATCCAGCATATGGAGAAGCTGGTTTAATCGGGTCTAATTCTGATATCCCTTGTATATTAGTAGCTTTATCATATACCATACAAGTACTCATAAAGACCATTTTGACGTCATACTTAAGACATTGTTCTAACAAATTAAAAGTACCTATTGTATCATTTTCAAAAGTTGATCTAGCATCATCTATACTATCTTGAACATTGATACTCGCTGCTAAATGATAACAAAGGTCAAATGAATTATTTTTAAATAATTCAGCAACTAATTTTTTATCTTTAATATCTCCTTGAATGCATTGCTTTAAATTTAGATCGTGTGCAAACTCGGTGATATTTGCAGTAGTTGAATTTGCTAAGTTGTCTAATATCCATACTTCATGCTTATCCTGCAATAATCTCTTTACAACCCACCTACCAATAAAACCTGCACCACCAGTTACTAATATTTTCATAGTTTCTCCCCTCCTGTTAATAGTTGCTGGTTTAATATTAAATTTCTAAGCTCTTCTTTTGAAATCGCATTTTGATGATCAGAACGGTAAAACCCAACCTTCGCCCTTTTTGCATTTTCATATTGAGTTCCCTTTTTTAAGGGGCTAGGAATGATAAACATATCTGGTAATTCAAAAGCCTGTAAAGATTCATCATGCGTCATAAGTTCTTCATACATTTTTTCACCAGGTTTTAAGCCAATTTCTTCAATTTTTATATTCTCCTTGGGCAACCCATATAACTTTGTAACTTCTTCTATCATCACTTCACTTAAATCTTTTAATGAAATAACTGGCATTTTTAATATAAAAGTTTCACCACCCTTTGCTATTTTCATTGCTTCAATTGTTAACATAGTTGCTTGATTTAGTGTCATCATAAATCTACTCATACTAAGATCTGTTACAGTTATTTTTTGGTTTTCTTTAATTTGGTTTTCAAATAAAGGAATGACAGAGCCTCTTGACCCCATCACATTTCCGAAACGAACACTTGCAAATATTGTTTCACTTGAACCTTTTGAATATTCCGCTGATGTAATCAATCTTTCAGCAGTCAATTTTGTTGCACCGTAATTATTTGTTGGTGAAATCGCTTTATCAGAGCTTGTAAAAACTACCTTTTTTACTTTCTGAGCAATTGCCGCTTTTATTACATTTTGTGTTCCAAAAATATTGGTCAAAACTGCTTCAAACGGATTATATTCACAAAAAGAAACATGCTTCATCGCGGCCACATGAAATACATAATCAATATTTTCCATCGCACTAAATACTCGATCATAATTGCGTATATCCCCAATTAAATAACGAATATTTTGACTTTTATCCCTGAATTCTTCTTGTAATAAAAATTGATTATATTCACTTCTACTAAAAACCCTTACCACTTTTGGCTTTTCCTGTAGAACATTAGAAAGAATACTTTTTCCAATTGTTCCTGTTCCACCAATAATTAAAACGTTTTTATCTTTAAAAAACATGAAAATATATACCTCCTCATATTAAAAAATTAATTTTAGCCAAGAAAAACCTCTCTTCAATTTGTGTGTAGTTCCATTAGCAAGCCATTTGTTGAGAGATAAACTGGTTTATCGGATATTAAAACACACGTTTCCATTGCAAGTTTAAGATACATATTAATCATTGAAAACTGAGGATATAATCTTTTACTTCAAATATTTATAAATGGTGAGGAGTTTAATCTTTTTCACCTTGAATTAAATTTATTAATCTTTTTGTACATGCTTCTTGCGGATAGTTTTCATTAATAAATTTTTTTCTTAATTCTTTTGCTAATTTAGATTGTAAAGGATCATGTAGAACCTTTTTAATCGTACTAGTCACATCCTCCATAGAATGGTTTACAAGCCAATCTAGCGTATCGTAATATTTATAATCCCTTTCCTCTAATAAAGATTTATAAACAACTACAGGTATGTCTAATAACATTGCCTCTAATCCTACTGTTGAATTTGAGATAACCACAAGATTTGCATGTAAAATAACATCATACATGTTCACTTCATTTGTTATATATTTAACATTAGGATATAAGTTACTTAACTTAATATATTCTCCCACTAAGTTACGCCCTTTTTCCCAAGGATGAGGCTTTATAATAACCGTAATATTTTTGTCTTTTACTAACTTTTCTGTCAGTTCAGTATAAAATAAAGTTTTAAATGGCTGGGTTGCAATAAAAACTACTTTTGTAGAGGGGTCTATTTTTAATTTATTAAATAAATTCTTTTTATCCATATATACCCTATCAAAGATTTCGTCATATCTAGGGTGCCCTAGTATTTCAATTTGAGATTCACTGACCCCTTTTTGAAGGTACCAAGCTTCTTCATATTTCCCATATACGACCTGTTTTGTTGCAAAAACCGGAAAATATGCTTCTTCTCCCATTATTGCACCATGTTGCAGACATAAACTTGGTATACCCTCACTACCAGAAAGAAAAGTAAGTGCTCTACTTGTTATGTCTTCCGTAGTACCAACAACCACACCAGAAATATCTTGTTCTTTAAAAATAAAATGAGCCATGTTAAGCTTCTCAATCATGATAGGAAGGTCGCTGAGTAATTTTTTTTGAAAAAACGTGTTTGATAGTAGTGGGTGTTTATTAAACCTTAAAAAGATTTCTTTAGCTTTTTCTATATAAACATTCGCGTTATTAGGGGCTTTATTTATATAATCTGGTGTACAAACTGTAGGAAGACCATAAAGTTCTGGCTTTTTTGATCTTGTTAATATCTTAGTTTGATTTGGATGAAAGTGGGTAAAATTACTTACTGAAAAACGGAGATAATCTGAATTTAGCAGGATTGTTCCATCTTTATTTTTTCTTTTTATTTTTGATTGAAATGCAGAAATTATTTTTTCAAACTCCAACTGTAACTGTTTTTCCGCTATTGGTTCAATTGACAATTGCTTGTAAAACTTATCATCTTTCATTTTATTTTTTATATCTTCATCTAAATATTGATAAAAATTACTGAGTAATGGCAAAGGAATGTTATGATGCTTTAACTCTGAAAAAATATTTATATAATCTAAATTTAATAGCCAGTAATTTTTTAAATAAATGTCACTCAATTTTTCACCCTCTTTTTCTTCTTAGATCTTCTCTTAATTCTTTGCATGTTCTTTGTGGTGGTAATAATTGCACAAATTCATTTTTTTCTTCTGCAAATAACTGTGCATGTATTGAATGAGGAGTAATATAATTGATATCTAAAATTTCATCTAAGGGATAAAAATCCCAATAATGATTTAATCTCCAAAAGAAGCGTGCATCTCCTATCCGGTAAAACTGAGGATCTTCATCCCAGTAAGAATTCCATCTTTTTTCAAGAATTGGTAAAACTGATGCTCTATGCATAATAGAACAATGATCAATGGTACATGGAGCATTATTTGTAATTTTTTTGGCAGGTCTTTCAACCGTTTTAATAGGCATATCTGATTCATCTATATGAATCGTTTTTGATGCAGAGTAAATAATTTGAACATCTTCATTCTCATCAAGATAACTAGACATCTTTTTCAGGCGTTCTTCTTCATATTGATTATCATCTGTAATATAAGTTATATATTCCCCTTTAGCATGCTTAAGTGCTTCATTAATTAAAGCCGCATATCTGACTTTTTTTGTCCTTTCAGAAATATGAGCTACATTACTTTTATAAAAATGTACATTTTCCTTATTTATAAATGGTTGAATCACCTTCTGGGTTATTTCATCTGAATCATCATCCATTATAAAAAGCTCGAAATCTTGAAAAGTTTGGTTTAATACACTTAATATCGATTTTTTAACAAACGCAGGCTTATTGTAACTTGTCATTATAACTGAAATTTTAGGCAAATATCCCTCTCCTCCTTATCAACAAATACAAAAACAGTTACGTTATTATATAAATAGAAAGGACAAACCGTTCCGATAATTTTAAAAAAGATTTCTTTATCTGTAAAAAATTAATAGCAGTATTTATATTCACCTATATCCTTTTTTCTCCACTATAGTCCATACCATATCTATGAAAAAGTAATAAACTACTTAAAATAAAAAAGAA
This sequence comes from Bacillus cereus group sp. BceL220, assembly GCF_051776965.1. Classification (NCBI taxonomy): domain Bacteria; kingdom Bacillati; phylum Bacillota; class Bacilli; order Caryophanales; family Bacillaceae; genus Bacillus; species Bacillus cereus group sp. BceL220. Next base: position 36,399 of record NZ_JBPWBC010000015.1, on the reverse strand, counting down.
AGTGTTGATAAGGCTTTAATTATTATATTTCACTAGAAAAAACACATTCAATATTCTTAATAGAGGTGAAGACTTTGCAACCCAAAATATCAATTATCCTTACTAGCTATAATAAGCCGTCATTAATTAATCAAGTTATTGAAAGTGTTCTAAAGCAAACTTATAAAGAATGGGAACTTTTTATTATGGATGATAATTCCTGTCCAGAAACTATAAATGTCATAAAAAATTATCTAGAGGACCCTCGAATTACTTATAAGAATAGTTTTATACAAGATGGTGAACGATATAAAACTACAAGATATGCAACACTTATCAATGAGGCACTTCCATTAACATGTGGGGATTATATTTGCTATCTAACGGATGATACTATATACCTTCCAAACAGATTAGCTGAAATGTTATCTTTCTTAGAAAAACATCCTGAAATTGATGTAGTGTACTCTTCCCAATACGTAAAACATGTTGATTATAACTTAAAACCTACAAATGAATTTGTGAGAGAAGCTTCGAAAATTTTATATACAGCTGCTAACGTTGTAGATCACTGTTCAGTTATGCATACTAAAAGAATATTAGTAAAAGTCTATGAAAAGTACCGTGGATATTGGGATACAAATCCTTTATATTGGTTTGTTGGAGATGCGATGTTTTGGAAACGCCTAAATACATTCCAACCTTTTTATCCCATTAACAAAGTTCTTGATATTACTTTTAAAACACCATTCTCTTTCCAAAACCTATATGCTAACCTCCCTTCTAAAGATTTAAATGGTATTTTGTTTAGTAATTCACACGGTGAAGTATTTTTAATTGATAACTTTAAACGCAGGCTTATTTCGAAAGACATGCTTTCTTACTTCAAATATAATCAAAATGAAATTGTCTTAATTCCCGATCCATTTATCTACAAATATACAGATGGTCCTCCCATAACCCTTACAGATTCAATTCCAAATCTACGGGTTGTACAAAACGAAAAAAAAGAGTTATTTTATATAGAAAATAATCAAAAACGTCCTTTCATTAACAAGATAGCATTTCGCAAGTTTAAATTTACAGTTCAAGAAATCATTAATGTTTCACAAAATAGTTTAGATCATTTTTCGGATGGACCACCTATTCATCCAAATCTATCCAATCAAACAATCCTCCCTGAAGGAAAAGTATTTATTTATCATCACAATTATTTTATTATGACAAATCACATGCTTCATCCAATAGATAAAGACATTTTACAAAAACTTTACTTATTAAAGAACTGTATACCAATTTCAAAGAGCAATTTATCCCACTTTAAGATCGGTCCTCCTATCACATCATATCCCTCTCACTTAGCTGAAAAATACAGAGAAGAATGACAGGAATTTTATAATTGAACTACCCCCACTTTCACTTCGTTTAGAAGTGAAAGTGGGGGTAGTTCAATTGCCCTCATTAAGAAACGTTTAGATAAAAAAGAAAGAAATCTTTATCAGTTATGTTTTCCACCACTACTCACAATACAAATACATCACAATAACTCCAAAACAAACGGCATACTACTGGCCAAAAAAGCGTTCACAGCCTTGCCATATTTCCTGAACTAACAAATCGTAATTAATCAGCGTTCTCCAACACTTTTCTCATCTTTAAAAACACCCTATGTCTTTATTAAACTCTTTTTCTTCATCTCACTCTTGTATTTCTTCATACATTCGCTGCCTTTCTTTGTTAACATCTCTAACTTGATCGTAATCGTAGTCAATCGATTCCCTTTCTTCTGTTCTACGTTGTATTTCTTCGTACATACGCTGCTGCTCCTTGTAAGCTGCATCCCCCTGATCGTAATCAATTAATTCCTGTTCTTCGCCCCTAATTTGTCTTTTTCGCTCTTCTCTCTTTTGTTGTAGTTGATATCTTCTATATGCCTTTTTATCAGTAATTTTTTCACAGTCGTGCGCTAGCTCCTTCGTTTCGTCATGTCCATGTCCGCAAAAATCGTTTGGAATTATAACACTAGATTTCTTAACAGATTCAGGATTAGGGTCTTCATGTTCTTTGCTAGCCTTCTCATCTTTAACTGCAGTATTGCTAAGACCATCTTGCTCTTTGTTCGTTACATTTCTATTAGAATCAAACTTTATAGTCATCGAACCGTGTCCACCGTGACCTAAATATATGTAGATAGAGAACAATTTAGTTGTTTCGCTGGATCCAGGCTTTCCTGCTATCTCTATGACTTTGTCCGCAGACATTCCAACCTTGATTTGATTATACTGTTCTAGTGATACTGTTGATGCGTCCTCATTTACATCTTTATAATGCGGATATTTGTCATTAATTTCCTCATCTTTATTCTTAGATTCCTCCACTTGTTGTACCTTTTTTTTCTTCTTATGTTCTTCCGTACCCTCTTCGATCTTAGGCGGATTGGACTTCTCCTCTTCTCCCTTTGCAACTTCTATAGAGTCTTGTTTCTTATATGGCTTGTAATCCCCATCTTCCTTTGCAGAGCAGGCACTGAAAATTGATAAAGACGTTGCGCTTAATAAAAGTAATTTCTTTAATAATTTCGTATTAAATTTCATGATATTATTCCTCCGTTACATATATTGAATTGAACCCTCATGCATCCTCCTATAAAAGTTATCCTTTCCCTTCACATATACATTCTCATATAACTTTGCATAAGCCACTTCGTTATTTAACTTACTCCAGTAATCTTCGGCTAAGCTTTTAATTATTAATATGTAAAATTTTTCATCTTTTTATTACATTAATAGATATATATTACATTATAATAATATCTCTTTCTCTTTTTAGCAAATTTTGTTAATTATTTCGACATTGATTTAAAAGGGGGAGTAAAAAATGAATAAGTTGCATTTTTTAGGAGTAAAGATAAAATTTCGTTTGCGAATTAACATAATTTTCATACATTAAAACTCAACATGTTAATAATAGTTATATAATGAGGCCAAACCTTAAGTAAGATCGTTTCCCTGTTACGAGTAATGAGATAGTTTGTTTCATCTTTTTGCTTTTTTATAGAGATTACTTATATTCTAAGCACATTCGACATAAATTGATTATTTTTTATGAATTTTCTTGAAAAATATTGTAAAATCACTCCATTTTTCCTTCTATTTTGCTATGATAGTTACAATTAAATAGGATTAGGATATTTCTATAGGATGGGGGCGTATATTATGAGTGTCTCAGTAAAAGAAAATGAGCAGTTAACCGCTCTATTGAACGACTGGTATCGATCTATGCTATCTCAACAAGTTATAAAAGCTACTAATCTAAAAAAGAAAATTGATGAAAAAATCAGCAAATTAAGTACTGAGCCAAATCAAGAACATCAAGATCAAAATTTGTTACTATATTACTCACTACTTGAATTCCGTTACAATGTCTTAACAGATAGCCTAGGTATCCAACAAAATAGCTTTGATGCTATTAGCGACTATGATATGCCTGCAGACCATTTTCTACGCTTCTATTATCACTTTTTTAAATCCATTCATTCCACTTTTATATCAAATTATACTGAGGCAGAGGAACATTATAAACTGGCAGAAAAGATATTAGTAGACATACCAGATGAACTTGAACAAGCTGAATTCTACTATAGAATTGCTACTTTTTATCATCATACCTATAACATGCTTGCTTCTATCGAATACGCAAATAAATCGAGAGCAATCTTTTCAAAGTATGAAGGCTATGAAGTAAAAACAGCCTTTTGTAATAGTTTGTTAGGTGGTTGCTGCATCTATTTAAAACAGTACGAACAAGCTGAAGAATATTTACAAAGTGCAATTGATTTACTACAAAAGAATAAGGAAGAAGATTCTTTGTTATACGTAAAAAGTACTATGGGGTGGCTGTACTCTGATCAAAGTATGTCTACTTTAGCTATTCGTCACCTTTCAGAAGTAACAGAGAAAATCTCTACACACTTCAAGGCTATCTTCCTACAAGCTAAGGAACATTATAAATTAGGAGAACAATCAACGGCTAGCAAACTCATTGTTAAGGGATTAAAGATCTGCAGAGAAATCCATAACGAAGAATATCTACATCACTTCTTTATTTTAAAAAGATTAAACGAAAACATTCCATTGGAAGAATTAGAAAAAATCATTCAAGAAGGAATCTTATACTTTGAGAAAGAAGAGTTATGGGAATATGTTGTCGAATACGCTGAATTATTTGCCACAAAATGTAGACAATTAGAGAACCACAAAAAAGTAAGTGACTATTTCCATATTTGTTATCAAGCAAGGCGAAAATTAATCGAAAAAGGAGTATTAAAATAATGAAAAAAATCAGTTTATTATTATCAGGCATTGCTTTCATTGGGACGTTAATGGTGGGAATTTCTCAGTTTTCTAAAACAGATCAGCTTGCTACTCATGGGCATTATCCTACTCCTTCATATAGTGTTGGCGATTATGGTGGTGCACCACCACAAATTTAATGTACATGTATTTAAAAACCCTCCAAATGGAGGGTTTTTAAATGGCTTATCTGCCTGTTCAATACGCATAGAGAGTACAATACTTATTTACTATGTTATAAGATTTTTCATTTCCACTCTGTAACAAGATTCTAACATTCTCTCCTAGAATCTCAACTTAAATCTTAAATCCACCAATTAACTCTTGAAGTTCTTCCGCCATCTGTGCTAATTGTATTGCTGAAGAATTTATCTCTTCCATTTAATACTTATATTTAACTGCCTTTAACATTTCTAATTGTATTACTTCTTTGATTTATCTATTTATTACAACCACTTTTGTTTTAGTGAATCACTAAAACATAAATACTAAATAGGAGAATAAAATAAATTAGAGAATTACATTGTAACATGTATATATGAGTTTTTAATATTAAAATTTAAAACTTTACTATTTTTCATATGCAATATTACATGCGAAAAGCCTTATTTTTTTGTTATACTATGCATGTGGATTTTTCATCCAAAAATCTACCCAAACGCATATTTATCTATATGCCACCCTAATTGATGAGAGTGAGAAGAATGTTTATCATTTTTCTCACTTTTTTATATTTTAAACGTTTGTACAAAAATTCTTTAGATTTTTTAATAATCCACACATGTAAATAAAATTATAAAAATAAACTTAAAAAGGGAATTGCAACTCCAAATTTAACCTTTTGAATCATTTATTTTCTAAAAAACAATTCCACATCTTTATCAACTCATTTTAGAATATTTAAACAATAATTTTATATACATTCCCTGCATAAATTATTCATTTTCTTTTATATAACACCTACTTTTTTACTTCTAATAAATTATTAAACATTGGATTATTATACATACCCCCAAAAACATGAGGTATTTTGTAGAAATTTGTCTATCAATATGTATGTACACCCTTTTGTAGTGGATATAGACTGTGAGGTGTAAGGAGATACCTTACAAAATAATAAAAAGGAGATTATAGAATGAGTAGATTAACAAAATTCTCAAAGTTAGCATTTGCAACTTTAATCGTGGGAAGTAGTTTAAGCACCTTTGTTTCGTCACACAGTGTACAAGCTGACACCTTAGATACTAATTACCAAGATTCTGTAAAATTCATACCACCTTCTAGTGCTAGGCCAACATTGGAACAAAAAAACACTATTGTTCCAGAAGCAAAAGTTGTTAAAAACCATTATGTAAAGTACTCTAAAGCACATTTCCAAACTAAAGAAAGTATACCAAAAGAGATTTATTATTCTTCAGAAGGCTTTAAGGGCTATATACAGGCAAGTACCGTTTGGGATATGGGAGATCATTTCGCAACACTATATTCCGGAACCGTTATTCGATGTTAGACTTTTAATCCATTCTTTCCTAATGCTTAAAATGATCAATAGCTCACTGCCAATACTGTAATATCTATTGTTCATAAAATAAACCACAAAATCTTTCGATTTCATGGTTTATCAAATATAAAGATAATGCTAAACGAATACTCTAACATTACCTTCCCCAAAGTTAATTATAGAGTATTTTCAAAAAAAAGACACTCTTGTAGTGTCTTTTTTATAGTATTTTTCAAAAAATTCCGCCTACTAACACGCTATGGTTGCGGCTATTCATTCATTTCTATATGATACTTTTCCATCTCGTATATGCAATAGACAATGATAGCTAAACTCCAACTGACACCATAATAATCATGTGTGTAGAAGTCATATCCCGCCTTAATACCTTTCTCTATTACAACCAATGTAAATCCTAAAGCCACCCATTTGTTAATTTTCATCTTTATAAACGTTAAAGAGATAATGATTAAAAATAAAATATTTGTAAGATAATTTATCATTAGCTCATATTTTTGAATGTATACTGTCATTATACAAGCAACGCTATTAGTCGCAATACCAAAGGCAACCACCGTTCTCCAAATCCTGTCCGAAAGTCCCACTCCTGAGTCAGTCCCTTCCTAAACAAATATCCCTTTCTTTAATTCGTTCCTACACCCTATTCAAGATATGCTAAATTATCCTTGTCTGATGAATATCTATTTATCTTTTCATATAGAGCAAACAAAATTTCTACTCATAATTTTTTCTTTATTAGACAAACTATGTCTAAGCCGTTTGAACTAGCGGCTTCACTCTTCTGGTAATGGGATAGCACAATTTATTGAATTGACTAACTCATTCAACCCACTGGCACCAGCAGACAACAAAATAGTTGTCTGCCATTTTTATGTATACTTTTTCTAATTTCATTACAAACCAAGTGTGTGCTGTACTGATTTCAAAAAGGACGGAATTTCATTTTTGAAAATGTAAAAAAGATAAGATCCTGTCTACTGTTGGTATAGGACTTTTTCTTTTCACATATACTATTTTTGAACCTGTTTACCAATACGTGTCCTAATGGTGTCTTGAATTCCTCCTAATAAGGGCTGCAGATACAAATGCATGCCCTTTTTATTTACGTTGCTGCTCTATATTCCATAAAATCATTAAAAACTAAAAATGTATTATTACATATTTTTTCTGTTCAGATTATGTTAAAATTTACTTCATAGTCGAATTATGGTTTCGTATCTAATTTAGCAATATGTGAACTGTTTACCTAAAGAAAAGACACCTAAAAGGTGTCTTTTCTTCTTTTCATCTAAAAAACATTTTTCCTTTTCTGTAAGATCCAATTATCCCTCTAATCTAAACCTCATATTTAAAGGCAATTCGATTACGGTACTCAAGATCTTTCATCTATTTCAATATGCTTATACCTTAATTCTAAATTAAATTTCCAGCACTATATTTGCTTTTTTACAGATTTTCTGTCTTGTTCTTAATTTTGTCAAAATCCTCATATAACTATACCAAAAATACATGCTATTATGGTTTTAAGAAACTATGCGTTCCCTTAACCCTGTATCCGGCCCTGTATTTTTACAGGGCCTTTGTTTATGCAATTTATTTATATTTTGCTTATAACAACTAATCATATCCGCTTTCATTTTAAATTATTTAAATGTCTATTATATTTCCAATGGATTTTTTTACTTGTTTTGTAATATAACAAACTCCAAATTGGAATTATTATTGGGTATCTAAATAAATACTGCTCTAAACAAACCTTAACACTATATACATAGTGTTAAGGTTGTTAATTGAATATTAGTAATAGTAAGTATAAATATTATCAATTTACTATATCTTACATTTATGTAAAAATAGATTTATGTTAAGCTTTTTCTAAATCTTTCCCCTAATAAAGATTCGAAAGTAGCATTTCATGATTCTCCTTACTGTTAATATGCCAGGAAAAAGAACCCGATAGGGTTCTTTTTCTGTTCATTACAACCTATTTCTACGTAATACTACTATCTTACGTATCGCTATGCATATCTTGGGCAATTCCTTTCACCTCAAATCGATAATCTATATTATGTAAAAAAGTATTTCTATTAATACATCTTGATTCATTTAATCGTTATACATAAAATTATAGTTATATTCATCTAGCTAATCTACATTCAAATAGATTCTCATTTTACCATGACATAATTTCATTAAATATATAGGAGTTTAATATGACTGAAACTACATACAATTTATACGAATACAAAGATTACTGGAATAATTTTGAGATCCGTGAATACTTAGAGTTTCTAGATCTATTTAAAGCAAGATTAAAGTTCTACTGTGATTGTGGGTTTTACATTGGTATAGATACAAATTTAATTATGGATTTCCCCGTTATTTTAGATTTAATAAGATCAAAAGATAAGTTATTAATTAGCCGCAAAGTATATGATAAGTTAGATGGTTTGAAAAAATCCAGCATTGAACTTCCCCCACTTTCACTTCGTTTAGAAGTGAGGGATTCCTAAGTAAAGAGTTCTATCGAACTCTAATTTGTTAGGCTATCCCCGCAGTCCTTGCGGTTAGAAGCCTTATCGCTTCATGCTTTAGATTGATACTTGCGTTAATATCCCTATCATGGTGTGTACGACAAGAAGGACAGTCCCATTTACGTAGGTTTAGATTTTTAACGTCTTTATTTTGATATCCACAACAAGAACATAATTGGCTGGAAGCAAATGTTTTCGATACGACAATGACTTGTTTGCCATACCATTTTGCTTTGTATTCTAACATTGATCGAAATTGCGACCAAGATACCTCATTAATTGCTTTTGCTAACTTATGATTCTTTAACATATTCGATACTTGCAAATCCTCTATACCGATAACATCGTGGTTTTTGATGATTTCAGTTGAAATTTTGTCCAAGTAATCTTTTCTAGTATTTGATATGTATTCATGAATTCTAGCTACCTTTACTCGTTGTTTATTCCAGCGAGAAGATCCTTTCATTCTTCTAGAAAGAACACGCTGTGCTTTCGCCAACTTATCTTCTAATGATCGGAAAAACTTCGGGTTTTCATAGTGTGTTCCATCTGACAAAATAGCGAAATCTTTTAGTCCTACATCTATTCCAATGTAAGAACTTGTTTTCGGAAGTTCTTGTACTTCAGTTTCAACTAACAATGACACAAAGTATCTGCCAGAAGGGTTACGTCTAACCGTAGCATTTACAATACGCCCCTCTACTTCGCGACTTTTGGCAAATCGAACAAGACCTAGTTTCGGCAACTTTATTTTGTTCCCTACAACGGCAATGTTTTCATTTGTTTGTTTTGTGGTATAAGATTGTACGTTGTTCTTCTTAGATTTAAAGCGCGGTGCGCGGTTTTGTTTTTTGAAAAAGCGTGTATACGCATCCGCAAGGTTGCGAACAGACGACTGCATCGCAATACTATCCACTTCTTTTAGCCAAACAAAATCTTTCTTCATGGCAGGAAGTTTGGCAGAGCATGTACCATATGTTAAACCTTTCCCAGTTTCTTTGTATGCGTGATCCCATAGGGATAGGAAATGATTGAATACAAAGCGAGAACAACCTATCGTTTTGTTAATTAGAATTGCTTGTGCTTGATTTGGATAGATACGAAACTTATAGGCTTTATTAATTATCATTTGATTCACCTCCATTTCGATATATGACTATTATATACCAAACGTACATTCGATAGATAGTGAAGTAACACTTTATGTATGTCGAACAATTAAGATGGCTCCTTGCCATCCCTTGTTCAAAGCCAATTCATCTCCCACCTACTCACTTCGCGTTCCTTGAGGAAGGAGTCTTCTTGGCTAAAATGATAAAAAGCATGTTTAGCTTATCTCACAAAAAATCTCTTTTATCCTTTCCACTCTCATGATATACAAATCAATTAATTCATTTGTTCTTTCCCCTAAACAAAATTTCTTTTTTTATTTGTTATAGTAAAAACAACTCGATGTTCTGATCTATTTGAAACCAAATAAAAAAAGCTTCCCTAAGTCGATTAATTATGCACATAGCAAAATAAGCTATTTACACTAATCGGCTCAAAGAAGCCCTCTCAAAATTAAAGTAAGAACAGAACTTACTTTTACAACTCAACCATTACACAAGGTATGGGAATAAACGGAATCAAATAAACTGACTTTACAACTATATATTACGTTATAATATTATCGTTTTCAAGCGTATTGTATTAATTCCTATAGCGATTCTACTGTAGGAATATCAGCTGGCGCCCAATATAAATTATTTAAATCTTTAACACGAACCCATTTTAACTCTGTATGCTCAAGAGCTTTAGGTATACCTTCAAGGATTTGCGCTTTATATGTAGTAAGATGAACAATTATAGTTTCATACTCGTATTCAATTTCCTCTACTTTCTCATCTACAGTAATACTACATCCCAGCTCCTCTTTAATCTCACGAACCAGTGCTACTTGCGGCTCTTCACCGTTCTTTATCTTACCACCTGGAAATTTCCGGTAATTCGGTAAGGTCATTGTAGGAGAACGTAATGCACATAAGACTTCATTGTTTTCATTAAAAATCACCGCACCAACAACTGATATCCTTCTCTTCATAATTACTTATTCACTTCCTTATACAATTTAGTTAATACTCAATATCTTATTTGGATTAGGATTTTTGAGAAATAACTTTAGTGATACATTAATTCTTCTACTAGTAGATACTTGAAACAAACCATTTTAAAAGTTGAAGCAGCTGGAACATCTCTTCATATTAGCGTACCATCCTTTAGAAAAGAATAAATGCGATTATTAGATATTATACACAATGCTTTAGCAAAGAACATAGACTAACTATTTTTTAAGAATCACAATCAATGTTTTATATTAAAAATATAACCTTATAATTGAATTATAAGGTTATAAACCATATTTAAATTTAACTACTAAGTTTACTCCATGTGAACGACTCCCCACATAGCAAAGGTTGATGTCAGAGCTTCTCAGTTCCACGACGAAAGTAACCTTTCGTCTCCCTGAGTGTTAATGCTGATTGTTCCACTCCTAAATGTACAACGCTTTGACGCTCTTTTGGTACGGTTGGTATTTTAGGAAACTTTTACGTATTACTAACCTACAGCCCTAAAATTTCTACAATCTGACGAGCTTTAGTATTATCAATATAATAATGCATCTCTAACCCCTTTCTTTCTGCACGGAGTACGATTCCTCTTAACTTTCCTAAATGTTGTGAAACGGTGGATTGTGGAAGTTTTAATACTTCTGTTAACTGTGTTACATTGCACATTTTATGATTCATTAATTCACTTATGATTTTTAATCGAACCGGATGTGCCATTACCCTTATTACATCTACATCTTCTTCGCGAATTTTAGCTAGATCATTATTAGATATTACTGTTAACATTTCACATTCTCCTTTATTATTAATTTCTATTTTCCTATTATCCTTATAAGTAATACTTATAGATAATTACAATTTGTCCTGTTGAGAAAATATATTCTTCCTCAATACAAAAAAGACACCTATTCCGAAAACAGTTTTTACTGTTCCAATGAATTGGTGTCTTATAATTTTTTGACCAAACTATATTTATTCATATTATAATCTATACATGATTTTGAATGATGCTTTCTAAGAAAAAATAATACTTCCACTCCTCGTTTCAAGATAACTTTAATCGAGATATTTTCTTTCTCATATTGCTAAACCTATAAGAACCCTCTACTCATCTCACCTTTTACATCATATATTATTTATTTCTCAACACAAAAATATGGAATAAAAATCCCAATAATGGTAATGTAAAGGTATCTTCAGTTGTTAACTGTCATCCCTTTTTAAAAGCCCTGTCTTTAAAAACAGGGCTTTTAAATTTACTCAATTAAAAATATCCTCGAACTAAACTGGCTATTAATTATAAACCTAAAACTTCAATAAGCTGATACTATAGTAGATATAGGCTTTCACCATCCAAGTGTTCGTTAAAAGTGTATTTAACGAACACTTGGATGGATTTCATAGAATTGAGTATAGTAGAGGTATCAATCATATATTGATACCTCTCTTCTTTTTCAAAACTAGTATGGTATCCATATATGTAATCAAGCTATTTATTAAAATAGTATTCTAGCTCAAAAATTTGAATAGTTAGTTTAAATATCGGTTTAAGTATTGGTTTAAAAATTATTTTACATTATTTGATTTGAGGTGTACAACATGAGTAACCAAGAAAAAGAAAAGTTTAAAATACTAATAGATAAACATAAAAGTAAAATGCCCTGGTATATCATAGAGTATGCAGAAATGAAAACAGCCCTCTCCCCCGCTACATTGTATGCTTACATTACTGAATTTGAAAAGTTTCTAAAATGGCTTATAAGTAATCGATTAGCCGTTGAAAACGGTAAGGTGGTCACTAATATATGTGATGTACCAATTACAACACTAGAAAATCTACCATTAAATGAAGCTAGAACTTTTCAAAGATATCTCCAGGGAGAAGGTATTGAGACAAGAGCTATTAACAGAACTTTCTCTGCTTTAAAATCCCTATTCAAGTACTTAGCTCAAAATACAGAGAATGAACATGGGGAAAATTACATCTCACGTAATGTAATGGAGAAAATTGAACTGCATAAGGAGAAAGTAGATGCAGCAGCAAGAGCAGATGACGTTGCAAATATGATATTTAATGAAAAAGATGATGTAGCTTTTCTTCAATTTCTAGCAAATGATTATGGTGAAATGTTGAAAGATATATCACCAAAAAAATATAGTTTTTTCCAGCGTGATAAAGAAAGAGACATAGCTATTATAAGCCTCATTTTAGGCACTGGGCTTCGAGTTTCTGAGGTAGCTAGTCTTACTATATCTAGTATAAACTTCCGTCAGGGGAAAGTAAAAGTGACGCGTAAAGGTAATAAGAGATCTTCCGTATTAGCTACTCGCTCTTGCTTAGATGATATTCAGGAGTACATTAAGGTTCGCCCTAATAAATATAACTGCCCTCAAGATGAAGACTTACTTTTTGTAACAAACTATAAAGGGAAGTATACGCAGCTAACTGTTAGAGCTATACAGAAGTTATGTGACAAATATTCAAGTGCATTTGATGAGAAGCGTAGCCCTCATAAACTACGACACACATATGCAACAAACCATTATAAAGAAAACAAGGATCTTGTATTGCTGCGAGATCAACTTGGCCACACCTCTGTAGAAGTTACTAGTATCTATACGAACATCAATAATGAGAAGAAACGTGAGGCGATTGAACGTTTAGAAAGAAGACAATTTGAATAGTATCAACTCATCAATTTTTATTAATAAAACTTTCATATTTTACGTAATACGAAACGTATGTTACAATGTCTTCTTCATCACTAATTAACTAGGGCTTTTATATATTTAGAAAACCATCGTAGAGAAAATCACGATGGTTTTCTTATATTTTATCATTTTCCGATATTAGGTGTTGGTTTGGAATAAAGATTAATCAAAAAGCGTGGGTTTAATTTTCTATTGTTTGCTCTACTAAAGGTAAATCATAAAATGTGTCACAGTGAATAAATTTTATATATTGTTCAATTATGCCTAATTGAGTCAATTTATCTCTAAAATTTTCAATATCATTCTCAATGTAATAATAAACATGCCATTCTGTATTTTCATTAACTCGTTTCTTAACTTCTTTAAAATATGGCAAATCCACATCACCTAAAGAATGTCCAATTATAATTACTCTTTCAACAGCATCAAAGTTCAATGAAGATAGTTTATATATATAATCATTTACATTTTTATATGTTTTAGAACAATAGTCAGTTAAGACATTATATATTGGTGCCATTTGTTCATCTAATCTATTTTGATAATCTATATACTTTTTGTTAAAGTAATCTATTCTAGACGAATTTGAATGCCCTAACACTAATTCATTATCTGAATCTACTACACCGTGTATATGTAAAACATTTCGTCTTGAAATATTGTAAATATCCTCCAAAGTAGTAGTGTAATTAAAGTTTATAAATATATCTTGATGGCTTTCGTTGATTAAAGATGTCCTTCTATTTACACCGTCCAACACTTGATTTACTACTTCAATCCATTCTTTTAAATAGATAGTTAATTCTTCAATGTACTTAAATTCGTCTTCGAAGTAATAATTCAAAGTTTCTTCTATACCAATATCCCCACTTTCCAGCCCTAAATCCGTACTTTGAAACATTTGTTCAGTCAATACAATTTCATCAATATTAGCTAAATTAAATTCTAAATTATTCCACAGACAAGTTTGTAACTCTTCTCCCCAGAAATAATATTTCTCTTCGAAATCCCTCAAGAAGTCTCCTCGATGTTCTTCTAAATAGCAACGAAAATTCCAATACCTCGTACGTAAACCATGTCCTAAATCAAATCCATTCCCAACAATATACAAATCCACTTATAACACCATCCCAATTAAAAATCTGTAATAAAATTAAAATAAAACGTACAAATTACGTAAAAAAAACAACTTGAACGTTTACAAACGGTTTATAATTTACTCCGCGCCCTTTTCCTCGTCCTTCTTTTAGCCACTTATCAATTTTAGATGTTCTAGTTCTTTTAGACAATCCTATCTAAAGGGGTAAAACGGTACGACTTTATTTTAAATCCACATTAGGATTATAAAATCACTAATTTCCGAAGAATTCCTCGAGCTCTCTAGATAAGACATTCTTCCTATAGTTATTTACTAACTCAGGGAGAGTTGATTGTATAAATAACCAAAATGATTCAACATGCGCTGCTACAATTTGATTACCTTTAGAATGTACACAATCGTTTCTCAAAGTCCTCCAATATTCCATTTGATTAATTATCGATTCGCTAAATTCAAAATAACCACTATGTGATTTTCCTGTAGTAATTAAGTCGAATACTTTTCTTTCCCAGAATTCATCGTTTGAAATTTCGTCTGTTTTCTTCTTCCGTTCTATACCATACCCAATAAGAGCATATGAACTTTCTAATTCTCTGTGCTTCACTACACTTAAGAAAAAAAATATGACATGATATACGCTGACCTATAAGCTCCTGCTTTATAACATAATATCCCCTCTTCAATAAGACTCATAGCAGCTTCCGGAAATTCCATTTCACTAATAAACTTTTCAATCTCTAATTTCATTTTCTTTTCTCCTTTAAATTTTTCATCATCTGAACAACATTTATATAAGTTTCCCTTTATAAAAATATCAAGAATATAGGATACTAATATGACAACTCATCTTTTAGCTCTTCAAGATATACATTCCTAACTAATTTACAGAAACCTATATATTCTCCGAAATAATCGCTAAATTGCTTTATAAACCCTTCTCTTTCTTCTGTAAAATGAGACCATATTGACATACTCCCCATCAATTCACCTGGCGATATACCTTGTGGGTAATCATTAAACCATTCCAACCAATCTGCAAGTAGCTCCTCCACAGTGGATACTCCGGATTCTGAGCAGAAATCAAATTCCCTTTTTCCAGTTGTAATAAATATGTCTAAATCATTTAAAATTAGACGGATTATATATGAAGTACTCACACTTCCGATACTATGTTTCATATGTTCTCCTCCTTTTCATTTTTTTCTTCTAATGAAATATGTTTGTTATACCATTTATTTATTTTTCCTTTGTAATACTTTTCGACCTCGTAATCCGGAATCCAAATTTCACGATCACAGATTTTACTCATAACGCTATCTAAAACATCCTCATGTTCTCTCGGTTTCAATCTACGGTTATGAACCTTAATCTTTTCTATCATGCCTTTCGAGAGGACTCCCACCTCTAAACGTAAGTGAAGGTGGTGAGGTGAATCGAAAGAAATATTTTATTTTCAAGAAAAGAGCAGAAACATACGTTCTCTTTCTGCTATAATATCCTTAACAAGGAGGTGAATAAAATGACAAAGGAAAATCCATCAAACTATAAAACTCTTCAAATCTGGATTAAAAAAGGGCATCGTATGTATTCTTATTTTCAAGAATGTTGTCATAACGCTAAGAATATGTACAACACCACAAACTTTTATATACGCCAGGTGTACACTGGATTAACACAAGAAAAAGAGTTGCAGCCTTTGCAAAAAGAAGTTCTGGATAATATTCATAAAAATATTGGTAAGATGAATGACACACAACTTCTTGCCTATCAGAAGAAATTGGAAAAAGAGAAATTAAAGCCTAAAAAAGAACAGAAAGAGATTAAATGTAATTTGTTTTCAGAACCTAATTTTAAAAAACCTTATGTAGATTACAACTTTCTAGATGCACTATTTAAGGCTATGATTCAAAATGATTATCGAGCTTTGCCTACGCAATGTAGCCAGTCAATCATGAAAGGTTTGTTCCAAAATTGGAAATCTTTTTTTGCTAGTTTAAAAGACTATAAAAAGAATCCAAACAAATATGCTGGAATGCCTAGGATTCCAAAGTATATTCGTTCTTCTGAAAAAGAGATTCTGTATACAAACCAAGATTGCATCATTAAAAACGGTAGATTTTTAAAGTTTCCAAAGACGAAATTGCAATTAAATATTGGGAAACTAGGTTTCACTGAAGGTAAACTGAAACAAGTTCGTGTGATTCCAAAATACAATGAATATGTAGTGGAATTGGTAATTGATGTTCCTTCTGAACAACAAATTATTGAAGAGAATGCTCGTTATATGAGTATTGATTTAGGGATTGATAACCTTGCAACCATCGTAACAAACACAGGTATGAAACCTGTCCTTGTTAAGGGCAAACATGTCAAAAGCATAAATCAATATTACAATAAAATGAAGAGTCATTTTACAAGCATTCTTAGAAATGGAAAACAAACGAATGAAGGACCTTTTACTTCTAAAGGGATAGAAAAACTTCATCAAAAACGTTACTTGAAAATAAAAGACGTCTTCCATAAAGTTAGTCACCATATCGTGAAACTAGCTCAAGAAGAAGAAGTTTGTAAAATCGTTATTGGTCAAAACAAAAATTGGAAACAAGAAACGAATATGGGAAAAAGAAATAACCAATCGTTTTATCATATCCCACATAGTTTACTGATTCAAATGATTACATACAAAGCAAATGCTGTAGGCATTCAAGTTGTTGTAACTGAAGAATCATATACATCGAAAGCAAGTTTTCTGGATAACGACTTCATTCCAACGTATGGAGAAAATGACCAAAATACAATTTTTTCAGGAAAACGAATAGAGCGCGGCATATATCGTTCAGCAAATAAAACTTTAATTCATGCAGATGTAAATGCTGCGGCTAACATTTTACGAAAAGTAATCCCAAATGCATGGACAAATGGGATAGAGGGGTTAGGCGTGAAACAGCTCGCTAATGTGTTAACTCCCCTGACGTTAATCGTCCGTTAGGTCGAAACGTTAGAAACCCCCACTTCAAGCTTTGCTAAGCGGGGGAGTGTTCATATAAGCCTCTCTCAGCCAATTTGATATGGTTTCACGCTGTTTTTGCTTTAGGTGAGACCATTTCTTATTTGTTTGTAGTAATTGACCTTTAGAATTCTTTATGTGATTCTTCATTGATCGCTACCTCCCCTATTTTGTTTACTTCTTATTCGAACCGAAAACACAGCGCATTCCAAATCGAGTTACAGCATATGTAGTGCCAATTTTACGGATTGAGCCTTTTGGGAAATCATTTATTCTTTTACGTAATGTTGATGATTCAATTCCCCACTCTTCTATTGTATCCGTACTACTCATAATTTCGTTATCCAATAGGTTAAGGTCTCCCCAATCAACATCTTCAAAATTAAATCCATCCATCTCTAACTGCTGCAGCATGTCTCTTTCGTCCTCTTTCACCTCAAATAAATTATGATCCTCTCCCTTATGGACTTCTTCTAATACTCCTACATTTAGCTAATCATGTTCAGTTGCCTCAATTGTACTATTCTCAGATATATATTAATAGATATCTTCTTTTAAAATATAAGTGGGCTGCATTTATTAACTTATTTTTCTGAATTTTGTTGAAAAATAAATATAAAATAGTTAAATACAAAGGTGGTTTTGTTACAATGGTAATATATAACATTAGCATACTTCTATAGGATGGGGGAATATATAATGATTGTTTCAGTAAAGGGGAACGAGCAAGTTACCAAAATGTTAAATGACTGGTATATAGAGATACGTGCCAGACATGTAGGAAAGGCACATAATTTAAAACTTGAGATTGATCAAAAAATACATAACATTGAAGAAGATCAAAACCTACTTTTATATTATGCTCTTTTAGACTTTCGTCATCAATATATGCTTGATAGTTTAAGTATTGGAAAAGATAGTTTTGATAAAGTAGATTCATTGGGTGTACCTGCAGATCAGTTTCTACAATACTACTACCACTTCTTTAAAGCTATTCATTCAAATATTACAGGTGATTTCACATGTGCAAAAGAACATTATAATCAAGCTGAATTACTCTTAAAACACATTCCAGATGAAATTGAACATGCTGAATTCTATTATAAATTATCAACTTTCCATTATCATATTTATAAACCTCTTGCTGCAATCAAAGAAGCTACCAAAGCAAAGGATATCTTTAAAAAGCATGCAGGATATGAAACTAATATTGGATTATGTGATAATTTAATTGGATTAGCTTGTACTCATTTAAAACAATTTGAGGAAGCTGAAGAACATTTCATTACAGCTATTAATACATTCAAAAAATCTGGTGAAGAAAAGAATATCACGTTTGTACGCCATAACTTAGGTTTAATGTATTCAGGTCAAAATTTATCTGAACTAGCAATACGATACCTCTCTGAAGTAACACAAGAACTCCCTAAAGATTATAAAGCAATTTTTATTAAAGCTAGGGAGCATATGAAAATCGGTGAGTCCAAAGAAACTTCTAACCTTATAGTGAAAGGCTTAGAGATTTGTAAAGAGCTAAAGAATGAAGAATACGAACATCACTTTTTAATTTTAGAAAAATTAAATCAAAAGGTCTCAGCTGACGAATTAGAGAAGACAATTAAAACAGGAATCTCTTATTTTGAGAGAGAAAACCTACATGAGTACGTACAGGAATACGCTAAAAAATTAGCAGTTTTATTCCACCAAGAAAATAACCGTTCAAAAGCAAGCGATTATTTTTATCTTAGCCATCAAGCAGAAGAAAAAAACTTTGAAATGGAGGCTTTAAAATGAAAAAAGTAATGTCTAGCTTAATTGGATTAACAGCCGTATTCACGTTTATGTTTAACGCTAGCAATGTAACTGATACACAAAAAGCTCTTAGCGAGGATAAAATCGTACAATATGCTCACGGTCATACTGGTGGATAATAAAAAAACAAAAGTCTTCACTTCATTGTGAAGACTTTTGTTTTTATATGGGGTCCTCTTGTAAGAATAACAAAATATTAAAATCATAAAATTTTAATATATCGAAAACGTTATAATTAAACCGTTTTTTTTTGCATCCATAAGAAGGATCTAAAAAGATTAGAACATTTAAAGAGAGGAAGAAACTATTAATGCATACACAAGAAGATTTTTATAAGAAGTTAATAGAGGGAAAAAGATTAGTAACGATATTTTTAATAAACGGAATAAGAGTGCCAGGAATCATTATCGGTGTTGATAAATTTTCTGTGCTAGTTTCTAGTCATGGAAAGCAACAATTCATTTACAAACAGGCTATTTCAACAGTTTCTTTATGAATTAGTTAAAAATAAAAAAGGAATCCTAAGTAAAAGGATTCACCCCAGGAAATATGCATAAATAAAAAGAACTAAGTTGATTATAATATAAAAGTAAACAAAGCATATTGAGAAAAAATAAGGTTGATGTAGCTTTGAAATAAAGTTTGATCAAAAATACCTCGCAATCCAAAGTTTTACGATAAATAAAAAGAATCCATTTTGAAAAAGATTGATCAAAATGGATTCTTCCCCAGCAGATTTAAGTTTGGTTTTTATAAAAAAGTTTAATCATTTCTACCTATGTTGTTCAACAATCACGCCCGTTTGTGAAATTGGCAAAGGCAGTCTAATTATCGAATAGCCCTCTTCCTCTCAGATTTGCTGAAACAGGCTCCTTTCCTATTTCACGTGCCCATATAGATAACTGGCCAATATGGTGGATTTCGTGGACAATGACATGACGTATGATCTCTCCGTGTGTACATTCAATGACTCGGCGCCTGATTGGTGCGTCTCTAGAGCTAATCGGTTCTTCATTGAAATCAGTTTCTGAAAGTTTCCGAGAATCCATTTCATTTGTCCAAGATGTCACAAATGGCTTCACTTTCTCATGGTATTGAGCTGAAAGATTTTTCAATTTTTGTAAGCTAGCATAATCCTCAAACAATGGCTCCTCAGGTACTGGCTCACCTCGCAAACCTAAGATCCACATATATTCCACATCTACAATGTGAAATAGGGTATGTAGTATACTGCCGAACCCACCGACCCGTTTCTTTAATAGTTCTTCATCTGGTATGTCTTCGCACAATGTAAACCAATCATCACGAACTTGCCAGTTATATTGAAACAGTTTCAACATCACAACAACCTCTATCTTTTATAGATTTAATATTTAATTTTCACCAAAAGACTTCAAAATCCTTTTTTAAATAATAACTCTAAAAAACCTGTTAAAATCCTCCACAAACTGGCCCTTTAGTTGAGTAACTTTATTGCTCCTCAACGGTTCCTTAATCCGCCTTTCCGCTCAGATCTTCTTTTCACTTTTTACTATAAAAACACTCCTTTAGATAAACAGATCCAAAGGGGCAAAACATCGCAACTTTTTTATAAACGTCGCGACTTTATTCAAAACATCGCGTCTTTTTTATAAACAGTTAATCTTTATTTCAAATCAATAGTTGAAGTTTGATAGGAAAGAAAAATGTTTCTTATACTAAATGCGCAAAAATATATGCAAAATCACAAATAAAATAAGGGCAGCCATATCAGGCTGCCCTTATTTTATTTTTAATCTTATAATCTGCTATTTAGTTTGAGCTAATTATAAACCTAGTACACTAACAATCTGGCATGCTTTGGAATTTGCAATATGATAGTACATCTCTAACCCTTTTCTCTCCGAGCGTAGAATCTTGCCACGCATCTTAGATAAATGCTGAGATACAGTTGATTGCGGTACTTTTAATAGATCTGTTAACTCTGTTACATTACAAACTTTGCGACGTTCTAGTTCTTTCACGATCTGTAATCTAACTGGATGGGCCATAATCTTTAATAATTCTACATCCGCCTCTGGGATTTTGTACATGTCATTACTTACTTGCATTATTGTCATTTTAATTTCTCCTTTTATAATTATTTTTTATTTTAATTATCTATTTTTAAATATGTTTTGTTTGCTTGAATACATTGTTCATAACCACTATGTTGTTTGTTCTTTTGTCTCCCTATCAGATTTAATATATAGAAGTATTATGATGGCTAAAAACCCAACAAAAGATAGCATAGGAATCGAGATGAAATCAAACAAATTCAAATGATCTTCTGTACAAGAAACACCTACTGAACATATCTTCAGTTTACTTGTTGGAAAAGCCTGAATCGTAATTTGATAGACAGCTATTATTAATCTAATACATGCAAATGGAAATGCATATACACTTACATTAGGATCTTTTCTATACATTCCTATTCCCAATATTAACACTAATGGATACATGGCCATCCTTTGATACCAGCACAAATCACATGGAGGCAGCTTCATCCACTCACTAAAAATCAAACTTATGAGCATTGCACTAGTAGCTATCGTCCAAGCAATTGCAATGTGATACTTTTGAATGATCGACATCTTATTTTCGCCTCACGTGTTTTTTTAAATGCAAAACATTTGCTAATATATGACTAGTTTATTTCCGTGTTTCGAGTACCCTGTTTCAATAGAAAGTATCCAATCATTAATATCTTCCCAGTCGTATCCCCTCTCTTTTAATTCTAGAGGAAGAAGATTTTCAAAATCATCACGCATTTCGTACATGGTTTCTAATGCTTTTTCAAGCGGACCAAATCCATATACCATGTGTGTATGTACTTTTTTGTTTTTCTTTTCTGCTACAACTAAATATACATACCGTCTTTCTTTCGCTAAAACAAACTTCAAAAATCCAGGTACTTGACTCACATTTCACAATCCTTTACGGTTTTCCTTACCAAGCTTAAAAAGATATAAGTAAGGAAAACTACTAAGTTTTAATTCACTAATTTAATAAATGTCCCGTTTTTTTGCTTTGAAAATACAAGAAAACGCTCATCATCACAATATTTATTACACCAGCTGCAGCACCAATTTTGGAGATAACATACACATATTCATTATTACTAAATGGCAATAGACTCACAAAAATAAATAAAATTGAAATGATAAAGGATAAGAGCATATTTCTTTTGTTTTCATCCATTCAAAAAACCTCCATTTTGCACAAATATTTGTATTGCAATGGATTAGGGTGCTAAGCTGCATCATTACGGTTATAATGACGGTTCTTTTCATCTACAAATCCCTTTATGCTCCACACGCCAACCTTTGCTTCTTTTGCTTCTTTTTCTGCCTCTAGTATTTCGGGTAGTAATGTAGTATTAGGTTTAGAAATATAGGCTATAATCCCATAACCCGACTTGGCCATTAATTCATTGATGTGTATACCCTTACAAAATACATAAGCCAATTTCCTACCGTACTTGTCTTCTTTTGGTCCTTGATCATAAACCAAGGTTACACTTTTCCCATCTAGCTGTTTCTTTAAAAAGAAAGAAGCTTCTTTTCCCATCTTTTGTGGTGGGATTTTTTGAGATACAGACTCAGGGGTATCCAATAACAGTAACCTTACCGTCTGTTTCTGCCCCTTTACGTTCACGTCTATCGTATCTCCGTCTTTTATATGTAATACCTTCCCTTTAACGGTCTCTAAGCCTTTTAATTTCCTCTTATAAGCTTCTGGAATATCTACAATAGCTTTCCCTTCTACGTGCTGTTGTATTCCGTTTTGTACTGCTTGGGCAGGTCTCGAATCATTTTTTGTTTGCGTAGAACTGCTGCATGCTGACATTTGAATTAAGAATGATGTTATACAAATGGCTTTAATCCATATTTTCATATCGAAATTTCTTCCTCCTACTTAAAATACGTAAATAGCTGCATCTAATAAACAAACGGACTTTCCAATGTATTTACTTCTTGATAATTACAACATAGGCAAAACTTTATCCATTTTGGATGATCATTATAAAGTGCTGTATATGACCGTTCCTTACACTGCGGGCATATTGACACCATACTTTTTTCATTCTCTTCCTGACTTTTCAATTTTTCAAAAGATACATTAGCAGATGCTATATTACTGGTACACAATATATATCCCCCTTTTGAGTCTTGAAATCTTAAAAATACATAAAAAAGGACACACCTATGGCATATGTATGCGTAGGTGTGTCCTTTTGCAAGATAGTTTTAGAAGTATTTTGTTACTTTCATCATATCATAGTTCTTATTAATTTTATATATGAAATTTAAGATTTCGCGATATTATTTCTTCTTATATATAAACGTGACTCTCTTCTGTGTAGAGTCATATGTTAATTTTGCATCGAATGATTTCCCTGTTTTTTTCGATATAAATCCTTTTATTGTATCCGTCATATTCTTTTCTAATAATTTGTTGATTTGACTAGCTGTAATTCTTTTTTCAAGTATCATTCCTGAAATAATGAAATCAAAGTCCTTCTTGTATTGTTCGCCGCATGGTCAACATCAGGTCGTTGCAGCAGTTTAACAAGGATTTGTAATTGTTCAGCATTTTCTTGTTTCACCTTATAAGCTGGCTCATAAATTAAGGGTGAATGCTCTAACTTAAACATTTTATACTTTGGATCCATCTCTTCCGGATTTTTTAGTTCCAGCAGATGTCCGCGGCACCAACTTAAAATATAATTATCATTTTCATAATAACCGTAATAAGGTTTGCTACCGATGTACTTTTGTGAGTGACGGAATCGTGGCGATTTCATAATTTCATTGGCCACTTTTGGTTTTTCTGCAATAAATAACGTTTTCCCCATACCTTTTTCCTCCTTAAACAAAAAAAGGACACACCTACGCTATGGTTATGCGTAGGTGTGTCCTCTTGCAATCTGATTTTTTTAGTATTAGATTACTTATATCTTAACATTTCCTTCTTTTATATACAAATTGTAGCATTACTTAATGAAATTTCTAGATATTAATACAACTATTGGTTTGTTTAAGGTTAACTTTTATTTAAAATGGATTTTTCCTCTCGAAAAAATCTTTCACTTTACCTGGCATAGTTTTTATATCTTCCCTGGCGTTAGTTAATATTTCCTGAGTTTTGTTAAGGTTTTTCGATGCAATTTCTGTTGAATTAGCAACAGCTTCTTTTAATTGATCTATTACCTTTTGGCCTTCTCCACCTAAATTTTGAAGTCCTGCAGTAACCTGATCAGAGAGCTTTTCAGTGTCTATTCCTAATTTCTGTGCTAACTCTTCATAAGATCCAACGCCCGGAAGGAATAGTTGAACAAGGGCAAATTGTGCAAAAGATAAACGATCAAGCATTTTGAGGATATCTCTACTTGTTAGTGGTCTCCACCTTCCATCTCCCCGTGTCTGCTCATGATACACACACAGTCGAATTTTCTTACTTTTCAACAATCCATTTAATTCAAATTTCTCAGCCAAACATTGCTTAAAAGTTGAAGTTCCTTGTTCTAAGGCTATTTCAATAGCTTGGGGAAGTAATGCTGGAACTGTTTCCGGTTGATCAATCATAGCTGCTATTAAAGGCCCCGCAGCAAGTAGTGCTGCTGCCATTGCATCATCAAAACACTCTTTCACATCTTTTTTAAGCTCTTCTTCTAAGTTACTTGGATATATTACTTTTCCTAATAAGCGCAAAGTTGATTCTCTAGTGGATAAACAAAAGCCAAATTCATTCCCGCATTTTTCAGCTTTAAACTCCGGAAAGTGACTATATTGACCAAACTGAAAAACAAATTCTTCTTCATTCTCGTTACGTTGTTGACATTGTGGAAATAACGGTTCTGGACCAACCGCATGACAACAATATACCCATTGACATTTAAACCTTTTACCATTTGCGTTAATGATTTCTTCACTTTCTGTAGATTGAGGTGGATTTATTACATCTTCCTGGCTTGAAGGTGATGGTGAAGTTGAGGGAATTGTGGCCAAAATCCGTTCTATTACTTGAATGTTCCGAGGATTAAGATTATACGATCTATAACATCTGCTTTTTCCATGCTGTCGAATACATTCTAGTATATTTATTATTAAATCTGGAGTAAGTGTTACTGTAGGGGACCATGTACTACCAGGATAACTACCGCTTGGATAACCACCACTTGGATAACCACCGCTTGGATAATTACCGCTTGGATAATTAGCACTTGGATAACTAGGGGGATTATTAACATTTGAATTGGATAAATTATTTCAAGAGGGTTGCTGATAAAAATAATTCATTTTATGACATCTCTCCTTTATTTTTTAATGAATAAATTCTAGATTATTTTTTTAAATAATAATATCTTATTGCTTTAGTTAAATTGAATTAAGATAAATAGAGTTTTAATTTAACACTCTTTCTTTTTATTAAAAAACAAAAATCATATTAATATTTGCAATATGATATTTTTAATATCTTAATTTTTATAAAAGGATTATATTATTTTTAATTTAGATGTTATATCCACGGTTATATGCATTACATATCAAAATGGTGAATAGTTAAGAAACAAATTCATATCAGCTAAGTTTCCCTAAATGACCGATAGCTAATCGTTTTATAAACTTTTAATTTAATAAAAATTCCATTCAATTTAAGTTAAATTATTGAATCGTTTATAAAGTGTTTTTTTAATTTAGGCATTTCTATTATAACTTTGGACATCTATACCTAATAAAATGCTTTAAATGCTTAAATTTTATAGGAGGGATTATGGTGACAAATTTTTATATTCAACCTGAATTTTCAGGTTATGGTTATGAACGTGATGATCATTCACATCACCCACATTATCGGTGGAAATTATGTATTTATAAAAATGGTTGGACACAGCAGTATTGGCATAGATTTGTTCCTTCTTGGCAGTCATGTCCAACTATGACTGATAATGAATTAGTATATCAAGTATTAATTCCATAAAAAAACAGAAACTACTTATTTTTAAATAAGTAGTTTCTGTTTTTAAAGAAAAACTCCTAGCCCATTTTCAATTGCGCTTTACTTATATAATTCTGTCCCCTGAAGTTTTCCGATTAGATTTTATATTCATATAGTTTACTATTTTCAACTACTTATTTACTCGTTTCACAAAGTCTTTCGAATCTCCTTTTAATTTGTAATACTTCATGTTAAGACGAATAGCTACTATGGAGATTACTAAAAACCCTATTACATATAACATGTCTCTATCTCCATTTATTATTGTTTAGCAAACTTATTATGTAAATACTTCACATGTTTCTTTTCAATACTCTTATCCGTAATGTTTGCTCGCAACATAGTTTGATAAATATGTTGGACCTCATCATTTGTTAGTTGCACCTCAGTATATGATTCAATACAACTTTTTAAATCGTTATAATATAGAGCGTGTTTACCTTTAGAATGAACATCTACTCTTTTTAAACTGCATTTTGGATGAAATGCTGCTATAGAGATGCACGGCAGCTGTTGTTCCATCACCCATTCAATTGCTTTTATATGCTTATAGTTTTGTCGAAATGGATTTTGAAAAGAGGATTTCTTTCTAAAAATACCCTTTGTCCACCTTGCCGCTTTCTCATTTCCATAGATCCATCCCTCGTAGTTTTTCGTCTCTACAATAAATACACCTGTTTCAGCGATAACAATATGATCAATTTGCGTTGTATCACCGAACTCCGTATAAACCGTCACATTATGTAACACAAAGTAACTTTTTGGATCTAATTTACTTAGTATACGTTTTACCAGTTTCTCTCCAGCTTTTCCTTTCCATTTTGGTACATGTTTTTTCACAACACTATTCAACGGTATTAGAACCACAATAAGAATCAATTCGAATATCAATACTTTCATAATAAGGTCCTTCTTTTTACACCCTTGCGTTTCTGCGCGTTAAACGATAGACATGAGTTTCTAATCCTAAAATAAAATATGAGATACATAAGCCTTTTATCACCATCTCTACGAAGCCTAATGCTAATGAAACAAGGAGCCCACCTCGAAACTGAAAAGGTCTAGTCACTCTTCGATTTACTGGTTTTTCAATGACGCCAAAGTTGGCCCAGGTAGGCAAACGTTTTTCCACATTTTTCACGGTACCTATTAATCCGTATTTTAACGATAGAATGAAACATCCGATTAATAAATAAACAACAGAAGAAAAATAGATAGATAGGCCTATTACGATGCATGTCAGTAACCAGCCTATTAATATAGAATTTCGCAAAGCAATATATTCTCGATTTCTATTCAATACAAACAGTCCTTTCAAAATTAATAAGGTTATTTTTATTTGGAATATATTTACATTTTTTTATAAGCATGATATGATACGTCTTATTAATTTACGAACTAACCTAAAAAGGATTGTGATAGACATGTTAAAACTTGTAGTAGATAATACCGTAACAGAACAAGAAACAGATTCAGCTTTTTCAAACTTTTTCACTTGCAAAGACTGTGTATACTATCTCTCAAAATCAGATTCTTGCAGTCTAAAATTAGCAGCTGATTCAAATAATCCACTTATCCCTTATGAGTGTGGGAATTTTGAGGAAACCTATGAAATCGGAACGGAAGATCCATTAAATTCACACATACATCAGCAACTTCGTGAAGAAAAAGCGCAAATACTAGCTGAAAGTTATCCAGCACAACCTTCTATTGATCCAATTCACAAAGACGCAATATGGTATGGATCAGTAAACTATGGTTGTTGGATTATAAATGATTCGAAGAAACGTTTTGCACTTGCAGGACAGGTACCTTTCGGTGATAATAATATGTCATCTAAAAAATACGCATCTCCTTTTCCTTTACATGACCATGGTGCAAAAGAAGGTATCAGGCACTATATGTGTTGGTACGTAAATGAAAAAGGAATTGGCGAATACCATCTTCTTATTGGTGGTGTCATCATGAAAATTGCAGAAGGAGTTAAGAAACTTGGATTCAATTACTAATCGTATCTACAAGAAAAGAATGTTAGAACATACCATATTATTTAGTTTGGTACAGCTGGTACCGCTGATCGTATCTACTGGTATCATATATATATTGCTGGAACTTACTGATACAGAGTGGAAAACCTGGTTTAGTTATGAAGGAATCTTTGCAGCTCTTTTCCTTATAACGAGGTTCCAAGTTTTCCAGAATAAGAAAAGTATTATTTCTTTAAACCAATATGAAAAGTGGTTTTCAAAGTTAAATATTTTCTTGGTCTCTATATTTCTAGTATTATTTGCATCCATACCAACTCTATTAAAGATTGCCTTCATTCTACAAATGACTGTTATTCTATTTCTACTAGAGTACCTTTGTTTGTATATTAATCGTTTACCGATACATAATTTATATAGAGTACAAGAGATCATTTGTGATAAAAAGCAACTCAAAATTGAACGAATTATTCCAAACAATGAGGAACACGGTACTCATACAATTAAAACAAGAGATGGGCAATACTTTTTATATACCGCGGTGTATTTGAGCGGCATACTATCGCCAATTTCAGAAGAAGTATTTGAAGAATATGAAAGAAATAACCTAATGGGGAGATAAAAGGTACTGAATGTAGATTCAGTACCTTTTCTATCTTTATATATAGTTCTTTACATATTAGCAAATAACCATGGAGCCAGTACGGCTAACATACATAGTAAACAAGATCCCGTTATAACGCGATTAGACCAACGATAATACTCAGGTTGTTTTGTACTCTCATGAATTCTTCGTAAACGAATTCCTGCAATTAACATAAAGGGTGTAAAAATAAGTGCTGTTGATTTAAACAGGTCTAAAAAATCCGTAAAAATGTTCATAAACGAAAATACATCCGAACTAAATAAGAAATATACACTTAATCTCATCGCCATCATACTAACGAACGAGAAAATCATACTCCCTGTTGCCCATTTCATCCATTGACCATTCTTTGTAATTAACGCCATAACCATGACAATAACACCTAATATGAAAGAGATAGAAAAGATATTTACCCCTACTTTAAAAGCTGGTGCATACATACCCTCAACTTTTTGTATAATTGATGACCCAAATGAATCGTCTTTCTCTGTCGTTTTTGTTCGATTGTTTAATCCTTCTTTAAAAGATGAAGAAACATCATTTCCTTTCAATTCATTAAAATCCACTTTTACAGATGCATGAGCTGTATGTAAAGGTATGAGTACTAAGATCATAAAAACAAATGTACATAAAACTCCAACCATCCTTTTTTCTCGCTTCACAACACATCACCCGCTAATTTTGGTTTGATGCTCTTTAATTTGATTTCATTTCCTTCTGCAACATAACGGAGATCTGCGGAATAATAGATATTGGCTTTTGTATACGCCCCCATAATCGCATTTGCAATTTCTTCTTTTTCTACTGCTACATATATTTCATTTTCATTATAAAACTCTATTTCAATTCGATTAATAGTATTATTTAATACTGTTATATGTAACTCCTTTAAGCTATTCAAACGATTTCCTAAACCACACACTAGCTTAAATACCTTACTCGCAAGTGTAGGTGGCTTTACATACGTCGTATTAAAATGAATCGTTTCATCATCTATAACACCATCTTCCTCAACTGCGCACGTCATAATGAAAGAATGATTTTGTTTTTCAATTTCTTGCTGATTTAACTTGCGGTCAATGACATATTTCAGACTTGTTGAAAGGTTTTCTATATATTCATTCAGTTCGGTATTTGAAATTTTAACCTCTGAGAATTCTGGGAAAATCATATAAGCGTGCATATTAGAACTACTTTTACTTACACGTAATACCTGTACCTGTTTCTTTTCATAGCGCACCGTTTGTTCCAATTTTTTTACTACATTGTTGCTTATATGATCTATTATCATATTTCATCAGCCTCCAGTAATTTTAATAAAATAATTTTTACAATCTCATGTATATAAAGCATTGCAATATTTTGCTGAGGTCTCGAAACTCATATTTTATGACTAATAATCACTTTAATCTTAAAACATCTTAATATTACAATGACGTACAATGCTTCATTATAGTCGAATATTCTTATATGGTGAATCGTTCTGTTTCACTCATTTTTATAAAAATAAAAAGATATTTTATCTTTATAAAAATGAGTGAGAACATACTATATTTCATTCTATTTATCTAAGAAAATTCAACTGAGAAATGGATGTTAGATAATCCTGAGTTATCTACTATTTCATTCAACTAATGTATAGAAATTGGGTAGATTCACCTCAAATTTTACATACATTCATATATTTTCTAGTAATATTCCTCCTTCTGTATAAATCCGATAGCACTTCTTATTAGATATGTTTATAACTAATGTTAGTCCTTGTTCTCTTTCTGTCACTTTTCCAGTCCGCTTTAACGTTTTTATCTCTTCTGCTTCTAATTTTCACTATTTAACAAAAAGAACAATTTCTATTATTGGTGCAATCACAATTGTTCAAGTTCTAGAAATGTCGTTCATGTTCTCACTTAGCATTTACTTCTCCATCCAAATTCTTTTAGACCGATGTAACAACTAAATTGTACACACTGACAGACCCTTTTCTAATGTAATTTCCTTTATAAGAGTAGTAATACGCTCTTACTCTTCACTAATCAGTCTGCATTCTCTTGGTCAGCATGAAACAAGACGTTTCACCAATACATTTTCCCTCTCGATTATGCAAATGAATCGTACTTCAACTAGCCCTTTATGAATTTATTTTTCCTTTTTCTTCTATTTATTAAAATTTAACGAAATCTTTCCGCTAAATCATTTTTTATATTCATAATCATTCCCTCTAAATTTCTAGTTGCAATAAAAAAGGAAGATCCAAGTATTCCTATCACTTAGTTCTTCCTTTTCCCCTGTATAAACTACCTTCACATGATTAAAATCGTAGTTCTTCAATCGTACTCTCCGCTAACTTATCTATATCAGTAAATATATCATTCGGCTCTTTAGATTACTCTTTGGATCAACTAATACTATTCAAACATTATCTCTTTTCATCTTGTTATGTTATGAATCATAAATAACCCCACCTGCAAACTTGAAAACAACAAAAAAAGGCTTCTTCAAGTCGATTAAAAATGTGCATAGCAAAACAAGCTATATGTGCACTAATCGGCTCAAAGAAGCCCTTTCACAATTGAAACAAGAACAAAACTTGCTTCTACAACTCAACCACAACACATAAGGTGTGGGAATAAACAAAATTAAACGCAATAATAATATACCTATATATTATACAATTTAGATTTTCATATCAAGATTTTTTTAATATAAATGCACTCTTCTCTTAAGAGCTACCTTAAAAATTCTTATCCTACACCACTATATCAAAAAATTTCTAATTGAAGACACTCAATTTCTTAAATTACATGTAGGCTTATGCCTACCAAGATTCATCTCTCCGCTAAAATTGGTGTTTCACCCCTTCACATTTTAAAGAAGAAATCTTATGTTAAAAAAAGGATAAATAAAAACATGCTATTAATTACAATCTATAGCTAAGAATACAAAATCATATTGTCGATAAGATTTAAAAATAAATTAAGGAGAAAATTATGCAAATTCATTGTGGAACATTTAACTTATATCAATTTTCCAAACCACCCATGGCATGGTATAAGCCTGGTTCAGTTTATTCAAGTGAAGCATGGGAAAGTAAGAAGAAATGGATAAAAGACCAACTTTTAAATATGAACTGTGATGTTATAGGTTTTCAAGAAGTATTTAGTGTCGATGCTCTAAGAGAATTAATTAAAGAGGCTGGATTTACTTATTTCTCAACAGTTGAGATGCCAACTACAGATCCAGCAAATAATACAGTATATACCTCTCCTGTAGTTGCAATTGGTTCAAAATACCCTATTACTTCTGTAGATCCAGTAATAGTCCCACCTTTCACTAGAGACGATCTCCCTATAACACATGATTTTAAATTTAGTCGAACACCAATCAAAGCAAAAATAAATATTCAAGATATTGGAGACATTATTTTTTATGTGGCTCACTTAAAATCTAAGCGTCCCGTAATTAAAACTCCCGATTTTATACCTAACGAAGCGTGGGATAAAATCGTATTGGACACACTAAGAAGCAGATCCAAGGACATATAGCCTCCTTATTACAGAGAGGTTTAGAAACAACAATTTTATATCATGACGTAACAAACGTATTACAAACGCATAACCGCATTCCAATTGTAATACTAGGTGACTTAAATGACGATGAACATTCAATTCCTTTAGAAGCGTTAACAAATAGAGAACGTGTGTATGAAATAAATGGGATACCCTATAATAATCTTACATTGCAAGCAAAACAAAGTATATATAGTTACACAATTTATGATGCTTTTGATATAGCCCCTAACCCTAGTGGACAAAAAAGGATACCAACACATTATTACAATAAACTTGGTAATGTTTTAGACTATATCCTTGTATCTAATGCTTTTAATGAAAGAAACCCTTATAAGGTTGGCCGAATTACAAACTATAAAGTTTTAGATGACCATTTAAAAGCTGATGGGATTAAGGATGACAAACAATCTGATCATGCTCAAGTCGTTATAACAATAGAAACTATCTAGCTGAATTACTTACCTCTTCACGACTTTTAACAAATCAAACGAGCTCAAAGTCAGTTTCGTTCAATTATCTATCCTGACAATATTCCACTTTCTTTGACTTGTTGTATAAAACCAGACTTTTGTTCGTTTAAGATTCAATTGTGAAGAGGTATGTTGTTTCTTGGAAAAGCAGGTAACAATATCTGCTAGTTATTTTCATATAGATTGATATGCAAGACTGTTTACTTCTATTAACTATACCCTATTTTTATTCTTTTTTAATTTAGTCATTTAGGAGAAGCAAGAATTAACTGTTGATCCGATCCAAACTCATTTATCTTTTTCCACATAGCCAGAAAATAATTTAATACTATATACTTGCAAGAGCTGCAATGAAAGAGTAGCCGGAACAAAAAATCCCGCTAAACAAGATTTCGGATATCACAAAGCTGGATCCGATTTAGTTGATACTTCAAAAGCTAGGCTTGTGTTATAAAATGAAATAACACCACTTCAAAATGAAATTTTTCAAGCTTCCATACTAACTTTATTTTATACTTTTATTGTTTGGATCATCATATGTTCGGAAGAATTCTTTCCCTACCTGTTTGCCAGATGTTATTAATTTCTCTTTTAAATCCTGAAATGAGTAGCTGTAATTGCTCCTGCAGACATATCTCCAAACCTTTCAATGCTTGATAATATATTTTTACAGTTTCTAAATATTCTAAAGCTCCTACATATCCAATGCCTTTGATTCCCCCTCCCTCAAAAACTAAATTTTCAAAAGGGATAATTCATTTATATACCTCCTGAAAGATTTTCAAATAATCACGTAATGCCAATAAATATAATCGCTTTATTACAAAAATAAGTTAACTATTACTAAAATGGTTTACGGCTATATAGACACCTATAAACCAAATTTGTATATTCATATTTTTATATGTTCAACTTTGAATCTCTCTTCACTTATTTTTATTAAATACGCATCTGGTGAAGTTAAGCTCCATGCTTTATCAAAGCCAAATTGCTTATCAAAATAATGTAATAAGAGTAAAGCGGGAATTCTGTGTGTTACTAAAATATAATTATTTTTATTATTTTCATTTATTATGTCCCTTATCACTTGATGTGTTCGTTCCATAACTTGATGAATTGATTCTCCGCCTTCGCCTTCAAATTTTGAATTTACACATTCAAAGCGTTTTTTTAATTCTTCCTTCAAATTTTCTTTACTACTTCCGATATTAATTTCATTTAATCTCGGATCTTTACAAAAATCCAAATCCAAATGTTTAGCAAAAATTCCAGCTGTTTCCACAGCCCTTTGATATTCACTAGAAATTATTTTGCATTCTTTTATCTCTTCTGTTTGTAGAAGAGATACTACCATATTTTCCACTTGTTTTAATCCCTCTGATGTTAATGGACAATTGAAATCATTATCTTTCGCTTCACCATGACGAATAATAAATATCTTTTTTTCACGCATTATTCTTTCCTCCAATATATGTTGATTGAGCATATCAACATATATACTCACCCTCTTTTAATTTTTATATTCATATGTAACTTAACAAAGCCAATTTTTAATTTAGATTGTCTAATAGTACACACTTATACTTTCCATCTCTGTATTAATTTTTATCCTAATCTATTTTTTGAGAAACATATAACTGATTATTCAAACAGGTATATTCGGTTATTTTCAGGAGATACTGGGGGCTGAATCTTAAATAAAAAGGAGTGTTTTATATGTGTCAAAATCACAAGGGAGTTAAATGTAGTTTTATTCCCCCATCTATCCTAGCCCATATGGCAAGAGCTGGCGTAGACGGATCACAAATGAGCATTAAAGAAAGTAAAGACAGTCGTACAAAAAGAAAACAAAAAACGATTCATGTAACAGAATTAGAAGCAGGTTTTACTGATAATACAACTGTATCATTACAATCAACTGGCGGATCTAGACGTGAAATATATGATTGCCAAAATCAATGGGTACAACGAATAAAATTAGTTCGCTCTGAAGGAGAACCTGATACTCAAGATGACATAGTTAATAAAGTATATGAGTACTCTGGTATTGTACGCGATTATTTTAAAAACGTTTTAAATCGAGATTCCATTGATAATCGGGGCTTAGATTTAATTTTAAATGTACACTATGGCACTAACTTTCTAAACGCCTTTTGGGATGGAGATGAAATGACTTTTGGTGATGGGGATGGTAACATCTTTATTAATTTTGCTAATTCTAAAGATGTAATTGGTCATGAATTAGCACATGGAGTAACACAATACACTGCAAATCTAGAATATTCTTGTCAATCTGGTGCTTTAAATGAACATTTCTCTGATGTTTTTGGCACCGCTATTAAACAACATTCAAACGGTCAAACAGCTCACGACGCAGATTGGTTAATAGGAAATGATATTATGGGCCCTAGTTTATTTGGTGAGGCATTACGCTCTATGAAAGCACCAGGAACAGCATTTGATAATCCATTAATGGGCACAGATCCACAACCAGATCATATGAAAAACTATTATGACGGATGTTCTGATAATAATGGGGTTCATATTAATAGTGGTATCTTTAATAGAGTTTTCTATTTGGTTTCTATGGAAATTGGTACTGATAAGGCTGCAAAGCTATGGTACCAGGCATTACAGAATCTATGGCCAACTGCCAACTTTAAAGATGCTGTAAAAGTATTGGTCAGAGTCGCTCAAATACTTACGAAAAATGGAGATGTTCCTTTTGGTACAACACAAACAGTGCGTTCTGCATTTAGAGAAGTAGGTCTATAGAGAGTGCATTAATAAAAATAGAAGATTATATTTTTGAACTCCCCCCACTTTCACTTCTAAGCGAAGTGAAAGTGGGGATTCCTTGCGGTTAGAAGCCTTATCACTTCATTTTTTGAATTGATACAAGCAAATCCCCTATACCAATAACATTGTGTTTTTTGATGATTTCAGTTGAGGCTTTGCCTAATTGACACTCCCACGGCTAAAGCCGCAAGTCCTACACCTTACGGTGTAACGGATGGGATTCTTGAATGACTAAGCATTCGCAGTCCATTTCTGTTTTGAACAGCCTTCAAGATGAGGGTGTGCCATCACCCCTCCTAAGACAGACCATATAGGCTCTTAGGCTGATTGACTATTACCGCCAACCACAGTTGCGTAGCGAATATTCATCGCTCCAACGATATCACGATGTTTCTCAAACCCACATTGGCATTTGTATTTTCTATCTTGCGCCTTGTTCTTATCAGAACATTTCGGACATGTTTGACTTGTATAAGAAGGGTTCACATATTCGACCTTTATACCAACTAATGTCGCTTTGTACTCGATGAATTGTGCTAAACGATGGAATGACCAAGTGTGTAGATTTTTTTCGTTTTTACGGCTTGTTCGTGCCGTCTGTCTAATGTTTGTTAGTTGCTCTAATCGAATGACAGAAATATTATTATCCGTTGCAAAATCAACGATTCCACGACTTACTTTGTGGTCTTGGTCTTGCATCCATCTTTGTTCTTTATCATCAAGTTGACGAAGGGCATTCAGTTTCTTAGCTTCTCCTAATTTCTTGCGAACACTGCGAA
>NZ_JBPWBC010000014.1:0-111665 GCF_051776965.1 Bacillus cereus group sp. BceL220 | reverse complement strand
GGTTTGTCCCGCTACCTGACATGGTACATTAATTGGACATTGTTCGCTCATGTTTTATGCTCCTCTTTTTATAAGATTTTAGAGTTTATGAAATTTTCAAACTCATAATACTTGTATATGTCTTTCTTCTACTAATGTTTGGGTTCTATAGTAGCCTTTTTAATCATTATCATTAAGTTAGTATAATCTAATCATTTTTATTGAAAATTCTGAAAATTAATATTTTTAGAGGGATACAAATTCTGTTTTCAACGTATCTCGCAGATTCGGTAAAATTATGAAGTCTTTATT
Organism: Bacillus cereus group sp. BceL220; assembly: GCF_051776965.1. Classification (NCBI taxonomy): domain Bacteria; kingdom Bacillati; phylum Bacillota; class Bacilli; order Caryophanales; family Bacillaceae; genus Bacillus; species Bacillus cereus group sp. BceL220. The sequence continues at coordinate 111,374 of NZ_JBPWBC010000014.1, read as the reverse complement.
ACATGAGTTATCTTGAATTTAATTTTGGATATCACGATATGAACATGGTTACCAAATGATGATTTTTATTTTTATCAAGCTATATATTCGTAAAAAATCGCTTTACATATACTGAAGTTTTATTTGTTGTTACATAAAATCTTTTACCTATTCAATTTTGAAATATACATTCAAGACAGTATACTCCAAAATAAGAAATTATTTTAAATTAGAATATTTTCTTTGATAAATGTGTGTTGATTAATTTCATAATCAGTAGTTCTATCCACTCTCCCTTAAAAATTAGCATAGTTTTTATGAATTCTATATCTAGTAGAAAGCTCTCTATCATATAAAAGTATAATAATAGGTTAATAAACAAGCAGTTTTTTTACTAAAACATAGAATAATACTAACCCTAATTGAAGGGCGACATAAAAGTATTTCCTGGAATAATGATTGCTGGAAATCTAAAGACAAGCACCATTGTGATGACGATAAATTTAGATATATTATTTATATAATTTGTGTTATAGTTTCAAATGTTAATTAATTACAATATTTTCCAAAAAAGAGTATACATAGTCTTATAAATCATGTTATTTTGGATAGTTTGTTCTTTAAATTAGGAATTAAATAAAGAATTATAAAAACGCGCTAGGTACAACTAAGAAAGAAACAGGATAAAGAATAAGTCATATTACCTGTAGTAATAACACTAAGTGAATTGCACCCCTTATAAGTGACTTGTGTATCTCTTACTGCGTTTGAAGTTAATTGCCAATATTTCGTGTCGTTCTTCCACAAGACATTGCGTAAAACCGTTTGGTTACCAATTCCACCAACGTAATCTTCAACATCTTTCATTCACTTCATTAAATTGTCCTGTTGCTTGATTTTGTGCCTCTTGAACTTTTTTATTCAACTCTGTTTTTGTGGTTTCAATATCTTTGTTGACTTGCTCTAAGGTATCTTTCTTTACTTTGTCCACATCAGGAACAACCGACTCCCAATTGCCATTCTTCCATAATTTGAGGATGCCAGGCTTGCCGTTTAAAATATCTAACCATAAGGTTTTTCCATCTTCTAAACCGATTGTCGGTGGTTTTGCGCTTTCAATAATTTTTGTTTGATAATTTTTAAGGTTTTCTTGTACTTTTTCTGCTAACTTTTTTGCTGCTTCTGATTCCTTTTACACAACATCAACTTGTTCATTTGTCTCTTTCACAAGTTCTTCCAACTTATCTAACAAGCCTTTATTTGCTTTTCCAGCTAGACTGCCCATAACTTGGGCATACATGTGATTTAACAGACTTCTCGTATCTTCTACTTCTTTAAAATCACCAAAATAATATTTATCATTTGCTGCATTTGTATCACATTCATCCGCTGCGATAAGACGCGCTTCTAAAAACAAAGGTGGCGTAAATTTTGTATCTTTGATATGGACAATATCGCCCTTATTTACTTTTTCATGAGATAAACCAAATATCTTTTCTAATGCAATTGGAGTTACTTCATACTGTACAGTGCTATTAATACGTTTCTTTAGTTCCGCTTCCGTTAGTTGTTTTAATCTTTCGGCTGACATATTTTGATCTTATGTTTGTGGACTATAGATGTCATATTTGTGTGAACCATCTTCTGTCCAACGTTGTAAGGCATCTGCATCAGCGACGTATAACTTCCCACCGTTAATCTTTTCAAAAGTTAGATACTCACCTGTTTCTTCGTTGAAGGGCCCGACACCAACTAGTGCAGAAATTGCATCTTGTGAATTTTCAATACGGCGTATGCCTTGTAAGTCCTTTCCTAAGACAATTTCTTTTCCGTTATCCCTACCTTCTTTACGTACCATATCTACGTATCTACTAACAATAAACGAACCTTTTACTTCTGTACGGAATCGGATTTCTAACTCAAAGGTACTTGCTATTGTTTTCAATAAATCTAGTGGGTTTGTAAATTCTTTGATATTTATCGTGCGGAAGCTTGCATATTCCGTTACACCACGTTGCCACTTCGTTCCTTCTAAAGCGAAATCCAGCCATTGATTAACTGTGTATCCTTCTAAGGTTTGTGGTTTAATTACTTTTGCTTTTTTTAATTTCTTATGTTCACTTAGCGCATATATTTTTTTAGAACGATCTATAGAATCTTGTTCGCTTTCGTTTATCACATATGAAACAAACGATCCATCACGCACACGCTTTAAGATTATGTTTTGTTGCATTAACTTCGCCGCTTTGTGTGTACCATCTGAAACCGTAAATTCGAATTGGTCTACATTGTTTTTTAGTTCCCATTTACGAAGATCATCCCAATAATCTTGTTCTTTAATTACTGCAATGATTTGTTCTGTTTTAAAATCAAAAATGTGTAAATCGTTATTACTCATAAATATCTCTCCCTGTATGCCACTTCCACTTGTCCGATATCAGAAGGTAAAATTTCAATTTGATTCGTTCCTTTTTCTATATTTATAAAGTCACCGAATAAATCTTTCGTATAGATTGCATCTTTTCCATTAATCTTGATACTTGCATCTGCTGTATCGATTTCCACTACATCACCTTTTCGTACGATATAATAAGGCGCTTCGAGAGTGGTTGTTTTATTAAATTTCCAAACTTTTATGTCGTTTATTGAAGCATTTTAATTGGGTGCTTCTTTCCATCCTCCAATATGCACCATAATTTGTGCTAGTTGATTTTTTGAGTATCTTTCATCCACATCAAAATACTCACGGTATGATTCTGAATCGTATCCACCCTTTTCTAAAATACGAGCAATATCAGCCGCCCAAAAGTTTCCGACACGAGTAATTCGTAAACGACCTGTAAAATCATTCCAAGTCCAAGGAGAATCTCCCGTAGTTGAGATAATGTGATGTCCTTCGTCAATTTTTCCGGCGTGTATCTCTCCATAATTAGAAGCTACGTTTACATGTACTTCAGCCATTGACATTTTGCCTATAACATCAGAATTCACATCCAGAAGATATATTTCTACACGCCCCATAGATTTAGCGCTATTTTGATTCCAACATTCTACAATTGCTTCAACAGTAAAATCCTGTAGCGGTTCTTTTAAACTTTTCCTAGCCACTCCGCCATGCCATTTACTACCTGACCCAAAGTTATCTATAACAAAGCGCTCACTATCTGACTTTAGAGTTCCTGTGTTTTCACCTTCGTCAGTGTTTGGACCATTTTGAGTCCAACCAACCATTGTTTTCATTTCATCGTGCATAACAAGCTGTTCTTTCTCGACTGTTCGTTCTTCCACAGAAACAGGGTATCCCATACGAAAATGTTGAATTTCTTCTTCCTTTTTTCGTGAAATATCAATAAAAGTAGAGGGATTTTCTACCTTAACTGTGAACGTAGGATCAGAATATTTACTCCCATTATTCGATATATTTGTAATTAATCTACTTCCTTGTAATTTGAAATCTATTTTTCTCCTTGGGCCTAGTTTATAAGGCATTGGACAAATGAATTTTAAGGTGCCTTTTCCTAAACTCACAAAATTATCAACATTAAAATCTTCATCAATAACAGCTATATATGTCCTATCTAGTTTTGTATCAAAAGTTAGCTCGGCTGCTTGTTCAGTAATTAACCATGTCGCTATTTCTTCTTTTAACGTTTCTAAATCTGTTCCATCTGAAACGATAATTCCCACAGGGACAGAAAGTCGACGAGAATCTGTTTCCGTTCTTAATAATCTTGCGCCTGGATATCCAGGCGTGTTTAAGAATTTACGTTTTAGAGGTGCCCATGTTGGCGGGCTCCATCCTTTTTCTAGTTGGATATATTCTTTTCGTTGATTGTTGAATGTAAAAGAGCTCATTTTGACACTCCGTTTCTTTATAAAATAAAAGAAACCCAAACCTAAAAGGCTGAGTTTCTCTTTTCTTCTCTTTCTTGATACTCGGTTGTATAGCGATAAGTACCGCGTGCCACGTCTCTTCCTTCTAAATTTACGGGTACTTCAATAAATAAATCTCCACCAAGCATTGGAATAACTCCACTGCCAGATGATCCGAAAGAATTATTAATGACTTGATTTGATACACTATTTGTCATGGCTTGTCTACTGTTTGACATACTTCCATATACACCACTCATGACGGCCTTTAATCCTCCTAATTGGCTTGCGGAACTAGCCATCATACGGCTCATATTATCCATTAATTGATTTTATAGATTATAAAGGTATATTATGAGTTGTGTTTTCCATCACTTCTCACAATACAAATATATCACGTTAACTCCAAAACGACCGGCACATTTCCTGCCAAAAAAACGGCCATAACCCTGTCACTTTTTATTATCTGATTTACATATAATTACAATAAAAAAATACAATTATGCTCACAAAAGAAGGAATTATTTTTAATCCCTATCTTTTGTGATTGTAGTATTTATGAAATTAGAGCTATCAAAGAGATGTATATCAATAAAGGCTGATGTTAGTTTTCATCTTTATCATTTTCTGATTTCGTAGCAGTATCTTTAAAAAAATCACCTGCTAAATTAAGTAGTTTCTTTCCACCTTCACTATTCAAAAGATTCATTAAAAATACCGGATCTTGAACCTTTTGAATAAGAGCTTGCATAAATACGGATTTAGCAACACCTAATATCTCTGTCGAAGTTATTTTTATATTAAAATAAGGAATGTTAATTTGGAATGGCGAATAATCAGATGAATTATTTTTCTGTTTTTTTAATTTTTCATCAGTCGTTCCATTGATTGCTTCATTGGTTGTTTCATTATTCGTTTTGGGAAGTGTAACAGCTTCGGCCGCTATTATTCGACTTTTCTTCTGAGTTACTTCGGTTATTGGAATAGATGAAGTTTGATACGAAACATTTTTATTAAAATATGGGCTAGATCCCATTTTTTTCTCCTTTCATAACGAACACATTATATATTCTAAACATATATTAAACTATATTAATGAAGGATTACTTCACACTACGTGAAGCAACCCTTTATTTATTCTTGGTGATATAAGAAGGTTGTTACTTAAAAACCACCATATCCGCACCAGCTTGCACCAACGATAATAAGCAAGATAAACAATACGATTAGTAATGCAAATCCTCCGCCATAACCACAACCACTTCCATATCCTTTTTCTGCAGCCAAGATACACTCCTCCTCTCTAGAAGTTCATAAACTAGCAAAAACAAGTTGCGCCAACGATAATAAGCAAGATAAACAATACGATTAGTAATGCAAATCCTCCGCTATAACCACAACCACTTCCATATCCTTTTTCTGCAGCCAAGATACACTCCTCCTCTCTAGAAGTTCATAAACTAGCAGAAACAAGCAGCGCCAACGATAATAAGCAAGATAAATAATACAACTAGTAATGCAAATCCTCCACCATAACCACTTCTATATCCTTTTTCTGCAGCCAAGATATTCCCCCCGATCCTATAACAAAGATGCGTTTCATAATAACTAACAGAAGTTCTATTAATTTAACTCGTAATGAAAACAAGCTAACAGAAAAATGATTTTTCATTGCAGTCATGTTGTACTTGCTTATCACTACACTGACACTATATGTATTGGGCTGTAAACGGTTATGTGCTTTTATATCAACTTTTCCATTTTTGAGGAAAATGTCATTGACCATTTTTAAAATCGTTATATTTATATTAATAATTTTATAACCCACATTTGAATTTAATCATTCGTATCTTTTTCTCTACTTTGACGATTTGAAATCATTATCTTCTTAATCCATACTATTTTCACAAAGTAATTAATATATCATTTCAAGTTCTCTATGACTTACCCATATCTTATATTGTGTGTAACTACCCCCTTCGCTGAATCCCTTGGTATCATTGAATTTATAACACTTTCTTTTTTGAGTTACATAGTACAAAATTTATGAGTAACTGTAAGGAATACCACCACATTGCTACCAAGCTAAGGATATGAATTTTATCAATCCATGTTTTTCTTTTGCATATTGGCTAGTATAGAACAAAAGGTTATCAAATGCCGAGCGAACTCTCAGCAGATGATAACCCTTTGAACTAGCGTATCAATAATTTAATTAGATAACCTCACAAATATATTATTGAACCACCCCAAATACATTAATTTCAGCGGCACTTGTCCATGGATTGTTGTTTACCTCGCTTAATGCACGTAGTTTAATATAACGACCTGTCTTGTTTGCAAAGCTGACCTCTTTCAAGTTAATATTGTTTGCAAAAGCACCTATGGATACCGCTGTTCCCCAGTTTACTCCATCACTACTGACGTAAAACTCATAGTCCTTAATCGTTCCATTTATTTGGCCGTCTTGCCTTGGCAAGTAGCTGAATTTGGAGAGGTTATAAGTTGCACCTAAATCAATTTGAATCTCGTGCGGCATTGGAGCTACGGGGCTCCAGTTTGTATGCCAAAATGTATCTTTGTTTCCATCAAAGGCATACGTACCTAAATTGTACCAATTATAACTATCTACATATTTTAGTGTCCAGTTTGTTTGCGGAATTAAACTAGCTTCTTTTGTTGTGACTGCTACATTCATAGCAGAATTACTTGTACTTGTCGTTGTAATCGTTACTCCTGATTTTTCTCCCGTGTAGGTATTACTATTCGGATTAGTGTCTGGACCAAAGGTAGCAGCATGATTTTGATTCGTGTAATAGAACGGGTCTTGGTATTCACTGACTGATTGTTCTATATCAATGAAAGGATGAGGATCACTGGAATTATTATTCATGGATTCATCAATATGCCAAACTGCAATACCACCAGAACTTGTTGGTAAGCTCGCATCATACCCAACCTTTGCGCGATTCTCAACTAAAAAATACGTATTATCCTTTAAAGGAATCTTTAACACATTATAATTATTTGGGATCGCATTTAGAGTAAAGTTATTAGTGGTATTTACTACATTTGGTGTTACAAATCCTAATTTTACTTTTGACCAAGCATCCATATGACCCGGTGTAGCTCCATAATCTTCTCCTTGTAGACTATTCCAAGATCCATTACCCATTATACTTAGGCTACCCACACGATTATTATCACCATATAGATCTGGCAGGCCAAAGGAATGACCTAATTCATGAGCAGGGATACCAATTGTTGCCATATGACCATATTGTTTTTCACCCTGCGCCGTATACATGCCTGATACCGTAACACCATCGTGATTTGTATTTGGAGCGTACGACTGATGTGCCCAAATATAAGGAAGTGGAGCACCAGGAGCAGCCTGTTCATTACCAGCAAGAAAACTTACAATGTAGAAGCCATCTTTAGAGTCAATGACTTGATCATTATTAGTATCAAGACTAGCAAAATTCACTTGAGAATCAGCTTTAGCCAGTGCATCTGTTATAACCGTACCCATACTTTTTCCCGATGTACTTGGATGAGCGTAATCTAATTTTCAATAGGAACTTTTTTTGCTGGTATTAAAGGATTCTCTAAAGTAGATAATTGGATATCAATGCTTAGAAGCATAACAACAGTTCTACTAACACTTTTATTATCAGTGTTTTTAACACTAACTTTGATTGTTGTCTATGCATTAAGTTAATCGTAGTTCTTCACGAATAAAAACCAATATTCCGTCAATACTGTAGACACATGGTTATCTTTTTCCGATTTCCTTATATGAGCAGTTAGTTTTTGCTAGCTGCTCTTTATTTGTACAAGGTACTCAATTGACTGGCGCACATATAATATCCTGAGTTCCTTTCTTTATAAAATAGTCGTTATAAAATGAGACTCGTCACGAGAGCACTTTACTAAGTGCTCTTTTTATATTCCAATTCCAACTTAATACAAAATGAAAGTTTGATTAAGCTTATTTTTACTACCGCATAACATGTTTAATTCTGCTTATAATATAGTTGTAACTTAAAGTTACATATCATTTACTTGTAGGGCCTAATTTTCTTTTGTACAACAAGCAGTTAGCTAATTAAGCTGGCTGCTTTGTTGTGTAAAATGAAGTTTTTATACGATTTTAAACACATTTAAAAATAAATTCATATGATATTACGTATTCCTCTCTTTTACAAAATGGATTTTGGTCAGAAGAGCACTTTTACGAAGTGCTCTTTTCCCATGGAATTAACGCTCTACAAAATAGCGTTTTTGTTTAGTTTTATAATGCTCTGTCTTCCTTTATAAAGCACTTGATTTTATTGTTTAATTTCATTAAAATGAGCTTTTATATCAACTAATAAGGAGACTATAATGAAAATAAATTTAGTATTGTTTGTATCATCAATCAAAGAGAAAACTGTCCCCAAATTAATGATAAAAACATTTGAATCTGATATTCGTCCAATTAAAGGCGATATCATCGATGATCCAGGGTTCGACTCAAGTTTTCATAATGGATATGAGGTTGTAAAAGTTTCAATCAATTACGCATCAAATGAATGTTTTGTTTCTCTACATCCTCTTGCTATAGAACTTGAGGACATTAAATTAGATACTTACATAGAAAAACTTGAAGCGTATGGTTGGCTTGCTGTCCCAAAAGAAGAATTACAAAATATATAATGTTTTTTTGCCCCTTTATGTTTGAAGGGGTATTTTTATTATTATTTTATCATTTAATTAACGATTTTGTTTTACTCCTTAACCAACTAAAACTACGCTACAATTAATCCATATTCTGTAAAGAAGTATATAAAATCCTCTCACCGTATACATGTGTATCTTGTGATCAACCTCTCATACAACAAGATGAACATTCGTTTATCCATTACTGCATCAATACAAATTGTGAAGAAGCAAAACTGGAATTATCTCTGTTGGAAGAGATGGGGTTGTGAATCCTATCTCTTTTCTTTACAATAAGGATTTTATTAAATAACTGAATAAAATTAAACATTCCGTCAATAACAACCACAATACAATCTGCTTCTTACCCAGGTTGTATCGGATGGAGCAGTTAGCCTATGCTAGCTGCTCTTTTGTATTTGGTTAAAAATAGGTTTTAGGGTTTAGGTCTTATTCCTTTTCTACATCATATACTTTTAACCTAAACATCCAGCTCAAAGTGTTACCTCCTATCTTAAAGAGCACTTATGCATGGCGCTCTTTTTTATTTTTTTCTTTCACTTCTGAATAACATTTTTAACCCTGTTCATACTATTTTTGTAACTTAATGTTACAAACTATTTCTGTAAGCGCAGCGTTTCTTTTGTACAACAAGCAGTTAGTTTTATTAACTAGCTGCTTTGTTGTGCAAAAGAAAGATTTTCTTAAACTGCACATTCATTAAGAACATACATAAAATATCATGTGGTATTCTTTTTCAATATTAGTTTTGTTCATGGAGCGCCTTAAAAAGCGCTCTTTATATTACAAATAACTATTTCGTTCAAACATACACACGATTTATATAAACTAAGCATATATTTATATAGACAAGACATAGCTTTTACTATACATGCACAATTTTTGTGCATGTTTTTTATATAACAAAATAACTATTTTGTTATATTCCTTGCACTTTTAAATGAGACAAGCATATGTTGTAGTATAGTGTTTCATCACTTATATACACTTCCTTTTTTCAAGAGTACATATTCGATATGTACTCTTTTTGCATCACTATAAAATAACGCTTTTGTTTAGTTCTGATTTTTATAGTTAGATTAGATAAATTTGTTTCTTATTATCTCAAAATACAATCACACCCAATTCATATCATGCATCTACTGGATATAATCTGAGATTCTAAGAAAGGATGATATACATATGTCTAGAAAAGACAAATTTAACCGGTCACGTATGTCTAGGAAAGACAGATTCAATTCATCTAAAATAAAATCTGAAATTTCAATTTCTCCCGACCTAGTCGGGCCTACTTTCCCACTAATCCCATCATTTACTCTGCCTACTGGCATTACCGGACCTACTGGCAGCACTGGGCCTACTGGGAACACCGGGCCTACTGGCGACACTGGGCCTACTGGCGACACTGGGCCTACTGGGAACACTGGGCCTACCGGACCCACATTTAACATTAATTTTCGTGCAGAAAAAAATGTTGCACAGTCTTTTACTTCTCCTGCAGATATTCAAGTATCGTATGGTAGTATAATATTTAATAATGGTGGAGGGTATTCTCCAGTAACGAATACATTTACAGCCCCTATAAATGGTATCTATTTATTCAGTGCCAGTATAGGATTTAATCCAACTTTAGGTACGACTTCTACTCTAAGAATAACTATAAGAAAAAATTTAGTATCAGTTGCTAGCCAAACAGGAACAATTACTACTGGTGGTACACCTCAACTTGAAATTACAACTATTATTGATTTATTAGCTGGCCAAACAATAGATATACAATTTTCTGCAGCAGAAAACGGAACTTTAACTGTAGGCAGTAGTAATTTTTTTAGTGGCGCATTATTACCATAATGAAAATCTTAAAATATATTACAATTACATTTGGATGGATAACATTATCATCAATCTTGCATACAGTATTCTTTAATTCATTCCCATTAGATTCATACAGTTAACCTTTGTTAAATTTTCTTTTTCTGTACTATTTATATACAACGTTCATATACGTACACAGACTTTAGTAATCCACATTATAGGTCTTGGCTTAAGAGCACCCCAATCTCTAATGGTGCTCTATTTAATTCAAATAACTATTTTTTTATGTTTCCTAACTTACAGTAATGTCCTAAAAAAAACATTCATATATATTTATCAGATGCACTTTGAAATCCCAGAGTATCAAATATTTTTAAGAATTGACTGACCACCAATATTCGACTTCTCTTTAAAAACTTATTAAAAATAACTTAGATACAAAAAAGCTACGTTTTATATAGGATAAAAAATTATCTTACGTAAAGGAGCTTGATTATTTGTGAATTACCAAAATGATAATAACTCTAACTTTCACAACCCTTGCACTTGTCCATCCCCCACGGCTAACAGTTTAAATGTTGTTCAAACTACCCCATCAATAGTTTTTGTAAATTCTGCGATTCCACTAGATACCGTGGTAAATTCTAATGGTACGGCAATCTCATTCACACCACCAACAACTGTTTTACTTGAAGGTGGAAGAACCTATTTGGCAATCTATGAAGTGCAAGTTATCATTCAACCAGGAGGTAATTCGGCAGGTATCACTATGTACCTTAATAATAATCCAATCATTGGCTCTGGTACTTCTCTGGGATATACTGCAGGATTCACTTCTGTATCAGCACCCGCTATTTTCACTACACCTTCAGGTATAACAAGTACTCTTACTGTTAATGTAGGACCATATTCTAATACATTAAATACATTGGGCTTAACTCTTGCTGTTGTAGCATTAACATAATAAAATGTAAAACTCTCTAAAATGATTTTATTTATCCCTTAACTGTCTATTGGGCTAGCCTCTAAGAACTCCACATAACTACATATAAAAAAAGAACATTATCTGGTTCCATAGTACTAGGTGACTCGGCTAGCACAATTGCTGAGTCACCTATTTATCTATAATAAAATAAAGCTCTTTTTTAATTTATTACGTGTTCTTTTTGATACAGAATTCTAATACAATTAATTTTCATATTATAATTACCTACATCCCGTATTTTTAATAGATACAACAAATCTCATACATATAGGAGGACCTTAATGATCCTAACTCAAGAAAAGAACATAAAATTAATTATGTATTTTCTTACCTTATTATCTTTTTTTATTCTTATTTTCTTTAGCATCACAATTTTTTATATACCGTTGATTTTTTATTTTATATACAAATCACAAAACATTCGAAAAAATATCCTTGAGGCTGTGTTTTCCCAACTATTCATTTAAAAGAATTCAGAGTTTTACTGAATTCTTTTTTTATAGATTTTTCAAAGTCTTTTACATATTCCTCTATTCCTCCTTTTTAATGAAATTTAAATCACATACCAATTAATTTACTGACATTGAATTTTTTTGGTATTTTACGGTAATATTCACCTATAAAATCATTACCCTTATACAAAGAGCTATGAGTCTTTCCACTCATGGCTCTTTTTTATTACGATTTTCACTTCACATCTACACGATTTTGACTAGCTTCTCGACTAAATCCGCCTGGGTATCTTTTTGCTAATTTAGATATATTCATTTGAGCAATATCTTCTAGGGTATACCCCATTTCGTGAGACATGATTGAAATGTAGTACAAGATGTCTCCTAACTCTAAAGCGATTTTATGCGTATTCCCTTCTTCTTCTCCTGGACAATGAGCCAGATCAAATCCATGATGAAAAATTGCTTTTTTTACAACATCAGCAATCTCGCCAGCTTCTCCCGTAAGCCCTAATGCTGCATTTAAAACATGTCCACCGAAATCATTATTTGTATTCCATGTGCATAATGCCGCTTCTTGATATTGATCTAATTCACTGATTTGATTAATATTCATTGCAGCTTTTCCTCCCTTTGATTTACTAACTAATTTAGTTGTTTCATATACACCATTTTCCATAGCTTTCATTTTGTTTTCCCCTTCCTATTTAGCAAATTCCTAATCCTATCGGACGATTTTCAATTAAATACTTATCAGCCTGATCTATTACAAGGAGCGCAACCTCAGCATGATGTCTCCTTAGTGCTTCCACCATTTCTGGTAAACTCATACCTTGATTCCACATTTCACGAAAACGAAGTACATCTCTTTCATCCCAAATGAAGTTAGCTTCTTCTAAAGCAATGTATATTTTCAAACGTGATTCCTTCATCGCTTCATGACTTCTTGCTACACTCATAAGCGAACCCACTTTCTAAAATGATTATTTTATCTTTTCAGTAAACTTAGTATCTACACGATCAACTTTACCGTTTATCCAAACTGCGACTTGCTCACCGAATCCGCTGACTCTTTTTAACATTCTCCTAATCATATGAAGCTAATTCCCTTCATTTCTTAATATTTTCTTCATCACCACCGCTATTATTATCATTATGAAACTAATAGCTAATATAGGTAAATAAATTTTCGTACTGAATCCTTCAAACATAAAACCATAAACGACTTGCCCAATCGGTGCCATACATTGAGATACCGCTGTTATAATTGCCATCACTTTTCCTAGATTTTCATTTGGTGTTTTCTTTTGGACTACAGTAATCACATAGATGGATACAATTGTCATAATCATCGCAATTAGAATAGAAGAAAGTATAAAGAGGATAAATGGTGAATAGATTCCTAAATTGAGAATAAATGGTGTAACCGAGAGTGCCACTGGTATGACTAATAGAGCTATGATAAGCATCCAATAATATAATGTTTTCATCTGTAACTTATTAGCAAAGAAACCAATTGACAATGCCCCTAATATGGTTGCAAAATCAATTAATCCCATTCCAATTCCATACATCGTATCGCTACTCTGCATAATTACTCGTAACATAATAGGTCCTCCAACAACAAATAACGGTGTCAAAATTAAGTTTAGTAAAGCTGCAAGTAACATAGCCTTCAAAATAAAAGGTTGCTTTAAAACATAAAGAAAACCTTCTTTCATATCTTTTACAATTGTCAGTATGATATGGCTTTCTTGCGCTCTTTTTATAAAAGGTATTGTAATAAACATTTCTAAAATCGCAGATAAAAAGAAAGCAAGACAACTTGTTATTACGAGCATTTTCAAACCAATTATGCCATATAATATTCCTCCTAGTACAGGTGCAACTATATTAGATAATGCTTGCACACCATTTATGATACCGTTTGCTTGTTCTAACTTTTTCTCTGGAACTAATTGCGGAATACTTGCCATAACAACTGGTGAGTACATTGCACTAACGACTGCTAGTAAAAACATAATTGTTCCAATCAATAAAATAGATACCGATTCAGTTAATAACAAAAATATAAAACTTAATACAATAGCAGCGTTTATAAAATCCAAAATGACCATTACATTACGGCGGTTGAAACGATCTGCTATCGCTCCGCCAAGAGGAGCTAACAAAAACGGGATACTCGTTATGGCATATAACCCTGCAAATATATCGGCACGTCCTGTTATATCTAGCACATATAAAGACAGTGCAAAACGTAATAGTGTTGAACCTAAAATAGTAATAATTTGACCACTTACCATTAAGTGAAAATCTTTCAAGGAAGATTGAATACTTGCTGGCATCCTCATCACATCCTTCATTTAACCTAGACCGACTGCCGGTCTATAATACCCAAACAGAAAAAAGCTATTTCTGTTTCATTAAAACCTCTATCATATAATCAAAGGACCCTTCTTTCGCTCCAACAGATACTTCCATCATTTTAATATAAGCCTTAGCTCTTCTCATCATTTCTTCCAGTTTCCACTGGAATAAACCATCATCAAATATGACTTGTGCTGAAGAGAGTAATAATTCAATTGTTTCTTGTGGGTATGAGGTAGAAAATATGCCTTCTTCTATTCCTTGCTCTAAAACTTCCGTTAATACAGGAGATAAATGTATAATGGATTGCACTAAACTTTTCTGATGCATTTCTGCATTATTTGGTTGATGGAATTGTTCAATCATTTTTTCTTTTACATCTCCTGATTTTGGTGATTGTTCCATTAAAATTTTAAATAACTTATCTAAAACTGGAATATCGGGATTGGAGACAATCCTTTTCGCCTTAGTGACATCCTCTTTAATAATCCTCATAATGATTTCATCCATTACTTCCTCCTTCGACTTAAAATAATGATAAAACGTCCCCTTTGCTATACCAATTTCTTTTAAAATGTCATTCACGGTTGTTTTCGTATAACCTTTCGTAAGAAACAAACGCTCAGCTGTTTCTAAAATTTCCTTTCTACGCTCCTCATACTCCTTTACAATTCGCATTCAAGTTCTCCTTCCCACCAGACCGACTGTCGGTCTATTAAAATTATATGTTTAGTTTGCAAAAACTTTCCTATTATCGTACATATACAACACCATACTTTCTATTTCCTTTATAAATTTTTATTTTTTAACGTCCGCTCAATTTGTTTAAAACGTATCTCATGTTTCTTATCGTCACCTTTCATTTTAGGAAAAGAACGATGCCCTCCGCTTGATCCTATTTTTCTCGATTCTTTATCCAGACGCACAACACTTTGTAGTTTTTCAGCTCCTTCACCACAAGTCAGCGCATCTCCTTTACATCGATGACTTCAAAAAATGACAATTGATTCATACGATACGGTTCCCCTCCGTTCGATCTATGTACTTATCAATGGAGTATTTTGTTGAGTTCCAATATGTAATATTGCATATTTCGCACTTTTAATTTTCGCACATGCGATAATTTATTTATAAAAATATAAATTATTAATAAGGGTGATTTATATGAGCAAGTTCCGAAAGAAGATGATTAAATATTCGGAAACATTTTGGGGATGCTTAGCATTTGGTGTATTAATGTTTGCTATCTTCTTAATTACGGATTTAACAGATGCATCTTTAAATACATTAGGCTGGAGAGACTGGCTAGGTTCTGTAGCAGGCGCAACCATTTTATCTGTTGGGATGTTTACTTTAAATAAATTGAATTTAAAATAAATATTCGGTCAATACTGAATGTAGGCTGTATGCCAACATTCATTTAAAGTAGTCTTCTCTGTATCTCCTTGTATTGAGCAGTTAGCTTTTGCTAGCTGCTCTTTTATTTTGTTCCGGTTCTTGCCTCTTAAAGAACTCTTTATCTACTTTTCCCCAATAAGTACACATATCTATTCCCCTTTGCTACAAAATGAAATCTTTATTTTGTTTTACGCGTCGCTTCTTCAATCAGCCAAGATACAATATTAAAATCATTAGCTTCACCCTTTAAAGATGTTCCGTTCCAAAAGCATTCTTTCATCACTTCAAGTAATTTTTCAACAGCTTCAATTCATCTCATATTCATTTTCCCTTTCTCCCAAATAACTATTTTGTTTTATTAATTAACTGATTAATAAAACAAACACCTTTATTAAACATTCCATGTTTCTTCACCCCTTGAATATTTTTCAAATAAAAATACATACTATTTTCAAGCCGCCGTGTCCATGGCTAATACCTCTTTCTTTTGATGTATATTTTTTAAGAAATCGAAAATAATACCAACAAGCTGTTTGAACTAGCAGCTTCACTCTTCTCGCAATGGGGATGCAAATTATCACAATTAGCTAACTCATTGAACTCACTGGCAGACAACCAAAATCGTTGTCTGCTTTTTGTATGAGATTTTTCGTTTTACATATACTACTTTTGAACCTGCAGACCAATACGAGCCATTTTGATGCTTGGGATTTCCCTTCCGGGGATAAGTATTTTTTACTTATCCCTTTTTTGTATAGACACGTATATTTAGGGTAAAACTAATTACAAGCAGATTTTCTGTTTATGCGTAGTTCTAAACAAGATTACTTTTTCTCCTATTAAAGGACGGCAGGTACGACTGCTAGTCCTTTTTTCTTATTTCGCATATTATCACTACATTACCTTCATCGTCGTCGTAAGCAATTTCCCCATAAGGATGGCAGTGGTGCTTCTCGAGTTCCTCATCGATCAAAACTAACAAATTAGTTTTCCAGTTTCCAACGATCGTACACCAATACGAGTTTAATCCTTCATAAACTTCTCTTGTTCTATTTCGATAATTGCGGAATGTGTAATGAAAATACTCGCTCGCTTCAATACCTTTTCTTTTAACCAAAGTGTTCTGCTGAATGATAATAATACCCTGGCTCTAATGGTTTTGGACTATAAAATTTCCTTTATAAATTTCAAATGCGGTGAATGAAATTTTTGTTTTTTTCTTGCCATCATCCTTGTTGTATACAAACAAAAAAAGAGCCACAATATTTTGCGACTCTTTTACAATTATAACTATTTAACGGCCACGTCTTTGCTGACCTTGCTTTGTACTACCTTTTTTATTACTTGGCTTATTAAATGATCGGTTATTTTCATTTCTAGAACTATTTCTTGAATCACGTCTTGATTCACTTCTTGAACCTTCGCGGCTATCTCTTTGACGATTTTGACCTGATTTCTTCGGAGCCGGCTTTGGTACCGGTTTTCCATTTTCATCTACACGTTTTATCTTCGGTTGTTCGATTATTTCTCTTTGTATTGGTGCACCAAGCGTTTTTTCAATTTCTTCTAAATGTTTTTCATCTTTCGCTGCAACGAACGTAATTGCAAGACCTGATCCACCTGCACGTCCTGTTCGGCCAATGCGGTGAATGTAACTTTCTACATCTTCAGGGATATCAAAGTTAAATACGTGCGTTACACCATCTACATCAAGTCCACGAGCTGCTACATCCGTTGCGATTAAGTACTGAATTTTAGCTTCGCGGAAACTCTTCATAACTCTTTCACGTTTCGCTTGAGGTATATCACCATGAAGTTCAGCACAATTATAACCTAATCCTTTTAAATTATCATAAAGCTTACTTGCTCTAACCTTTGTACGACAGAAAATAACAGCTAAAAATGGCTGATCACGGTCCATAACAAAACGAAGTGCATCTGGCTTTGCACGGTCTGTCGTCTCAATGACACGCTGCTCAATTGTATCAACCGTTACTTCTTCACTTTGTACTTGAATCATTTGCGGCTCATCCATATAACGTTTCGCTAATTTTTTAATATCTTTTGGCATCGTTGCTGAGAATAACATCGTTTGTTTACTACCTGGTGTCTCATCTAAAATATCTTCAATATCATATAAGAAACCAAAATAAAGCATTTGATCCGCTTCATCTAGTACAATCGTTGAAAGATTACTTAAATCAATTGTTTCACGGCGTATATGATCTAATAATCGTCCTGGTGTTGCAACAACAATATGTGTATTACCTTTTAATTTTCTCAATTGTTGTGCTACATCTTGCCCACCATAAATCGCTAGTACATTAATATCTTCTCTTTGAACAAGCATTTTTTTAATTTCAGTTGTAATTTGCAGGGCTAGTTCCCTTGTTGGTGCAACAATTAAAGCCTGAACATCACTAGACTCTGGATCGATTTTTTCTAAAATCGGTAACACGAATGCTAACGTTTTACCCGTTCCTGTTTTCGCCTGCCCAATAATATCTTTACCTGACATAATAACAGGAATTGCCTTCTCTTGAATTGGTGTTGCTTCTGTAATTCCATTTTCACGTAATGTATGATTAAAAGTTTCACTAATTCCTAATTCTAAAAAGTTTTTCAAATAGACCACTTCTTTTCCTTATTTTTCACATTAGCTTTCATTGTACCATTTGTTTCACTAAATATGAAAAATAAAAAAATTCTTATCTTCTTTTTTTATATTCATCGTGTACTAGATGGACAAATTCTTTTTGCTTTTTCTCGGATTTTATTAATGCTTCCATGTTAGTAGAAGACAAAATGAACTTCTTAATTTTTCTATTATAGCAAATAACGAACCCATCTTCTCCCCCCTATAATCTTGCTCAAATTATATATATTCTTCTTTACATATATATTTCAATTTTACCGAAATATAATGTTACTGATTTGGTTGAAATCGCAAAATATATGAACTAAAAAATCGATCTTTTCGATTTAGGAAAGACCGGTTTTCATTAGTTTATACAGTAAGCTTTCCTCCATGATAGCAATAATACTCTGCTGCTTTAAAACTTTTAATCCTATTTAAAGACTGTTTCGCTTTTTCTATATCTAAACAAAAATTCGGATTAGCTATTACTAACTCACTATTCTCTTGAACAGCCGCATCTCCCGTAATTACACAATCTAAATTCGGAAAATATAATGAAATATGCCCCGAAGTATGTCCTGGCGTCGCTACTATTTGACATTCATTATTCAAAATCATTTGACCATCATGCACTTTTTCATCGACGGAAATATGTTTTATATTTTTTAACTGTTGTATAAACCATTTACCAAATTCTTTTTCTTCATTTGGCATACGTTCTAACATTTCTTCAGCTTGAACTAACCTCTCTGATTTTATATCACCACTAATGTAGTTAGATTCAATTTCACTAGCAATAATATTAATGTGAGGATATTTCACTTTGAAATCATATAAAGCCCCTAGATGATCATCATCATAATGAGTAATAATTATATTTTTTAAGTTTTTCATCTCATATCCATGTTTTAATATTGCATTTTCAATTAAAGGTAAAAAACTTGTATATCCTGTATCGACTAATGTTAATTCATTATGTACTATAATTAAACTTGGATAAACACATTGTTTTCGCCAGTTAAATTCGAATTCAATTGGTAGTTCTATTATTTTCATTTTTCTTCCCCCATACCGCTTATAAAATGCATAATAATAACTAAATCATCCACATACATCTTACAATATATATACTATGTAACGGAACAATGTGAATCATTGTATAATCCACATTATATTATTTTAAACAGGTAATCCCCTATTTTTATGGAAATATATAATTAAGAAAAACAATAAAATTGATTAATCTCTCACTTCTTTGTCCATCCTTTTAAAAAATCTATATTTTGTAAAAGGAGTGTTTATATGGAGAAACAGACACTTTGGAAAAAGTTCAAAAAAAGCTCTGTAAACCTCGGTAAATCCAGCGTATATGAAAGTATTATTTTATTCTACACAATGAAAAAGAAAGAATTACCTACTAAAGCGAAATTCATAATATTAGCCGCTTTATCTTATTACGTATTAACAATCGATTTCATTCCAGATATAGCTGCTATTATTGGGATTGGCTTATTAGATGATGTTTTAGCAATCGCTGTAGCGCATAAATACGTTATGAGACACGCAGATGCTGAAATTCGAGAGAAGAGCAAAGTAAAGATGGAGTCATTATTTACTTCAGCACAAGCATAATGAAACTATCTAGTCATTTACCATGAGAGCATTGCAGAATAAATTCCTAAACAGTAAAAGAATTTCTCTTAGTCCTCAAACTGTAAACAAATAGGGTGTCAGCACTTATTCCTAAGTTCTGTCACCCTATTATTTGTTCTTATATCTATCTGTTATACAGTTGCATGTGTCCCCTTATACAAAACTGCTATTGCCGCGAATATAAGGATCATACCCATAAAAGCAGGTGCAGCATGACCAAGCGATACATAGATTTGCCCTCCAATAAGAGGACCAATCATTCTTGCTAAAGCTTGAATAGATTGGCTTCCACCTTGAATCCTTCCTTGTTCACTAGAACTAACAGACTTTGAAAGCATCCCGTTGAATGAAGGCCCGAAAATTGAATCACCAAAACCAAACAGTAACATCCCAACGATTAGAAGAGGATATAGGGAAAACAAAGCAGATGCTGCAATAAAACTGTAACCAATAATCTCCGAAACCATCCCAAGTATCGCTATTTGTTTATCACTAAGCTTGATCAAAAGCTTTGGCATTATAAAAGCTTGTGAAAAGATGTCTTGAAAGCCCAAAATTGAAAACATAATTCCGATTAATGCCGGTTTCCAACTGAAAGTATCCATTGTAAATTGCGTGAAAATTGCTTGTAAAGATCCGTTAGGTATCCAAAGTAAAAACGCTGAGACAAGTAACCATTTTAAATTTTTCATGGAAAGTATGTTTGCTAGCTGCGCAAAAGGATTTAACCTTACAAAAGTAATCTCTTTCAACCTATTATTTTTTTCAAGGCTCTCAGGCATATATTTGATCCCATATACAACATTTATTAACGTTATGATTGCACCAAAATACATAGGTACAGTATCACCAAACTTGGCAAGTATCCCCCCAATGGTTGGGCCAATGATAGTTCCCGCACCTACAACTGCACTCACCCATCCAAAATATTTCGTTCTCTGCTCTTTTGGAATAATGTCTGCAAAATATGCGAAGATAGTACTTATGCTCCCGCCTGTTATTCCTTCTATTATGCGTCCAGCAAATAGTACCCATAATGCTCCTCCTATTCCAAAAACTAAGTACCCAATTGCAGAACCAAATAAGCATATTAAAAGTAATGGCCGACGGCCATACTTATCGCTTAAAGCCCCGAGTACTGGGGCAGCTAAAAACACGCAAACCGCATATACGGAAGTTAGTAGTGTAACAACTAATGCTTGTTCTTCCGGATTACTTGTATATGGCTGTACTAAGAATGGGACTACAGGCATGATGATACTGAAACCTATACCACAAAGAAATACAGAAATAAGTCCGAATAGTAACGCAAGTTTATCTATGCTTTTTTCAGTTTTCCTTTCATTTTGTGATCTAAATATAGACATTTAACTTCTCTCCTTAAAAAACTTTGTTGCTGTGTCAACAAAATGATAACTCCGTTTTGTTGATTATTCAACAAAAACATGATAAAAAAGCAGCCTATTCTCATTAGAGTAAGGCTGCCATTTCATTATTAAAATATATTACGATTTAATATGTATACCTTGTTTTTTTATTTCTGCATCCAAATGTCTACTATACTTTTCCACAAAGCTAATTATACTGTTGAATTCTTCTTCAGTTACTTGCTCAAATACAGCTTTATCCCGCTCTTGAAACTCTTTGTGCAGATTTTCATGGATTTTATAAATTTCTTTCCCTTGTTCGGTAAGCCTAAAATAAATTTCTTTCTTGTTTTCTGACTTTTGGTAGCTTTCAACAAGGCCTTTTTGTATGAGCTTCTTAGTCATTCTACTTATAGCACCGCGAGTCACATAAAAAGCCTCTGCGAGTTGTGTCACGTTAGAATCTGCATTGTTTTCAATATATTCAATGCAGTGGACTTCAGAAGACTTAAAACCTTTAAGACCTTCTTCCATCTTATCTTTATTAAGCCAAACCAGCTTATTATATAATTCCCTGAAACCGTTCATGACCTGTTCTTCTTTATTCATGACCTGCCCTCCTCACCGCTCATTAGCACATTAAAACTATTATATTAAATTTCTGCTTATGTTTCGACAATATTGAAATAATTATTGTAACATTAAAGATATGTGTAAAAATTGGTGCTTAAATAAAACAATTCATTAAACAGCAAATTTATTGCTACTTACAGTAAACAGTAGACAAAAAGTAAGAGCTAAGATCATTTCTCTTAGCTCTTCTTTCATAAAACTATTTCACTTCATTAGCGACAAAAAAGTGCTCACATACACTTGATATGCGCTGTAAGTCTACGTTCCCACCAGATATAACAGCTACTACTTTTTTTCCTTTTATATAACTATCAACTTTTCTTGCAAGAAGTGCAGCAGTTGCTAATGCACCTGCACCTTCTACAACAGCTTTCCCACGTTGTAATAAATCTTTCATCGCTACTTCCAGTTCTTTTTCTGATACAGTTACAATATCATCTACTAATTCTTTTACAATCTCAAATGTTAATTCCCCTGGTATTTTAACTGCGCAACCATCTGCAATAGTAGGCGCCTCATAATGTTCTACGATTGCGCCTTTATCGTAAGATGCCTTCATTCCATGAACATTATCTGCTTGGACACCAATTATATTAATCGATGGATTAAAAGATTTTAATGCTACAGAAATACCAGAAATAATTCCGCCTCCACCTATTGGTACAATAACAGTATCTACATCCCACATATCATCAAGAATATCTAATCCAATTGTACCTTGACCAGCCATTACCTCTACATCATCATATGGATGTAAGTATGTCTCACCTGTTTCCCTTATAATTTCTTCACATTTTGCCTTTGCATCATCAAAGGTTTCACCATGTAAAATCACTTCAGATCCATATCCTCTAGTTGCTTCAACTTTCGCCTGCGGTGCAGAAATTGGCATAACAATTTTACTCTTAATACCGAGTAAATGAGCAGATAATGCAACTCCTTGTGCATGATTACCTGCTGAACATGCAATCACACCTCTTTCTTTTTCTTGATCCGTGAGCCGCGACATTTTATTAAATGCGCCACGGAATTTAAAAGAACCCGTTAATTGCATATTTTCTAATTTCAAATGAATTTCTCCGCCCGTTTTACTAGTCAAGTAAAAAGATTTTACTAATGGCGTTTTACGAGCATTTCTATCTAGAATCTTGTGAGCTTTTTTAATATCGTCTATATGTAATGGGAGTTTTCTAGTTATCATACTTACACCTCTTCCAATGTTCTATTCCTAAGTTTTCGTAAGTCGTAGCTCCTTTATACGAAAAGAAAAAGTCTTTATATATGTACCCCACTCTGAAATAAACACATTTGCAAACAATTTAACATCCTCTTCATATCACGTTCTTTATAATGATTCAGGCATGCAATTTGGATCCAGTTATTCTTTTGTAAATACGCTGATTCATAATGGACAATATATCCTTGTAAAGCTAACGCATCACCTACCGTTTTAGAAGACTGACCTTCGCTTAATTGAATCGTAAGTATAATTTTCGCGGCATATTCTTTAGGTGAAACAAGTTTTAATCCTATACTAGTAATAGCTTCTTCCATATAATCATATGTCTCTTTAATTTTCACATATACTTTTTCATCTTCAAATCTCTTCAGTGCTTCTTGCAAAGCATAAATTAAATTCCATGAATGAGAATATGGAATACTTTCATTTTCTTCGTACATACCAATGTCCATATAGGCCGGTAATGTCTCGTTTACTTTCACATTGTGATTATGAAAAACAAAAGATACTCCAGTAAACGATTTAATTGCCTTTCCACTAACACCACTTGCAAAATATATATTCTTCAAATCTATTGGTATTGCACCAATTGAGCTTATACAATCTACACATAGTTTCATTTGATTCGTGTTACAAAGAGTATTTAGCTCGTTTAAATCGTTTAACATTCCAGTAGATGTTTCATGATGAACAAACCAAAGCCATTCATAATTTCCAGTTTTCATTATTTCTTCTAATTCTGTATAAATAAACGGCTCTCCCATTTCCTTTTTATACGTATCAAAATGTAATTGTACTCGTTTTGCATGCCCAACTAATCTATTTCCAAATTCTCCATTTGTTAATACTAGTCCTTTCCCTGTTAAAGAACGTAACTGTAAAGCAATCGCATCATTGGCTAACGTCCCTGTTCCTAACATAAGTTGTACATGTTTTGCTTTTGTCATGTAAAGTAACCGTTTTTTCACATTGTCCATTGTCACTTGAAATGACTTAGAGCGATGCGAAATAGGCTTAGTACAAAATGCCTTTCGAACATTCTCTTCAATATCTACTGGACCAGGTAAAAACGTATATTCTTTCGTCATAATCCCCCCAATGCTCGATTCTTCAAACATAGCAGGGGTAACATACATTGGCTGAAAGGCCGCTTCTTCTGTACCAACTAACGTATGGAAAACTTTGAATCCCATTTGCTCATATAAAGCTAGTTCACGTGTTGTTGCAGAAATGAGTGCTAATTCATATCCATTTAGAAGCAAATAACGATGTAGAAAACGGATTAATCCTAACAACGCTCTTCCATTCCTATATTCACGTTCTACTGAAAGTAAACGAATTTCATACACTTTTTCTCCATGCTCTTGCAAATAAACATCTAAATTTGAAATTTTATAATCTAACGAGAATGGTCGTTTTCCCCGCACCGCGACCATACCTACTAATCTATCCTCATCTAAACAAATTAAATATGTATTTTCTTCATGAAACCGATCTATACGAAACCGGTCTTTCGTTTCTTCATGTTGCGGAATCTCTTCTACAAAAGTTTTATAATTTAATTTATGTATACTTTCAAATTCCCAATCTTGATCAGCAACTTTATAAATTAACCCCATGCCTTATCTCCTTTATCTATTTAATAAAAAATGATAAGTGGAGATTATCCCCACTTATTAAACATTTATTTTATTCTCGATTTACATATAGAATAAGTACAATAATCATTCCACTTAAAATAGTCGTAACAACAGAATAAGAATAAAGAATCATACAAATTGGTAAACAAGCAATCGTAATTAGTCCTGGCTTCGTAAATCCTTTGAATATTAAATAAAATACAATAAAAATGCCTATGAGGGTAAGCGCTATCAAATAATCAAATGCGATTAATCCTCCAATAAATGTTGAAATACCTTTACCGCCCTTACCTTTAAATAAAACTGGGTAAATATGTCCAATAATAACGGCCAATAATGTTAACATTATGAATGTAGGATCTTCAAAAAGATATTTTGCTACAGCAACAACGATTGCCCCTTTAATCGCATCCCCTAAAAATGTAGCGATGAAATACCCTTTTCCATATACGCGCCCCATATTTCTTGCGCCAGGATTTCCGCTTCCTTCATCCCTAATATCAACGTTATGTCTCAATTTTGTTACTATATAAGCGGTCAATATGTTTCCAATTAAATAAGAAGCCACCAAATATAAAAACTGCATACTATTAATCATGTAATCATTCACTTTCTAAATGGGAATACATATACAATATTCAATTACTACGTATATTGTACGTTTTTAACATACACCCCTTTATACATTTTAACATCATATTTTTACAAATCATACAAAAATTCTCATGCGCTAATTTTAAAAATATATATCCCTCATTAAATGGTATGTTCCTTTCACTGCCATTTCTGCTTGTGATACGAATGTAATTTCTTTCATACTTTCTTCACAGCATTTCTTAAATACAGCAAATATTTCAGGAACTAAACGCAATATACTGCCACTTACTGCAATTGGAGTTGAGCGCTTAAATTGCATCTTGTTATAAACATCTACCGTAATTCTTGCTAATTCCTTTCCAGCTTGCATTATAATTTCATGCGCATCATCATTGCCACTTCTCGCTTCCTGAATAACTAATGGTGCGATTGCTGCAATTTTATCTTTAGAAGAAGTATATACTAAGCTTTTTATATGAGACGGTGTCAAAAGTTGAAACTGCCTTTGAATATTCAAACTCAATGGACAAAGGCTGATTCCTTGATCGAATTGAATTGTCATTTTCTTTAAAGCTTGTAATGCAATCCAATATCCGCTCCCTTCATCTCCTAAAATATGTCCCCATCCACCGCTATACTGATATACTTCTCCTTTCTTTCCTATACAAATTGCACCTGTACCACCTATAGTTAATATTCCATCCTTACCTTTTAAAGCAGCTGCATGCGCGATCATTGCATCATTAAAAATTTCAATTTTTGTTCCGTATTTCTTTTTTAAACGTAATGTTAATTCATTTGTATTCGCTCCGCTTATACCAGCTAATCCTAAACAAATACAAACGCAATGCTCATTTATTAAATTCTTCTGGCATTGATTAATTGCTTCCATAATATGCAAAAGCGCCTGATCAAAATCTATTAATACATTTCCAAATCTGCTCGTACCTCTTACAACTTCATTTCCATTTTGATCAAATGCAATTGCCTCTGTCTTCGTTCCCCCGCCATCTACTCCAATCATATACTTCATATGTTCGCCTCATTTTCATTTACATATTGGAGGGAATGTTACATTCCCTAAAACCACGGAATTCTTAGCACCTGTTGCGCTCGGCACATTACTCGGATTACGATGATACGTTTCGTTTGCTAAAATAGCAAATGCAATCGCTTCTTTCGCTGCTGAAGAATGACCAATATCCTCTTGTATACATATACTACATTTCTCTTCTCTTAATCCATTCCGTATCATTTCAACAAGTGTATTATTATAACTTCCACCACCACCTAAAATCACCTCATCAATGTCATAATACGGTAAAATATACTCCTTATAATGATGAACAATTGAACATGCTGTAAACATCGTGACAGTTGCCAATATATTTCCTTTACTATGCTTTTCAAATCGATTTAATAATTCAGTCACAAACGCTTCTCCAAACTGTTCTCTACCTGTTGATTTTGGTGGTTTCACGTTCAAAAATGGATGGTTCATACAGTATGTTAAAATTTCATCTACAACCACCCCTTGACTTGCGATCCAACCATTTTGATCATATGGTACATGAAATAATCTTTGACATACTTCATCGATTACCATGTTGCCTGGTCCAGTATCAAAAGCAATAACACTCTCATTACTTCGTTTACTTGGAACCACTGTAACATTACCAATCCCGCCAATATTTTGCAGTAGTCTATTTTTAGTTTGATGCCGATATAAAATAATCTCTGAATATGGTACAAGTGGTGCACCTTGTCCCCCTGCCGCCATGTCCATCGTTCGGAAATTCGAGATAACCGTCGTGTTCGTTTCATATGCTATTACTGCTGGTTCCCCAATTTGCAATGTTGAAGAAATAATATTCCCTTCTTGCTTTGGCTGATGATAAATCGTTTGTCCGTGAGAGCCTATTAAATCTAATTGTCTCAAAGGAAAATTGGCCTCTTTACAAACTTCCTTTACAGCATTGGCGAAGCATAAACCAAGTTTAAAATTTAAACTACATATAAGTTGGACATTCGAAATTTCAATTGATAACGCTTGTTGGATCTCATTTTTCATATCATTACAAAATGGAACAGTAGTAAAATGGATGAGTTCGATTTTAGAATCTACACCACTTCCTTCTATATGAACGAGCGCTACATCTATTCCATCTAATGAAGTACCAGACATTACCCCTGCAATATACATAACGTGCATGACCTCCTATTTACTAAAAAACAATCATGTAAGTAACGAACGTACAACCAATCGAAAATAATATAAACCGAAAAAACAACTGAATTTTCGATGCAAAAGACCCATCAATGAAAGAAACAACTACCGTAAGCAAAACGCTTGCCGCAATACTTGTAACGAGCCAGATACTATGCATTTGTGATAGATTTAGCATGCCTAATAAAGGGACAAAAAGTAAATTTGCACAAATCACTCCAAATAATAATAAAAATACGCCTTTATAACTAAATTTTATATTCATTCTATTTCCCCCTTTCTAGTTTTAATGTGAAAGAAGTGATAGACAAAAAGTCTATCACTCAAAATAACAGCGTGCAGATTAAGGATTAACAGATTCCCCGTCACCATTCTTTTCAATTTCAAGCATATTTTTGTCGTACATTTTAAAGAATGGTAAATAAATAAGGAACGATATTGCTATATTTATAAAAACTAATACAATCGCACGCCAATCTCCACCTGTTGCTAAATATGCACCAATTGGAGCAGGTAATGTCCATGGCGGCATAATATGCGTTGGTGTTACAAATCCCATCGCAGTTGCTGAATATGCAACAGTTGCTGTTACAAGTGGTGTAATGATAAATGGGATAATTAAAATTGGATTTAGTACAATCGGTAATCCGAATATGACTGGTTCATTAATATTAAAAATACCTGGAACAATACAAGTTCTTGATAATGCTTTCGAATATTTCGATCGACCAAATATAATCATAGCTAATACAAGCCCTAACGTCGCACCAGAACCGCCAATCCATATAAACCATTGATATAACGGCTCTGGTGAAATAAATGGCAACTGATCTGCTCCACTAGCAACTGCTTCACCATTTTTCCCTAGGTATACTTCCCATAATGGCCTAGCAACAGTTCCAACAACCGACACACCATGGATTCCGAATGACCAAAAAAACGTAATTAAAAACACTGGAATCATTACACCGAAGTAACTATCCCCAGCTTTTACTAATGGTGCTGCTAATTTATCAACAACATGGTGTAAATCAATGCTAAAAACGACAGTTACTAGACTCATTATAATAATAACGAATGCTGCAGGTATAAGTGCTTCAAATGAACGCGATACAGATGGCGGTACTTGTTCTGGCATT
The DNA here is from genome assembly GCF_051776965.1 of Bacillus cereus group sp. BceL220. Taxonomy (NCBI): domain Bacteria; kingdom Bacillati; phylum Bacillota; class Bacilli; order Caryophanales; family Bacillaceae; genus Bacillus; species Bacillus cereus group sp. BceL220. The sequence continues at coordinate 82,649 of NZ_JBPWBC010000014.1, read as the reverse complement.
TTAATCATTACATTTTTCTTCTTACAAAATCTTAAAATCTCTACGGATAAAATAGAAACAATCATCGTCACAAATAATCCATGACCTCCGAGATTTGTCATCGGAAGCATGAATCCTTTTTTATCAATTAACTCAGGCGTTAATGTTAAAAGTAGTGAACATACCGCGAGCTGTGCTCCTGATAAAGCATCTAATTTATAACTTTTCGCTAAATTATATCCTATTCCAAATGCGATATATAAGGACATAATAAACATGGTTAAACGATATGGTATCAATATACTTGTTTGATTCTTTAATGCCCAAACTGATATGAAACTATCTTTCGGCAGTGGTGGAAATGCTACTATTAAAAAGAAGCTTCCTACTATAATAAATGGTAACGCCGAAATAACTCCATCACGGATTGCTTGTAAATGTCTCTGCTCAGAAAGCCTTGCCATCGGTCCAGATAAGTTTTTATCAAGAAACGTGACAAACTTATTCATAACGTTTCCCCCTAACTTATTAATTCATTTACAGTTTTTAATAAAGTCGGGCCACCAAGCGGTGTGTATGCTTGCGGCGGTATGATGCCACACGGAATAGATTCCTCCTCTGCAAATTTTTTTACAGAGTCAAATCGGTGTCTTATTTGAGGTGCCACCATTACGACATCCCAGCCATTCTTTACTTCTTCCTCTACCTCATTCGTTCCAATTGCATGCACTTCCATGTTCACACCATTTTTCTCCGCTTCTTTTTTTAAAGCGTTTACAACAATTGCACTGGACATTCCTCCAGAACAGACGAACAAAACTTTCATTTATTAATCCTCCTATACTTATAATTTATTACCCTTCAAATGAAAGGAAGTTTCACTTTACTAACAAGCATATGAAGTAGTAAATGAATTTAGTTATAATGAAAGTAAATTTCATTAAAAATATTTTTCCTATTAAATTAATGTTTCAATATGCAATTTTCTCTATTGCAAAGTCAACCTCGCCTCATATATTATTTTAAATAATCATATGATAGGGAGGCGTATAAATGATCGTTAAACGTTTATTAATGATATGTTGTATCGTCATCTTGTTCATCCCTTTCTCTTTCATTCCCCCTCACTTTACTTATGCTGAAGTAAATACTACGTACAAAAAACATGAATTACGTGCTGTATGGATTGCATCTGTTCTGAATATTGATTGGCCCTCAAAAACTGGCTTACCCATTGAAAAACAGAAACAAGAATTTATAAGATTATTAGACGATGTAAAAAGCACTGGTATGAATGCAGTTGTTGTACAAATTAAACCAACCGCTGATGCTTTCTACCCTTCAAATTACGGTCCTTGGTCTGAATACATTACGGGTACACAAGGAAAAGATCCTGGTTATGACCCGCTCGCATTTATGATTGAAGAAGCTCATAAAAGAAATATAGAATTCCACGCTTGGATTAATCCATACCGAATAACGATGAATCACACCGATATAAATCGATTATCAAACTATCACCCTGCAAGGCAACATCCCAATTGGGTTGTCCCTTATGGCGGAAAGTTATATTACAATCCCGGTATTCCAGAAGTGAAAAAATTTATAACAGAAGGTGCTTTAGAAATCGTACAAAATTACGATATTGATGCGCTGCATATGGATGATTATTTTTATCCATATAAAGTAGCCGGTGAAGAATTTCCAGATCAGAAAACGTACGAAACATATAATAACGGTAGATTTACAAATATAGAAGATTGGCGACGTAACAATGTAAATGAACTTGTAAAAGATTTAAATACTGCTATAAAACAAGAAAAATCATATGTAAAGTTTGGCATTAGTCCGTTCGGCGTATGGAGAAATATAGCTGACGATCCGACTGGCTCTAACACAACCGCAGGCCAAAGAAACTATGATGACCTTTATGCTGACACACGTGAGTGGATACAAAAAGGATATATTGACTACATTACACCGCAAATATATTGGAATATAGGTTTCACCCCAGCTGCATATGACATATTAGTAGATTGGTGGGTTAAAGAAACAAATAACAAACCGATTCACCTATACATCGGTCAAGCGGCCTATAAAATTAATAATAACTCCGTCCCTGCTTGGTCTGATCCAGAAGAATATCCAAAACAAATTGCATTAAACCGGCTATATCCTGATATAAAAGGTAGTATGCATTTTAGCTTAAAAGATATTAATAACAATCCACTCGGAGTTAAAGATAGACTTTCAAAAAACATATATAAACATCCTGCATTAATCCCGCCTATGCCTTGGCTTGATCATAATCCACCAAAACAACCGACTTTAAAAGGCGCCATTCCAAGAGATGAAGGTATTGCAATCGGTATCATTGACAATAGAGATAATGATTCTGCTTATTACGCTATTTACCGCGTGAATGGGAAAAATGAAGTGGATATACAAAACCCAAAAAATTTACTTACTACTGTAAGAAAAACAAAACTTGGAGAAATTTATGTAGATAAAACCGCTATTTCCGGAGAAACGTATACCTATGTCGTAACTGCAGTTGATCGATTGCATAATGAAAGTGTGGCTTCTAATCATACTACCGTTAGAGCAAAATAAAATCTCATAAAAAAAGCGCCTTAAAGCTGTGATACTTAGCTTTTAAGGCGCTTTTTGTTATTTATTCTTAAACTTCTCAGTCGCTGCCCTCATCTTCACATTTAAATCGTGATCAATCGAGTCGCGAATATCTCGCTCTACTACTTCCATTTCTTTTTTGAAATTTTCCAAGTAGATCTTCAGTTCTTCTTCCTTCTCTGGTCTTTGTGAAGGTGGTAATTGTACTACCAACGATAACATGGCCGTTAAATCTTTCATTAAGAATGTTTCAAGTTTATGTTGTTGTTCAAACATGCGTTGCTCTTGATAGTACGGAAGTGCATTTAATACCGAAATTGTAATATCATCAACCGTTCTTTGTAATGAAGGATTTATTGAGCGTTTATACGCTTGAATTGTATTTAATGCGTCTGGATAACGGTCATAAAAATACAATTTGTAAAATGATAAGTCTGTCGGTTTTACAGTTTGCTGCGTTTCTTGTCTTAAAAAATCTTTCACTTTCATCGCAGCCACATCAATATCTTCATTCGTAAGCTTTTTCGTAGTTTTTGCCATTACATGCACTTTTTTCTGCTTTTCTTTCGGTAACATCGAGAAGACTTGCTCTCTCGTACGTTGACCTGATGCACAAAATAGAGTATTTAATGTATTTTGTTCTTTCTTTCCTTCGGTGCGAATCCAGCGATAAAACAGTGGATGTTGTGTAAATTCTTGTAGAAACGGTATTGATTTGTTTGATATCTTATCAAGAGAATCTTGCGCTCTTTTATATGGCTTCGTCCATGAAAAATACAGTTTCCGCCCGAAGTATACGACTAAAACAACGACAGTAAATGCTATTAAAAGCAATGTACCGAGTAGTAATAGTACTGTTTGAATGAAACTCATTTGTTCACCTCCTCTAATAATCCGTTATTTCCTTGGACGCTGAATGAGTTTCTGCTTCATCTCATCATTAAATGTGTCTAGTTCAATAACGAACTTCTTGCTTGACTCAATAATACGTTCTGACGATTTTTCAGATGCTTCAATTGCAGCGAACACATTTTGGAATGATTCACGTAATTTATCCATGCTAATAGCAGGGTTTTCAAGCAATTTCGTCGTTTCTTCTGTATTTTGTTTTAACGCTTGAGAATTACTTAATACCATCGATTCAATTGCTTCATTCGTCGCATTTACGGCATCAATTGTTTTCCGTTGATTCGTTAATGCAAGCTGAATAGCAGCTGAAACTGTTACAACGTTTTGTGTCATCGTAATCGCATTACGTATCGCCTCTGTTAATTTTTCATTATTTTTCTTAATGATGTCTACAGAAGCTATAGATTGTAATAATACACTTTTCGCTTGCTGCATATTACGTGTACGTACAAGTATCTTTTCTAATGCATCGTTAATTAACGGAATATCCCTTTGACGCTCTGGGTTTTGTTTCTCAGCTTCAAGCATGCCAGCAAGCTTTTTCCCTAAGTATACTTGTTTATCAAGAGCATGAATTTTATCGTGCGATTGTTCCTTTAACATTTCAAGACCAACTGTATCCTCTTGTAAGTTATCACGACCAATTAGAAGGGATCTAATAATTTCCTCGATTTGTTTATCTATAGATTGGTATTTATGCACGTATGTTTCAAGTGGATTTTTCTTGAATACTTTAAACATTATTTTCTTCATACCACTTGCTTTAAGTGAATTGGGATCAAGCTCTGATACCACTTTTCTTAATTCTAACAATGTATTTGGAATTTCTTCATTTTTCCCATTCATCATCGCTGTTACAGGGCGTTTTAAAGCTGATAACGTTTGTCCTGCTGCTTGTTGCTCTTTATCCCCTAAATCTCCTAGCTGAGACAATACTTTTGATAAATCTGTATTTTGCTCGCTATTTAACTTTTGTACATAAAGATCAGCTTCTTTATTTAGTTCCTCTAATTCTGCATCTTTTATAACTGTATCAACTACTACTTCTACATTATTATCTTTCACAATGGATACAGGTTCTTTTTTCTCGAGTTCAGTCAACAAAATCGCTCCTTTATTTATATGTGCGAATTTATATGCACTATATTTCATCAATTATATCGTATTTCATATACATTCTGACTGCTTGAAATCGACTTTTTTAGAAATGCCTATTTATGCAGTCATTCCCTGTTTCTTACTATAAGTATACCTGTAATGAACATAATTTTCCTCAGACTTAAGACCTAGAGAACAACATGCTGAAGGCGGATTCTTCATATATTTCCTAAATAATTTACGTTCTTTCAATCGTGCTACACTCAATCTTTTGACATTCACCCTTTTTCAATGTGATAATTATATTACACTCAATCCTATTTCTTCTTACGCGCTACAAATGCACCCTTTTGAAATGCCAATAATACTGTTTCAAACATTTCATCTTCTTCAATCATTTTTATAAACTCAACTAATTCACTCGCATGAGAAGTAGCATTATCGACAACAAGAAGACCTTGTGGTTGTAAAATGCGTTTTATATGTTCAAGCCACCACATGTATTGCGTACGCTCTGAATCTAGGAAAATAAAATCAAATGAATCATCTAGTTGTGAATCTAAAAATGCCCCTGCTTCTTGATTGTGAACATCAATCCTTTGTAAAAGGTTTGCCTTTTCAAAATTGACAAGTGCCTCTCCAACTCGTTCTGAAGAAAGCTCTACAGTTGTTACATTTCCATTTGTTTCTTCTACCGCATTAGCTAACCACAATGTAGAATAACCATTAGAAGTTCCGATTTCTAAAATGTTTTTTGCATTACACCCTTTTACTAAAATTGATAAAAATTGCCCCATCTCACGAGAAATATTCCGTAATTTTTCTTCCCGTATTTTTTTATTCCGATCATGCTCTTCTCCATATTGTTCAAGTTGAAGTAATAATGAATCTAACGTATCCATTCTTTTCATCGCCTTTCCAAGCAATATGATGAAAAAGCTCTTGCTGCCCGTCTACTTTTATTATATGCGAAACGAAATCCTTTTTCCCGTTATATGACAAAGATTTATAATTTTTTATAGCATATTGTTTCGTTTTTTGGTAAAGTTAATTTCTACGTGCAATTATTCCATTCATATTATTTCATATTAAAATTGCAGTTATTAAATTATATAAACCCCATTTAAATGAATCGGTATTTCAAATTCAATTAAGCGCCCTTTTCGGACGCATTTTCTTTGTTTATATATTTCCAGAAGAAAGGATGCTTACAAATGAACGTGATTAGCTTAGATGCTGCTCGAAAACGAAAGCAGCATAAAAAATTAATGATTACTATACCGATTATTACACGTATTTATGAAGAAGACGGGGAAATTAAATTTGAGGTAGCTGGCGAAAAAGATGTACCTCTTGAAATGTTAGAAAAATAATAAAAAAACGCATTTCTAAAGAAATGCGCTTTTTTATATTTTTACATTTAAATGCATAAGTTTTTCAGGATTAACCATCATATAAATATTTGAAATCTTCTCATCCTCAAATGCAAACGAAAGAACATACGTTACTTTATTATTTATTGTAACTATAACTCCTGGTATACCATTTACCATTTTAAAATCAACAGTGTACTCTTCTGTCAATCGTTGTGCAATCCCAAAGAACAAGCGAATAATTCGATCTGCAGAATAAATCGGATTGATCGCAGTTGTAACTTTACCGCCACCATCAGCTTTGAATATAGCATCTGTTTTTAATACTTCCAACATACCTTCCGTATCCCCACACTGTAATGATGCTACAAACTTTTCAACATAAGAAGCCATTTTCTCCGTGCTTAATTTTGATTGCTTCGGTTTCTCCAACATGCTTTTTCGTGCACGTTGAAAGATTTTTCTACAGTTCACACTACTCTTATCAACAATTGAAGCTATTTCTTCGTATTCATAACTGAAAACCTCTCTTAATATGAAAACAATCCTTTCTACCTCAGATAGTTGTTGTAAAAGTAATAAATATGCGGTGGAAAGGGATTCTTTCATTATAAATGACTTTGATGGCTCATCACTCTCGTCTACAAGTGGCTCTGGTAACCACATCCCTACATACACGTTACGTTTATGCGCTGCCGATCGTAATTTATCAATTGAACGATTTGTCGCCATCTTACATAAATATGCTTTCATATTTTCTATAGATTGAGGATCTTCTATATTATTTAGCGAGATAAATACATCCTGAACGATATCCTCAGCATCCATAACACTCCCAAGGATTCTGTATGCTAACGAAAATAATAATGGTTGATACGCTTCATATAACTGCTCCGTTTCCATGATGAACTGCCTCACTTTCATATTGCTTTAAAATGTGTAACGCTGCTCGTTTCCCGCTTGCTACCGCAGCATCAGCTAATATTTCATCATGCCCTGCCCAATCTCCTGCAACATAAACACCTGGCATTTCAGGTATATTAGGACCCGGCTTTTCAACACGGTCAATATGAGGAAAATCATGTACTACTGTTATTTTTGGTAAATATTGCTGTGCAACAACTTCTCTTTTCCAATTTGGATGTAACAACTCCATCGTACTTTCCAACTGTTCTTTATCTTCATGAATATGATTCATCTCTAGCACAGGATTATGGTACTTAATTAGACTCACTGCAATTGATCCATCTTCACTTAATTTAGCTGCTCTCGATTGATTTGTGAAAAATATAGGTTGATCTAATCCTAATACAAATTGATGTGTAGGATTGGGTAATTGTCTCAAGCCAATATCTAATGCAGCAACAGTAACCGGTACCGATTGTTCATTCCATCTATGCAAACTTGTTCCTTCTGCACCTTTTATTATTTTACAAGCCTCTTTTGGCGGAGTCGTCACGATGACTGTATCTACTGCAAAAACCTCATCATCAACACAATGTATTCTTTGTTTATCTTCATAATGCTCTATTTCCAAAACATGCTTTTTAGCCAAAAATTTTACCCCGACATCATTCGCTAAATCTCTTAATTTTGTTATTATCGTCTCCCAACCACCATCTACATAAAGCACTCCTTCTTTTATAGAAAGCTGTATTTGCTTTAGTACAGATGATGCTAATTGTATTGTAGGAGCAAACGTATATGTTGTTGTCCGGCATAGCGCATAAAATATATTACGAACCATTGGATCTTTTATTTCATTTTCTGCCCATGTAGTTAGACTCATTTTCGGAACTTCTCCTACATCTAAATTTCCTAAACGAATCATAAGACGTGAGAATTGTACTTTTGCAGACCACGAAAGTAGTGGTGTTGATAAAATTGAGCGAAAATCTGTTGGGATGGTGAATATATCCCCTTTCCATATTCCATGTGCTTTTGTAGATGGTATTCCACCTGGAAGATTCAAACCGAGCTCATTAAAAGTTAAAAACGCTGCCCCGCCTCTATATAAAGCATGTGCACCAAGACTCATGCAGATTCCATTTTTATTTATAGTCATCCCTCGGCCACCGAATTGACTGGATTTTTCTAATACAATCACTTTCTTTCCAGCTTTCGCTAAATATATAGATGCTGTTAATCCAGCAAGCCCACCGCCAACAATTGCTACATCAAATGTATTCATAATAAAATCCCTCCTTATCGTTCTACATACAAGACGAACGATTAAGGAGGGATGTGACATGAAAATAAATTTTTATTACCCTACTTTATTTCATTACTTTTTAATTCGGTCATATTGCATACGAAATAACTCAATTGCAAATGGAATATCCTCTTCACTCTTTATATAATAACTGATCCATCCTGATTCAGGTAATACGTGATGTGGTTTTACCAATCCTTGCTTCACTAATTCATCTCGCTTTAACTTCGGAAATGGTAAATCAGCTAATTTATCACCATGAAGATGGCCAAGTTCTTTCTTACCATAATTTATTTCAATACCACCAAATCGATGCGGTTTTTCAGAAACACCCGCCCAGCTGAGTACTTCATTTCTAATCATTTCACTAAATGACATGAACATTCACTCCTTATAAATGATTGATGTACTTTTAAATTAACATTTTCATTACTTTTTTCCATCAATCCAAAGTATGAATGGGAATACGAATATAGTTTAATCTTTATACTTTATTCTTTATGGAATAAGTGAATTTATTAAGCTACCGACAACAGCACAAAACAAAGACTAGACACATATCCTAATTTTGTAACCTAACTTACCTATAGAAAGGCGGGTAATACAATTGACTGCCAACATCGACTATACCTCCCCCTCAACCAATTTTACTTATGATGTAAATAAAAGTAATTTTTTTCGGAAAGATGCCCAAAATTATATAAATGTACTTGGTATTAAACAATTAAACACTTTAGAAAATACTTCTTTATTAGATATTTATTTAAGTACAGGAAATGTTGTAGAACCACATATTCATCAAAATACAGCTGAACTTGTTTATTGTATTTCAGGGTCTGCTGTTGTTTCTTTACTTAATCCATTTACGAATCAAATATTAAACTTACCGATAAAACCGGGGCAAGTTGCCAACATTCCACAAGCGTGGTGGCATTATGAAATTGCTACAGCTGATAATACTCATTTATTAGCTATTTTCAATGCCCCAGCGCCAGAAGTTATTTTCGGTTCTGATATTTTAAGATTAACTCCGGCTCATATGATGGCCCATACTTACTGCCTCAATGAACAACAATGGAAACAAGCGGTTTCTCCTATTCAATCAACTACTGTTATTGGCCCTCCGGCAAACTGCAATCAAAACCGTGGAATGAAAAATTACCCAACCCAGCCCCTCCCTCAACAACATAATCCGTATCCCCAAGATTCTTATTACTTTCCTCTTTACTGGGGCTATTAATTTGTAAATTTTTAAAAGAATCATCATTTATCTCCTAGGAAAATACCGAGGAGATTTTTTTATTGTATGTTCTCTTCCTATTAATAATAGTAACAATTGATAGTGTACATACATATAATATTTATATATTAAATTGGAGGTGATAGTACTATGAGTAATTATAACTATCGAAAAAACTACTCTTATAATAAAAATAGTAGCTCTTCAGCATCCTCTCAATCTTCCAATTCTCAATCTTCCAATTCCCAATCGCAAAGAGACTTAGCCGAGCAAGGCTATGTAAAGAAAAAAGGATGTAACTGTAATAAAAATAAATAGTTTATTTTATGGATGAATTCTTTTTTAAAAGAATTCATCTTTTTTTGCTGATCGGAAATTTTTAAAGTTACATAACTTATGCCTTAAATGAGAAAGGGTAAATTATACTTTTTTATACGAACTTAATAAAGAGTAATTGTTCAATTGATTTATTACTTATTTCCTCAAAAAATATAGTCCTTCCTAAATTTATTAGGAAGGACTATATACAAACCCCTGTTTAATTTCCTACTAAACATTGTAACAAATTAAACGATATTAATACCTGCACTTACAAATCCAGCAACTGCAGCTATTGGACTTGCTGCTGTTAATGAAACATACAGTAGTATTTTATCTCCAGCCGCTACTGGAATAGCTTCAGCAATGATTCCTGATGCTGTAGAACCAATCGCTATTGCGGCAAATGCTGGTGTTAATAAAAGAGGTGCGCCTTGTACTGTAAACGTATTGCTTGCTGCAGGTGCAGTTAATATTTGTATTTGCACTTGAACAGGTGATAATGGAGCTAAAGCAGCTGTTGCACTAAAGAAACCAGCTAATGACGTAATAACCCCTGCGCGTGGTGCTACAAATGCATAATCACCTACACCTAATGCTAATGTGATACTTGTTCCACCAGTTAAAGCTACACCAGGCTGACTAAATCCAAATCCAAGAAGAGTTCCTGTATTAGCTATTAACGCGTTAACTAACGCAGATGGTGTTGTACCTGAAGCAAATGGAATAATAGCTCCGCCACCAGTTGCACCAGTTGCACCAGTTGCTCCTGTTAAACCTGTTGCTCCTGTTAAGCCTGTTGCTCCTGTTGGACCTGTTGCTCCTGTTGGACCTGTTGGACCTGTTGGACCTGTTGGACCTGTTGCTCCTGTTAGGCCTGTTGCTCCTGTTACTCCTGATGGACCTGTTGCTCCTGTTGCTCCTGTTGGGCCTGTTGCTCCTGTTGGACCTGTCGCTCCTGTTAGGCCTGTTGCTCCTGTTGGACCTGTTGCTCCCGTTGGACCTGTTGCTCCTGTTGCTCCCGTTGGACCTGCTCCGGTTCCGGCTGGACCTGTTGGACCTGTTGGACCTGTTGGACCTGTCGCCCCTGGAGTAGCGTTGATTAATTGAATTAATAAATTAAAAAGAAGTTGTAAAGTTGCAGGATCAACATTTGAGTTGCAGGATATAGGGATAAGATCTAAAGCGAAGAAGAATTGTGCAAGGGCGCTATAAAATTGTTGCAATAATGTTGACAATTGTCCTAAATTAGGTGCTGGAGATTGTAATAAAACTATAATACTTTGAGTTAATTGTTTCAAAAAATTAACTTCTGGAGAAGGTAATAAGGAATTTAAGAAAATTAAAAATTGATTAAATAAATCAAGTAACACTAATCTGTTTGCATTACTTGGATTTGCAAAAAATGCTGAAATAGCTGATACTAATGAGTTTAGTAAAGTAATTAATTGACTTAATTGTTCCCTAGTAATAGGAACTGACTGTGGATTTTTACAACAATCTGGAGTGAAAACAATCGGATTATCGCAGTGGTTATGACCAAAACAATTATTATTTGTCATTTATGTCCTCCTTACTTGTTTTATATTTGAGTTTTTCCTATTATAAGGATCATAAAGTTGTAAAAGAGTATGTGTTATATATTGGCTTAAAATAGGAAACATGAAATATAATTAAACTTGAAAACGTAATTTAATTATGTTCATGACTCACATATTAATTATATGTTTTTAATAATTGACTGCTTAGATTAAATACCTAAACTTAATAGTTTATTTTATTTTTCCACGTTTATCTCTTAGGTTCAAAGACACATATTAATTTGAATGTACTCAACAATTAACGGTGCCATTTTTTACATATAAATTTACATTATTTCTTTACTAAGATTGTGTTCTCTTTTTAAACATGAAGCCGTTTGTATTATAGAGAACTCTCATATAAAATATATTGAAAAATTCATTCTATATTTTATTCCAATACACTATGAAAAGGATTGAAGTTAAAATCCCTATCATTCAACCATTTATGACAGCTAGAAATTGAATGTACCTTTACTTAATTTTAACTATTTAAATATAAAACAAAAAGGACAGATTCCTTTTCATTAAGGATCTGTCCTTTTAATTAATAATGATAAATTGTAATATAATTGAAGATCCTTGCGATGGTGGTTGCGTATCCAATAAAGTTAATTTACCAGCACTCACTTCATATAATGGTTGTGGTTGCAGTATTCCGTTAACAAACAAATTAATATAAGAAACTTCACTAGGAGACAAAATATTCGTTGTACCATATTGAGGTATCCCGTCAGCATCTGTATATATAAGTTTCTCTCCATCTGCAAAAGTGTAATATAACAAATTGGTTGTGGTTATAGGACCAATGCCCCCAGTAGGACCTGTTGCTCCCGTTTCTCCAGTTGGTCCTTTTGCTCCTGTTATCCCTGTTGCTCCCGTCGGTCCCGTTATCCCTATTGATCCGGTTTCTCCAGTTGGTCCCATTTCTCCGGTTTCTCCTGTTATTCCAGTCGGCCCCGTTTCCCCGGTTGCTCCTGTTATTCCTGTCGGCCCCGTTTCTCCGGTTGGGCCTGTTATTCCGGTCGGCCCCGTTTCTCCGATCGACCCCGTTATTCCGGTTGCTCCTGTTATTCCGGTCGGCCCCGTTTCTCCGATCGACCCCGTTATTCCGGTCGGTCCCATTTCTCCGGTTAGTCCTGTTATTCCAGTCGGTCCTGTTACTCCGATCGGCCCCGTTTCTCCGGTTGCTCCTGTTATTCCTGTCGGCCCCGTTTCTCCGGTTGGGCCTGTTATTCCGGTCGGCCCCGTTATTCCAGTCGGGCCTGTTGCTCCTGTTGGAATATAAATCGGTGGAAGAATCGGAAATGTAGGTCCAATATTTTCTGGTCCTATCATCTCCTTATTCAATGATAAATTGTCATTGCGTTTCAATTTAATACCTCATTCCACATGTTTTTTAATTCATACACATCATTATGACCCTATCATTAAAGAATAACTTTATAACTATTCTCTTTTTTCTCCCCAAAGAATTATTACATATATTAAACATTTTACCGTTGCTATAACCGCTTTAATTAATATAATAAATTAATCATTCTATTTAAAAAGTACTAAATCTATAACATTCTTATTTAAAAAGATGAGGTGATTTATATTCATGATAATAATGAAATTAGAAAAAAAGAAATAATGTCAATGGCCCTTGACATTATTTTCCCTTACAGGCTTACTGGACCTACGGGGCCTACTGGAAGTACTGGGCTTACCGGAAGTACTGGGCCTACCGGAAGTACTGGACCTACCGGAAGTACTGGGCCTACCGGAAGTACTGGGCCTACCGGAAGTACTGGTTCAATCGTTACAACAAACTCTATGTTCGCTAATAATACATCAGGTGGTCCTGTTTCAGTCATATTAGGAGGAACAAACATTCCACTTTCAAATAACCAAAGTCTCGGTAATTTTACAGTTAACGCTTCAAATGACGTATTTACAATTCCTGTAACTGGAAGATATCATTTAACCTATCAAGTTAATACGACAACCGCTCTACTTGCTGGAACTAGACTACTATTAAACGCTTCTACGCCAATTCCTGGCTCTATTTTTTCTCCCGCTTTATTAACTTCAAATTATAGTAATAATTTAATTACTAATTTAAATGCTGGTAATACAATTTCACTACAATTATTTGGTATATTATCCGTCGTGAATTTAGTTGGAGGTGGATCAACAGGTGCCTCTCTTACAATTATACGAATTGATTAAAAAATGATTCATTCTTTTTATAATAAACAATCTAAATACTCAATTGATAAATATTACGATAGTGATTACGTAACAAAAATAAATTGTACTATATCCATAGTAGAAAACATCTATACTAAATTTTCCGTATATATATTATCAATTTACACTTCCCCCATGTCGATGTTACATTAAAGATGAAGATCGTTTCTTCTTTACAGACCATCTCAATATGTATTTGAGGAACATCTCCAATCCTATACGCGAGAGCAATACTATATTGACACTCAATTGAGTGTCTTTTTTTATATTCAAAAAAATAAAACCATCTCTTATAGATGGTTTTAACAATACACATTTACTTTTACTCTTTATATTATTGCCAGCTTATAAAGCTGGATAATAAATAGTCATACTTAACCGAGTTAATGTTCTTCCTGAATTAGTATAAGTATGCGGTCTATCCGCCTTAAAGCGAATTGAGTCTCCATTATTTAACGTATATTGACAATCATTTATATCAATTGTCAATTTCCCTTCAAATACCGTTATAAACTCTTCTGTTCCTTCTTTATGCGCTTCTGAACTTAATTTCCCTTCTGTATCAATTTCAACCATATAGATTTCAAAATTCCTATCATCTTGGAAAGGAAATGAGGGATACACCTTATATCTCCCATTGTCTTCAGACAATACTTGAACATCATTTCGTAAAACTACTTTCGTATCAGGCTGTGGATTATTAATTAAAGAGGTAAATGATACTTTCAAACCATTAGCAATTTTCCATATTGTTGTTAGTGTCGGGCTTGAATCTCCTCTTTCTATCTGTCCAATCATTGTTTTACTTACACCTGTTAATTGAGAGACCTTTTCTAAACTTAATTTTTCTTTTTCACGTATTGATTTTAAATTTTTTGCCAGAATAAGTTGAATTTCTTCCATAAAAAACACTCCTACACTGTATACAATATAACGACCGTTATGTATAATAAAAAGCACACGTTATATTGTTCTTTTTGGTCATTATAACACACAAAAAATAGGGGGTTTTGAAATGCCTATATTTTCTTTTTTGTTATTTGTATTTATAAGTAGCTTCACACCTGGTCCCAACAATTTCTTAGCTATGACATACGCAAATCAACATGGATTAAAGAGAAGCATAAACTTTTGCTTTGGAGTAGCATTCGGTTTTTTCATCCTCACTTCTTTATGCAGTTTCTTTAATATTGTATTAATTAATATTATCCCTATAATTGAATTTCCTTTAAAAATTTTAGGTGTCGCGTATATGCTATATTTAGCCTTTAAAATAATTACTAGTAAAGGCGGTGCCGGTCACAATGAAAAAAATAATAAAAACTTATTTACAGTGGGTATTTTCCTTCAATTTATTAACCCTAAAGGAATATTATTCGGACTCACAGTAGTCTCTACTTTTATACTCCCTTACTACAATTCATATTCAAGTTTTCTACTTTTCTCATTATTTCTAGGTATAGTCGGTTTACTGAGTACATTTAGTTGGAGCCTTTTTGGTTCCATGTTCCAAAAACTTTTATTAAAACATAATCAATTATTTAACATCATTATGGCTGTTTTATTAGTTTTCAGTGCCGTTTCAATCGTTATACACTAATTCGATGCTCATTTTAGATTTTGTACTTTTTAATACCACTCTTTATCATTCAGACTACTTTACATACTAATCCATCCACATACCCTATGTGGTTTAAAACTTTTAAGAGGAGACCTTCTAACAATAGGTTTCCTTCCATATCATATTAAATAAGAAGCAGGTTAAATACGGAGGTGATTTTGATTAAGACTACTTTAATTTCTCATTTTTACAATGAAGAATATTTACTTCCGTGGTGGTTAATGCACCATACAAAGCTATTTGATCATGGCATTCTTATTAACCGTGGATCCACTGATCGTTCAGTTGAAATCTGTAAAACATTCGCTCCTAATTGGGAAATACGAAACTCAAAATCATTCGAATTTGATGCTTATTTAGTTGATCAAGAAGTTATGGAAATTGAAAGAGAAATTACAGGATGGAAAATGGTATTGAATACGACAGAATTCCTGTGCTGTTATAATAAAGAACAATTTTTCAAATCACTTAACACTATGGGCGGCAATATGTTTTCAATAAGAATGATTATGATGATTGATGAACCGACTCATGGCTACACTAATCCAAGATATAGCTCTCCGCTTGTTAAACAACGTTATCACGGCATAATAATTCAACCTAATCCAAACCAACTATATCTTAACGGTAGATTAATTCACAATAATTCGCATGGGAACTATAGAGTCGGGAGACATGGTTCGCATTATCCTTATAGCATTTACATGGAACCTGCTTTTATTTTTAAATTTTTTTATAGTCCATGGAACGATGCAATGAAAAAACGAAAATTACAAATTGGGCCGACTCTTTCTCAACATAGTGTACGACGCGGATTAGGTTCTCATCACATAACAACAATTGAAAAATTAGAAAAAAAATACAAATACTATGCAACCTTAACTACGGATCTCCGGTTATTCCCAGAATACCAAATTATATTTCCTGATCTTTGTCCTTAATCTCATGAATATTTAGTTTCGACATCCATCCGTTTTTTATTAACATACCAACTCCAACTAAATACTTTTCTCTAGTAGAAATCTGAGCTAGGACGCTTGCAGCACGCAAACTCCTCTTATTTAATCTCGTATCTCTAGCCTATAATCTTTCATACCATTTCATTAAGCACTTAATGTTGGATCAGAAATAAAAAATCGTAATTCATTTGGAAAATTTTCAATTTCAGATTATATATCTTCTAAAACAAAAAATTCAAACAATAGAACCTAAACTAATGTTTGAAGTTATGGCTTTATTTTTTTCTTATTATTCACTTTAAAATCTTTTTATAATAATATTGGAAAATACGGTATAATATAAATTACTGTTCTTTAGGAGGATCACAATGGCTGATAAGTATAAATTTTTTATTCTCATTGTTACCGCATTTTTTTCATTCTTTTCTTTAATAAAAGATTTCCGCAACACTTCAAAAAGTTTCTTTTGGGGTAGTTTTATCATTCTTACAAGCTTCATGATACTATTAATACATGCTCTAGATTTAACTCAAATACTTTTTTATCCAAAGCAAATTGCGCTTGAATTTATTACAATACCACGTATATTCAATTTGATTTTATAAGCATTTCGATTTAGTGTTTTCTAATTGATTTTAACTATTATTGAAGTTGACATATCAGCG
This sequence comes from Bacillus cereus group sp. BceL220, assembly GCF_051776965.1. Lineage (NCBI taxonomy): Bacteria > Bacillati > Bacillota > Bacilli > Caryophanales > Bacillaceae > Bacillus > Bacillus cereus group sp. BceL220. Next base: position 65,829 of record NZ_JBPWBC010000014.1, on the reverse strand, counting down.
ATATTTTATGCCTATTCCGTATAAGTGTTAGCAAGTTCGTTTGCAAACTTGTTAGCACTTTTTTATTTGATTAGATACCAATAACTATTTACCACCTCATTTATTTCATCCACTAATGCATCCAAGAGTTCCATACAAAAAAATATTTTGCTAGTAACCTTTCTGTAAAGTCATTAGAATTATTTGATATAATTATTTTTGAAATACTACTACATATTCAAGGCGGTAGACTATGCAGAAGCCGTTCTATAGTAAGTGGTGGTTTTGGGGAATTGTCGCTTTAGTAATTATTGCTGTGGTTGGCGGGAAAAATAGTGGTCAAAAAGGCCAGCAATTCTACACAATAATGTACTCTTGGAACGGCGAACAAGGATTTGGTGCCAATGCTAATTTTATGTTCCAAGAAGATAAGCTACAAAATAAAGCGCATTTTGGGTTACAATAAATATAAGTTATACGAATGCATTAAGATTAGAAATAAGATTAAAATTTGATAAATTCATTGATATAAATTAAAAACCGGCTCAAATGAGCCGGTTTTAATTTATATCTTTATAAAGTTGGTTGGCTTGTATCATTTAAACGATTTACTTTATTTTCAAATTCCTTAATATCTTCTACTAAGTACTCTAATAAAACTAGCCTAGGTGTTTTTATTTGTGGATTTATTTCATTATTCAATCTATACTTTATTATTTTTAAATTGTGCAAGTCCTTTTGTAAGTTGCTATTGTACTTATCATCTATTAATTGAATTCTGTGTCTCATTAAACCTCTTAGAGTATTAATTTCTTCTGCTGATAAATTAATTATAATATCATACAATTCTTCTACATTACAATATGCAAAAAAAGGATTATATAGATATTGTTCTCTCATCTTTATGTAAAAATTATAGGAATCAGTTCGCATTAATTCCAACAACATCTTAATATTTTCTTTTTCTTTTTCCAATTTTAAACCATTATTGATTTCAATTATCTTATTTTTAAACTCATTGAGATGTTCGTTATCCATATTCTCTTCACTATACCTATAGAACATGGAATTGGTATATTCAATGTATTCCCCTGTTTCTCCAGCTTTTTCTAACCCCTCCAAAAATTCCTGCTTTATATCTATGATATTTTCAGTTACCATTTTATTTTTCACAAAGAATTCATATATTTGGTACGCTTTGAAATACCAAGTAAACTGTAATTCTCCATTCTTTAATTTATTATATGTAGATCGTTCAACTTCCTGAAAGTCAGCATCAGATAAATCCCAATATCCCCCATTAAGAAACTCTATGTGCGGATCTTTATTTTTCATTCCATTTAATTCAAATTGAAAACTATCCATCTCTACTTTAAATAATTCTTTGTCAAATATTCCTTTTCTTATTAGCACTTCAGCAAATTTTAAAAATTTCCTTTTATATAATGTACCTTGGCCAGTGTAATATTTTTTTTGAAATTCTCCTGGGAAATTCTTCGCTTTTCCACCCACTATGCCTGATAAACCTATCTCCGCCATAAAATCATCATGTGAATTAATTTCCTCTAGTTCTTCATTACGTGGTATATTAGCTTTTATTTCAAATGAAGCTGCCAAAACAAATTTTAATATCGATTTAAGCATTACATCTGATTTGTAAGAACCCTCTTTATATTTTTGATAAATTAAATCAAAATCTTCTAGTGCTTGTTTTAAAACCCTAATATTCTTAGTATCACTTTCCTTAAACGTAGTTTCAATTGTATCTATGTTACCCTCAAGAAACGTTTGAAGGTCTTGTTTTTCATTAGAAATGTGATTTATTATGTCTTCTATAAGATCTTTTTCATCTAGTTGAAATGTTAGTGTTTTACCTATAAGCTTTTCTTTTATCCTTTTATATTCATTTTTCTTTTGAAATAAGTCTTGTAAATTTTGTGTAATTAAATCATTTATAGGTAGCTGTTTTTGATTTGAATTCAGGCTATTATTTTGCTTAAATCCATCTTTTTTATCTATGTAAAAACATGTAGTTAACATCTTAAGTTCAAGGTTTTTCTCATTTAGTTTGTCTTCAATTTCATTTTCATTTGCAATTATAATAACCTTTATATTATCATGTTCTACAAAGTTATTTATATACCCTAATATCTCGTTAATATCTAAACTTGCTCTTTCTAAATCATCAAAACACAAAACCGTATCAGCGAAATTAATAAACTGTTCAAAATTTATTTCAGGAAGTTGCACTTCTTTTATACCTGGAATTTCAACACTTTTCATCATCCCTAAAATAGCTTTCCCAGCCTCCGTCATTCCCCCTCCTAATTTACTTCCAGTAAATTTCTGAACTTTTTCCCATTGACCTAAGAAAATCTTTTTGTTAATTTCCTCTATACTATTGACACCATATAATGATACATAAATAGTCTTCTTATTTTTCGCTTTAATTTCCTTTTTAAATACCTTTTCCCAAAACCTTATTTTCTTCTTACCTGTTGCTTCAATTTTTTCTTTTAATACATTTTCCCAGAAATATGTTTTACCACTCCCCCATTTCCCGTTTAATAAAACGGCATAACTTGTTTTATCTCTTTCTATGTAATCCAATATACTATCTATTATATACTGCATAGATTCACCTGATGATGTTTGCATTTGGCACTCCCCCTGATTAATAGCTAAATATATTTTGCATTCTATTAACATTATATCAACAATTTTAAAGATATAATTATAATTTTGTTTTCCTTTGTCGTGATCCACTGTAGACTTTTTGGATATATTTAGTTGAAATACAAGGTTTATTTCGATAAATGAGTAGGATGATTAAATAGGAAAGAGGTCCCCAAAAATAATAGGTGACCTCTTTTTCTTTTCTTACTTCACATACACATAGACTTCATTTGCTGTTATATAGTATGTTTTTCCTTTGCTATTGTGCACTTTATATTGGGGTGAACCATTTACATTTACTTTCGCATCAATTGTAAATCCTAATCCTGCATCTACAGAACCTGCCACATCTTTATCCTGCCAAGATGGAGCATCATAGAAACGTAGATTGTTAACTTTTGAAACAACACGCTTTCCAACAATAGAAGAATCTACTGTGCTTTTCTTATTAAACTTCACATAAGATGGATCGTTCTTTATCCACTGATCTCCACCAAGATTTAACCAACCATCCTTTTCCGCCCACACAATATAAGATTCTGGTTTGTTTAGTTGACGAATTTTAGAATAGCTTGTACCTGGTCCTTTACGTAAATTAACGTTGTAACCTTCAATATAGACGATACCGTCTGTTACTGCTGTTGGTACTTCCGCTGGTTTAGATGGCTTCTCAGGAACAGAAACATCCACACTAGAATTATTGTATGCTCGTTGTACATCTGCTCTAAATTGAGCTTCTGAAACGCCATGAGAATTTAAGTAATCAATTGGATCTTCATGATCCGTACCGCCAAGGTAATGAGTTACATCGCTGTGTGTCCATAATCCTTTTTCTACAGATAACCCACGATCACGTAAGATTTTAGCTAGTAACTTAACGTATTTTTCATAGCTGCGTTTGAATTTTGTATAGTTCGCTGTTTCGCATAACTCTACATGTACAAATCGTTTATTAGCAGCAGGACCGCCGCCATAAGCAATGTATTTTGTATCAGCAATTTGGATTGTTTCATCCCAATCGACTGCATAGTGAACAAATGCATTCCTCCATGTTCGAGACTCATATTTTTGAATGTTAATAGCTGGAGCTTCTGGAGTTGCTGTAGAATGTGCTACAACGCCCTCATAAGCACCTACACCATAACGGTATGGTTGTTTCGGTAAATCAGGAATAATAAGTGTTCGATCAGCAAAAGCACTTGTAGCAAAGGAAACAGCAAGTACTAGAATCATAAGTAACGAGGTAATATGTTTCATTGTCTTTTTCATTTAGCATCAACATCCTTTTTCATAATTTTTGTATGGTCAAATAATCCACTTGCTGATAGTCCAATGATGATTCCTTGAAATACATTTGTTTTGATATCTCCGCCCAAAAATAAAACGCCTAGCACAATGCCAAGCGTTAAATTTAGTAACGGAACATATTTTGTTTGTAAACCAATTGTTTTTCCAATTTGTGAAAGACCAACTACAATTCCAATCATTACAGTAATTTCAAACATTACATACCACCTCCTTTCATTAAGAAAGTGAGAATACCACCAACAATTCCGCCAACTATAAGTCGCAAAATTCAGGTAGTATTGGCGCTGATTTTATCTAGCTGTTTGTTGATATTAATTATGTCTTTCTCGTTACCCGTTGTCCGCATTTCTAAACTTTTAATCTCTAAGCGAATGTCCTTAATATCTTGCTTTATTTCTTGAACATCGCTTCTTACTTCTTGTAACCCTTCCACTTTGACCACCTCATTTCAAAATAAAAAAGAGAGACAGTTATTTGTCCCTCTTTTGTTATAAAAGCCGTATTTTGTACAAAATTAAAAAAGACCAGCTATTGCTGCTCCTGCTCCGTTTGTGTGTTATTTTCATTAGTTGGTGTTGGCGGTTCTTGAGATGGATAATTCCCTGTAAGTGATGTAAAACACTCTAAACAAATGTTCTTTTTCGCAAACCCCATATCTAGTGGATACAAACGCGCGCCACGTTTACATACTTCACATCTTGTTGCAATACGGAAATATATCGTTCCGTCCGTTTCCCCCCACACCTCTACTTTATTAGTACCATATAAACCGGCATTGTTTAGCATATCAAAAGGAATTCGTACAAATACTCCGTTTTCGTTTCTTTCTGAATCTACTAACCTACCAGCAAACGGAGCACCTTCCCCTGCTTGTAAGGGATAACCTTGTAAATCTTTGTAATCATTCATATATTTTCCTCCTAAACGTTAGGTAGCTTGTACCATTGTCCTGCCATTCCCATAAAATAAAACCCATAGCCTTGACCACCATCAAAGAAACGAGCGGATCCAGCTTGGCCCATTCTATTACGCCCTAAATTTATTCCCTGCGTTAGAATAGGTTGATTTATGAATACATCCTTTTCTGTACTTATATCAAAGGTCTGCCCGTTATCAGATGGACCTATGTTGTTATTTACACCGCCTATAGCAATTCTATTAAACGGTTGAAGACCATCGGCCCTTTCTGCTGCTGCTCGATCCCAGTTATACATAGATGCATATTTACCACTGTATAGCGTTACACCCGATACACAAACTGCTGTCCCTTGTCTCATGTCAGCATTTCCAGAACAAACCTTAATAATTAATGCATGCTGTTGCGGAATATAGTTTGTTGGCACTTTGAAAGTGAAAGAGTATCTTCTGATTTCTCCATAATAGGTAGACGGTTCAGGGAAATCCATTTTTTGTTCATGCCATGTATCGTAACTTACATTGTCTCGGAATGTAACGCAGCATACTTGTAAACGCGGCTTCCCTGTTTTACGTACCCCATTTATCATTGCTGTTCTAAAATGAGCAGATACTGTGTATTCATTTCCAGGATGTATCCCATTATTCACGATTGCTTCTGGATAGTTATACATATCTACCCTTGTAGCATTCACCATTTGCTCGTAATCAAATATATGTGTATTCTTTTCTATCACGACATTTCCCCAGGACTTCCAAGTAAGACCATATCCACCTTCAAATCCATAATAATCTGCATTCCCAATGTTTTTCTTTGTAACACTAGAAAAGTCTGGATCTGCTATTAGGTTTCGTCTTGATACCGCAGTTGTTTTTGTTCCCCATTCGTCTTGGAATAGGAAGTCTAGCATTTTAACAGTTACACCATCTTTATCAATGGTTATCTTGTCACCGTTAATTCTAATAAGATTCGTATCAATGCCTTTTGCGGTTAACCATTTCACCATTGTATCGGCATTAATATTCAGTTTCTCAGCATCGATTGTAATCTTACCAGGTGACATATTGATGGAAGTAATGATACCGTCTTTTAAAATTTGTGCTAAGATCCCTTCATCTAATACTTCTAACCTAGATTCTGTTTTCGTTACATAAGCTTTATAAGTCTCATTTATAAACGTTTCTTGTTTTCCAGAGATGATTGAAACACCTTTTTCATTAGCACTAATACTTCTTTCTAACTCTGTAACTTTCTGATTGTATTTTTCGGTAGCTACTTTATTAGCGATATCTTCCATCATTTTATCAACATCAGTTTGATCTTTCGGATGTAACCAAAATTCTGTAACTACTTTACCACGCTGCAACATAGGTAACGCAATCCATAAGGTTCCATTTCTTCTCACCCACGGTTTATAACGTGCTTTAACAGCTCCAGCCGGAACCGTTCCGGAAATAACAGCCCTAATCCAATTAGAATTCGCAGTTACATCGATACCAATTGATGATTGTGAAACTCGACTACCTTGGGCATTTAGATACTCAATTTCTAACACGAAACCTTGTCCTATGTTATTTGACATAAAGTAACCCGAAGCTACAATATCTTCACCAGCAGTTACATCTATCGTTTGATGAAGGCTATACCATTTATCTTCATTCAATCCAGCCACATGTAATTTAGCCGTTGTATAGCCTCTATATGTTACAGAAGATTCAATAACAGCACTATTACCATTTTGTGACCAATACTTGAAGCCCTGAGCGAATGAAGCGTTCCTTAGATCATTTATGGAACCCAATCCACCAACATAATCCTCAACATCTTTCTTTTTCATCGTTAACTTCAATGCTTCAGAATGTTGACCTATTGTTGTAGTAGCCTCACTAAGCGTTTTCCCTTGATTGGTTTGTGTTTCTTGTAATTTCTTAACACTTGCAGTTGTTCCTTCTGCATTCTTTTCTACAGTGTTAACACGTTCATTAAAAGAGGTTTGTGTTTTTTCTACCGTTTTAATACTTTCTTTGATTCCATTCACACTTTGCTCAATCTCAGTTGTTTTTTTCGTGAACGTTTCTTTAGAAGTAACTTCATCATTAGCAGGCTGCCATGTAGTTCTTATGTTCCCCTCTTCCAATTTCGCATGATGTGAGTTTAAATTACCATCAATATTGCGTCCAGAGTAATAAAACCTAATTTGAGTTACATCCTTATCTTTTGTTTTGAATGTAACAGTTAGAGGCTCGTCCTTATAATCTACATTAATCTTTAATTGTGAGTCTGCACGTACAGATTTCCATTCTTGCTCTCCATCTGTATAAGTTATTGCAGTTTCCACGCCAAACCAAGGATTCGCATTGAGTTTCGTCATTTTCCCAGTAAATAAGAAGGAGATAGTAAACGTTTTGTTTCTGTAATTAATCTTATTGGAAAGAGTCATTTGCTTACTGTCTGACCATGTTCCGGTCATATTTTGCTTGTTTAACCCTGTTTCTGAATCGCTTGCTAGATTAATTGAACCTACAGAAATGTTACTCATGTCGGTTTGTAATTGTTCAATGGTCTGCTTATTTGAAGTCGCCGTATTCTTTATTTCATTTGTTGTTTTTGTTAAATCATTTGTTGTTTGCTTCACATCGGCAATAGTTTGTTTTGTACCTTCAACTGTATCTTCAACTGTATTTAGTTTATTATTGATTTCACCATTTTCTCGTTTTAATGATTCAATAGATTTATTGAATCCTTCGTTAGTCTGCTGTAAGCTCGTAACTTTTTTATCTATTTCCCCCTGCGAATTTTGTACAGAAGATATAGTTCTCGTAACTTCTTGAAGGCTTTCTGTTACCCCATTAAATTGTCCAGCGGTCTCCTTTTGCGCTTCTTCCACTTTTTTGTTTAATTCTTCTTTTGTGAGCTGAATATCTTTATTAACCTGTTTCAGTGTTTCTTCCTTTACTGACTCTACATCAGGAATAAGGAGCTCCCAATCTTTACCGTTCCACACTTTTAAAATACCAGGTTTACCAAAGCTAATGTCTCGCCATAATGTCTTACCTACTATAAGATTATCGGTCGGTGGATTTTTAGCTTCAATAATATTCACCGTATTATTTTTTAGATTTTCCTGGACCTTTTCAGCAAGTTTCTTAGCAGATTCAGATTCTTTTTGAGCATCGTTTGCTTTTTCAGCAGTTTCTTTAACCAACTCATCTAGCTGATTAAGGATTTCTTGGTGATCCCAAAGAGAAGTGCGAATTTTATTGTATAACTTCCTTAATTCTTCGTTTGGATCAGTAATTTCGCGATAATCTCCGAATACATATTTATCTTGTGAAGGATCAGTAAATGACTCGTCACCAGCAATTGCTCTTGCTTCTAAATAAAGCTTTGGTGTAAACCCTGTATCTTTTATTCGGATTGTATCCCCTTCATTAATCAGCTCATGAGCTAGTCCAAATACACGACCTATACTTTGTGCTTGAACTTCATATATATAGGATGTATTTATTCGTTTGGCTAGTTCTGTTTTCATAAGAGTTAAAAGACGTTGTGGTGTTATATCTTCTTCTGTTTCTGGTGTATAAAAGCCAAATTTATGTTGACCTCGCTCATTCCATCGCTGAAACGCATCACTGTCTACAAGATAAGGAACTCCATTATTAATAGTAGAGATGGTTATAAAATCTCCACCTTCTTTTTTTACGAACCCTAATAGGGCTGTACAGATGTTTTGGGAATTCTCAATTCGTTTGATACCCATCAAATCTTTACCAAGAGTTACTTCTTTACCTGTATCACACCCTCGCTTTTTCACCATATCTACATAACGGCCAACAATTTGAGACCCTACAACTTCCGCGCGATATTGAATTTCTAAATCGAATAAGGAAGCAATGTCTTTTAAAAATTTCAGTGGATCTATAAATTCATCAATCGTCATAGTGTGGAAGCCAGCGTATTCTGTTTTTCCTCTTTTCCACTTCGTACCCACAAGAGCTATATCGATAAACTCATTGACCGTTTTACCTACAATCTTCTGTGGATTGATAATGCCAGCTTTCGCGAGTTGAATCCATTCACCAGATGCATAAGCAATGACTGATTTATCATCTGAATCTTTTTCAGCTTCAGTAATTACATATGGAACAATGCGACCATCACGAACTTCTTTTAAAACTAAATTTTGCTGCATGAGTGTTACTGCATGATCTGTATTATCAAACACTTTAAACTCTAATGTATCAATGTTATTTTTTATTTCCCAATGTCGTTTATCGTCCCAATAATCTTTTGGTTGTATATTGGAAACAATTTGACTCGTTTTAAAATCAACAACATGTAAGATTCCACTTGGTGTCCTCATCTAAATCGCTCCCTATACGTTACTTTGGCTGTTCCGACAGTTGAAGGCATGATTTCTAGTTTATTCGAACCCTTATGAATAACAGGATAGTCACTAAATATATCTTTTAGATTAATAGCACTTTTACCATTTATCGTTACAAGACTTCGCTCAGTATCAATAACTACTTTGTCACCAACATCAAAGATATAAGGCGGATTATTTTGTGTATTCATGTTAACCTTCCAAATTTTCAAATCGTCAATAGACATTTCCGAACAAAACATGTTGTTAGAGAATTGAGAAATACTGATTTGTACTTGAGTAATTTTATTCATATTGACGTTATTTTCATCGAACCATACAACAAACCTTTCAGCATCATCAATCTCCGTACCTAAAATAAATTTAGAAATATACGCTTCCCATCTGTTCCCAGTTCTAGCAAGCCATAAACGACCTCTAAAATTTGTCCAAGTGTCTGGGTGATCTCCATGTTCATTAATGAATACCTGTCCACCTGGTTTTTTACTATTACCAACAGAAGCGAATCCACTGTTTTGCTCGGCTTCCCATTGAACATCGCTCATCGATATACGAGCTACATAATCGCTATTTTCATCAAGAAGGCCTATTTCCACACGTCCCATTTGATCCCAATGATGACTATTAATACGTACATAGGCTTGCATGATGAAATCCTGTAATGGTCCTTGTGGAATATTCTTTTTGGCTATGCAACCATGCCAACCTTTTACTGTAGGTTCACCTAGATATTCAGCCATAAAACGATATCCGTCTGTTTTAAACTTTCCTCCACCAGTCATATCTTCTGTTTTAGGAACATCCGTCCATCCTATTGTTGTCCCCATTTCGTCCCATAACACACGTTGATTTCTTTCCACTGGAACCTGGTCTGCTTTCAATGGATATCCAATGCGAAAATAATCCGTTCCATTCCATACATCAAGAAATGTGGAAGGCTTCGTTACTTCAACTTCTATAATTGGGTTAGATTCGACGCTCCCTTTGTTTTGAACATTTGCAATTAATCCTCGACCATCCATTTCAAATTCCACCGTTCTAGAGGGCCCTAACTTATAAGGCATAGGACAAATAAACTTTAAAATGCCCTGTCCTATATCTACAAATTTATCAATATCAAAATCTTCATCTATAACTGCCATATATGTTCTATCAGGCATTACATCAAAAATCAGTTCTGCTGGATTTTCAGTAATAAGCCACTCCGCTATTTCTTCTTTTAATGTTTCTAAATTTGTCCCATCTGGAACAATAACCCCCACAGGTACAGGAAGAGCACGGATTTCGGTATCTGTACTTAATAACCTTGCGCCTGGATATCCGGGAGTTTTTAAAAAATTCCTCCTTAAAGGTGCCCATGTTGGAGGATTCCATCCTCTTTCAATATGAATATAACTTTTTCTTTCTCCATTAAATTCAAAGGAACTCATTGTCTCCCTCCTTTTGCACAAAAGAAAAGAAACCCAAATCTAAAAGACTGAGTTTCTTGCTTGTGCTCTATTTTGATATTCAGTTACATAGGGATGGCTCACACGCGCTATTTCCCTTCCTTCTAGTATGACAGGAATTTCGATATAAGTAGGTTCTGGTTTTATATATGGTTGCTTATCTGGGTTATCATTGTCAGGTCTGTATTGTATGACATTCGGATTGTCGGATAACACTTCTCTCCATCTAGAAAGATTACCAACATCGTGGATTGAAAGTCCTTCAAAGCGTTCCATTTGACGTCCGATTTCTCTTACCGCATCACGCATATTTTCAGGGATATGTGTAATCCAATCATTTTGCCAATCTCCATCGACAAAGATAGCATTAAAATACTTTGTTAATGGATCATCACCTTGAAAACTAAATATTTCTTCTGGTTTTATGGAACGAATACTATCAATAGCTCCTGTTACCGTATCTTGCAATGCATCTCGCACAACAGAATATTGACTTTTAATACCTATCGCAATTCCTTGTGCCATACGAACGCCAGAAAATCTCAACTTATTTGATTCACTATTTAATTTCAGTTCATTTACAAGAGCTGCGTTTGCTTTGGTACCCATTTCTCTACTTTCTTTTTCAGCCATGTGAGCTGATTTCTGAATACCAAGCGCAAATCCTTCACTAAAAGGCTTACCACCTTGATCACGTGTTAATTTTGATGGAGAGTTTACATTAAGTGTAGCTTTCAATGCATCAAATGCACCTCGTGCCAAACTAGCTGCTACATTTTGTACATTCCATTCGCCGTTAGATATACCTTTAGCAAACCCACTAGCAAAAGCTTCTCCAGGACTAAGAGAACTGACACTCCCTAATCCATCTTTACCACCTTGAGCAACACTTGTTCCGCTTGCAACAGCGGCTCCACGTTTTGCTCCCATATCACTTGCGAATTTATTACCAGCCTTATCACCACCGCCACCATCGGTTGCACTTCCTAACATGCCCTCTACACCTAATTTAACATTACTAGCTGCTCCGACCACATTTCCTTTATTCCCGTTAATTAGTCGTTGCATAAGAAGAGTAGAAGATGCGCCGCCATTTCCGTCTGTGGTTGATCCTAAAGTATTTTCTACACTTTGTTTAACACCTACGGCCGCTCCATTGACATTGCCTTTATTATTATTAATATTATTAAACATCATAGAAGTCGCGTTATTACCGCCATTATTATCAGTTGTACTTCCTAATTGCTGTTCAACGCCTAGTTTAATATTAAAAGCTTCACCTATAATACTTGGCTTATATTGAGCCATAATTCGATTCATTAATGTAGTAGAAGCTGCTCCACCATTTCCGTCTGTGGTTGATCCCAGTGTTTGTTCTACACCCTGCTTAACTTCCTCTGCGGCTTGAACAGGTTGACCTCCATTTTGACGAATTCCATCTGCGGTACTTTGCGGAATAGCTGCCCCTTGCTGAGTTGTATCAATGTTTGTTTTTTGTACAACCATTTGTCTTATAACTTCGAGAGCCTGATCTATATTAAACTTCCCATTGTGTAAGCCTTGAACAAGAGACGCAATTGTCACTTCTCCATTCGGCCCTAAGTTGTACTTAGTCTTATCTTCAATATTAACTCCCAATGTATTGAGAACGTCTTGTACATTAATAAACCCTGTTTCCATACCAGTTTTTAACGTAGCCATTATACGAGTGCCGTCTTGTGCTAAATCTGCTGCTGTTAATTTAGATAACTGTTGTTGAAAAAAAATAAACACAGCGTCAATACCTACTGTGCCCTCGTGTAATCCATTTACAAATTGTGTAGTTTTCATTTTTCCGAGTGGTCCTAAATCTATATCGAGATTCTTCTTTAAATCTAAGTTTAACTTAGATGCGACCTCCCCGATATTCATCTGTTTAAAACCATCGGTAAATGAAGTCATGACTTTAATACCTTCTGGTGTCAATGGTTTATTACCCATTTCTGACCGCATAGTGTTTATGATTGCAATCGCTACATCTTGGACTTTGTACTTACCAGATTTAATTCCATCAACGAATTCTTCTACTGCAACCCAACCTTGCTCCCCTAAATCAATCGTTTTACTTCCATCTTCAAATGTTTTTGCGATGTCATTTGCAACTTCAATAGATTTTTCACGAGTTGACTGGAAAAGATTATCATAAACAATATTAGAATTTGCAATTAATGACTCTCCATATGTTTTTACTTCATCAGCACTTTTCTTTCTCAGATCAGCTTCTTTTGAAGCTCTATCTTGAAGTCGCTTGAATAGATTCTCATTTGTGCTTTCAATTATTTCGGAATTCTTAACGTACTCTCCGAATCCTCGACCCTGAATTTTAATTTTTTCAGTTTCAGCCTTCGTAATACCTGTTGTTAAATCCATCTCAACACCTTTGGATTCTAACACTTTTTGCGCTTGTTGAAGTTGTTGCTCATACCCTTTTGTTATCAATACAGATTGCTCAGAGTATTTTTTGTTAATTTGAGCTATCGCAATTTCTTGCCCTTTAGTATCAGCTATTTTGCTTTTCGCAAACTCTATTTCTTTTTGTCTTGCTTTATCTAATTCATTTGTTAATTTCGTATACTCTGAACCTAGCTCTTTTACTTTACCTTGAATTGTCTCAACAGAAGTATTTTTGTTGAAATTATCCATTGCTTTACCTATTTTTTGAATCTCATCCACACTTTTTGAAGCTGCTTTTCCAACCTCTGCATCAATAGCTTTTAAAGCTGTAAGAAATACCGACTTATCGGCCGCAGTCATCTTATATATTTGTCCATTATATTGTGTAAGTAAGCTCTGAATTTTCTCATTTGCCTTAATAACTGCTTCTTCTTGTGCCTTAAATACTTCCATTTGATCGTTAACAATTTTATCTTTTGCCCTTAATACTGCGGAATCAGTTTCTCCAGCAAACCAACTATCTAAATGAGCTTGTAACTTGCCTCTATCTTTATTAATCGCTTGGATTGCCTCGTCTGCTAACTTACCAAATTCGTCATGTGCTCGTTGTACAGCCTCTTTAGCCTTATCACCTGTCATTGTTGGTATTTCATCTAATGTTTTAAAAGCCTGTTCTTTTAAATTCACATACCCTTCAAGAGCTTTTTTCGTACCTTCACTTACACCATCACCAAAGCGCCTACTGTCCTCCTCTGCTTTTTGTGCCTTTTTCCCAGCATCTACGAAAGCAAAACCTAATGCACCAAGTCCAATTACAACTCCACCAATTGTTGCGACAATTGGATTTGCTATAATTGCACCAATACCAAAAGAAAGGAACCCAAGTGCACTAACTACTCCCATAACTGCCGGGGCTAGTAATAATGCTGTCCCATATACTTTTTTAGAGCTATCATCTAATCCGTTGAACCAATCAGCGACACCCTTCACAGATTCTTTCAATTCAGGAATCGCTTGTTTAGCGATATCTAAAATCACCTTACCAAGTGGTTCTAGAGCAATTTGTAGTTCTCTTGTTACAGATTTCCATTGCTTAGCGCTTGTATCGTAACCATCAACCATTTTATTCATTGCGCCACTGTAGTTTCCAAGACCTGTTTCCATATTATTTAGTGATAACATAGTAGTAGCTTCAAGGTCTTCCCATTTCACGCCGAAAAGTGCAACGCCTAACTGATTCACTTTAATTTGATCATCCGTTGTTCGTAATTCATTTAAAACAGCATTAAAAACATCTTTGGAAGTCGCTTTTCCTTCTAGCATCGCTTTCCATACTTTTTGCGTTTCTTTACTCATTTGACCCATTGCTTCTGTTGTGGACTTACTACCATCTTTTACACGGATACCAAATTCTTTTACAACGTCATTCACATAATCCAAGTTATATGCGCCATTTTTCGAACCGTTAATGAGAATTGTGAACATTTCATCTGCACTAAATCCCATTTCATGGAACAAAGGACCATACTCACTTAAATTATCAAATAGCTCATTTGAGTAGTTTAAACCCTTTACAGAACCTTGTGCTAATAAATCAAATGCCTGTTGGCCAGATAAACCAAAGCGTCCCATTAATTGGGCTGCACCACGAGTTACCTCGTTTACATCTGATTCCATTGTTTCTGCTAAGATTTCACTATCACGAGTTACTTGTTTTAAAGTATCATCATCATTAATATCCTTAATATTGCGCTTTACTTTAACTAAAGAATCGCTGACACTAGCTAAATCTTCCCCATAGCCTTCGCGCCATACTTCTTTGGCTACAGCACTAACCTTTAAACTTTCTTCCCTTGTTAATCCTAAACCAGATTGTACCTTCTTGTTCGCTTCTTCAAATTGACTTGCATTTACGACTAAAGCTCCAACTCCAGCCGCCACGCCAACTGCTGCTGCGCCAAACCCTTGGCTCACTTTAGTACCAGTTTCTTGCATTGTGTTTCCAACTTCGTTCATACGCTCGCGTAATCTTCCAGAAACGTTACCTAATCGCTCTATTCTTTCTTCCGTATCACCTAGCTCATTACGATAACGATGTAAAGCTGCTGAAGCATTATTAAATGCTGTATCATTTCTAGAAACTTGAGCGGTTAATCTTTGTAAAGCTTGTGTGCCTTGTTTGTATTCTTGCTGTAATTGATTATATTGAGCTTGCAAATCTTTTGTTTCTTGAGCATTTTTCCCATATGCCTGAGTACTTTGCTGTATTTCTTGTTCCAATTGTTGCATAGATGTAGCCAATTGTTCACATTTTTGACGCATTTCTTGTTGTTTTTGTTGTGAAGTTCTCAAAGCTTGCTCATAATGCTTCATTTTTTGCGTTTGCGCTTCTATCTTTTGATTTAGATGGTTTGACTTATTTTGCAATTGATCCATCTCAGAACCAACGCCACGTAACTGCTCAGACGTGTTACGAAATTCAGCATCTATTCTTTTCAGACTTCTATTAATGCCCGCAATCCCATTTTCAAATTGATCTGTATCCAAACGGACACGACCACCAATTGTATTATCTCCTAGTGCCATTCAAATTCTCACCTACCTTTACAACCACATTGGTACTTTATCTGCTGTTGTCACTCGATTTACTTTTTGTTTTCTCGCTAAACAGGTAAAGTAAAACGCAATATCCATTTCATTGATTTGATTTTGTGTCATACCTGCATCCATCAATATGTTATAAATATCAATTACAGCGTCGCTATATTTGATTTTTCCTCCGTCGGTTTCATTTCTAGTTGTGCCATTAACTTTTTTTTCGCATCTTCTACCGTTTCCATTACCTTAATCGCATCATTTAAGCGTCCCATAATTGTTAAACAAACCGAATGAATAGTAAGACTTAAAAACCAGACATGAGTGCCATCCACAAATTCCTGTGCTGTAAATTGATTTCCGTACACACTGGCAACAAAATTAGCGGCTCTTTCAATTGTTTCTTTTGGTACTAAGTCCGCTTGTAATTCATCAGCTAATGTTGAAGCTTCAAAAGTAGCTGAACCTGGGATAAATTGTGGTAAATAAAAATCTTTTTTACCTTCTGTATTTTGTAATGTGATTTTCATAATCTGTTTCCTCCTTAATAAAAATAAGGATGGCATTTCGCCATCCCTTTTCTTAATTACTTCCCACTTGGTAGGGCTGTTTCTATTGGTGGAGCTGGTACTTCTTTAAACCACTTTGCTGCAACTGCTGCATCGTGTCCTTCTTCCTCTTCATCTAATCGATGTCTCCAATTACCGTCCGAACGTTGAATTGCCTTACCTTTAATTTTTGCGCTTTGGAATGTTGGTTTATCTTCTGCTGTTTTATGTTCATCACTTGGAAGCTCAAACTTCATTTTGTAATAACATACATATAGATTTTTTCCGTTGTCGTATGGTAAACGATATAGCAATGCTACATAAGGAGGAACATCACTTGTATTATCTACAACTTGACCTTTTACAACCTTTTTACCTAACAATTCGGCATAAACGGATAAAGGTAATGTATCAACTTCTAATTCAATTTCTGTTCCACCAAATGCACTAGCTGTTGCTGCTGGTCCACCTTCAGCATAAAAAGTTACTGATTCCGCTTTAGGTGACGCTTTACCACTAACTGTTTTACCGATTCGTTTTGGTGTAGAATAATTAAATTTACCATCTGATGTTTCAGTTAAAACTGCATAATGTAAATCTCTAAAATCTATTGTCATTGCCATATTTCATTTTCCTCCTTAATTAATAATTTCCGTTACAAAACGAAAACCATATCGATAAATTTTTGTATCCATTTCATAATCTGGATAAGTGCTTAAACGCTGAAAAGACAGCTTTTTCATAGCTGCCTGAACTGCACTTTTTAATTGCGTTTTGATTGGTGCCATTGACCATATATCAACCTGATATATAACGTTAGTGGTTTTTTCCTCATTCTCCGCATATAGCCCAGGAGAACTATTTAACTCTGAAAATGTAAGCCATATATCTGTTTTGTCATTTCCTTTGACAAATTGATATATAAATTCTCCACCTAACTCAGATTTAATAACTACATCTGTACGTAAAACATCAAATATTTCCTTATTAAAATTTCTCATCGGCCTGTCACTCTACGCATAAATTCTCTTTCCATAACTCTCAAGACCTCTTTTTCACTTTGAATTAAAGTCTTTTCTGCAAAACCTTTATGTGGAGGATTTGGATTTTTACTAGTCCCCCAGTTTTGAAACTTCATATAAAAGTGAGGAGAGCGATCCGCTTTATCCCATCCAACTTCAATGAAATAAGAACCACCTTTTTTTACAACCTTTCCTTCTTCAATAGCGTTCTTCGCGTGTTTACCATCCCACCACGGTTGTTTTAGTGTTGGTTTATTAGGTTCGGGGCCAACTGGAGAATTAAATTCCAACTTCTCTTTAAATACCCTTGCACCAGCTTTTAATGATTCTTTTGTAATTTTGGGGACATCCTGTCCTAAATTTTCTAATTCACGAATCCATTCTTCTATACCGAAGACCTCTAATTCTGCCAATTAGATCGCTCCTC
This sequence comes from Bacillus cereus group sp. BceL220, assembly GCF_051776965.1. Classification (NCBI taxonomy): domain Bacteria; kingdom Bacillati; phylum Bacillota; class Bacilli; order Caryophanales; family Bacillaceae; genus Bacillus; species Bacillus cereus group sp. BceL220. The sequence continues at coordinate 48,090 of NZ_JBPWBC010000014.1, read as the reverse complement.
ACAGATTAAACACATATCTTTGTGTTTTTCATCAATATCGATCACTGATTTAATTTGAAAAAGCTTCCCTTTATATTTCACACGCATATCAGAATGAACACCTTTTCTGTACGGAATTGTAAAATTTATTAACTTAATAACAAATTCTGCATTTCCCTTAAAAACTTCAGAATTAAACCCTGAACCTACGGGAGTTTCAGCCTTCGCCCACGCTTTAGAAAAGACTTCCCATCCTGCTGGTAGCGCGTTTCCCTCATCGTCTTTCCTTTCCGTTTTATGTTCGATCATAATTCTTTTATCTCTTTTTCCTGGATTCATGCTGTTTCCTCGCTTAATTGAAGTTGCAATACCATACTCTTAATGGTATATCGTACTTTTTCATCTACTTGACCAGAAAAATCACGATTTTCATACCAATTTGTGATTAAAACTAATGCGATTTTTTGCGCTTGTTTTCGGTTATCCTCAGTAGCATTGTAATGCTTACCTACAGATCCTTTTACATATATCTCGGCATTATCAATTAAAAGTTCTAAGATATCATCCTCTTCTATATCCTCTTCTTCTAATCTCAGCCATTTTTTTGCCAACTTTAAATCTATTAACATGAAACCCCTCCTAAAAAAGAGGGGATATCCCCTCTTATGCTTGTGTTTGTTCTGCTAATGTAAGCTCTCCCACTACTAACGCTTTTTTATCAACTGATTTAACATCTAAGCGCTCTCTAACTTTCATACCAACTAAATCTTTCCCCCATAAATCTAATGCTTGCTCAGAGAATTCAATAAATAATGCTTCTCTATCAAAAATAGTTATTGCTTCTTTTAAATCACCAAAATACATTGGCACTTTCTTTGTTTTACCATCTGTTTTTAGCGTCTTATTACTTAATACAACAATTGGATACTTACCAAATAACAGTTTCTTCGTCGCCATCGTTGGATCTGGTTGTAAAATGTACTTACCATCTGAATCTTTCAGTTTATCTAAATAGTTAAAAGCATCTTGATTCATGATGGCAATTGCCGTTGTTTCAAACGCAGTATCCAATTTAACATTGAAAATGTCCTTTAAATCATCTACTTTACTAACCGGAACCTTTGTTGTACCAAAATTATCATTTATTGCTTTTAATATCAGAGCATTACGAGTTGCTTTTGATTTTTTTCCTGTCCATTTCCTAACATATCCTTGAATATTTTCTGCTGTATCTGCGAGTAATTCTTTAGAGAATTTTAAAATTCCACCTTTTTTCTTTACAGCAAATTGAATATCTTCAAATTTTGGTGATTCCATTTCTGGAAAGTCTGCCGCTTCATCAATATTATCGAAAGGAATGTAGTCCGCTTCTACTTCAATAACACGAGAACCAGTAAGAGTAGATACAGATTCTACATTTACATAATTCTCAAGTGCATCTGGAGCACTACGACGTAATTCCTTAATAGCTGTTCGAATATCCTTTGGTACTGTTAAACCACCATCGGATGGAACACCTTCTGTCATTGTAGTTGCATTTAATACTTCCTTTTCGTCATCTGTAAGTTTATGTTTCCCTACAGCCGCTTTCATTGCATTAACAAATGCATCAGCAGGTTTTACTGTATTATTTTGTGGTTGTGGAATAGGGTCTGTTGGAATATTGTTTTTTTCATCTTCATAAAGAGAAGATGCAATATCAAATTCCTTCTGCAAATCCTTAATTTCATTTGTAAGTTGCTCTGCTTCCTCAAGCTTTTTTTGAGCCAATAACTCTCTTGCTGCTGCCTTTTTGTTCTGAATCTTATTCAATAACTCTCTTAATTCTTTTGGCATCTTTCTTCCTCCTTAAAATTGAGCAATAAAAAAAGAGTTAGATTAAATCTATCTCTCTCATCAAATTATTAATTTTTTCTTCTTCACTTTTTTGCATCGGTTCTCTTCTTGGCTCTTTAAAAGCCTTTGGGGTATTCCTGTATTCCTTAAACAGATTACTTGTACATGCAACCGCAGTATTTTCTTCTGCCACTTCAACGTTAAAATATTCACTTGCTTTAAGACCGTTTAGCCACGTCTCATTTTGCACCATTTCTCTTATTACTTCGATGTCTACTCCTTCTTTTAGATTATCCTTATAAACATTGATGATCCCTTCCTCTATTGCATCTAGGTCATCGGCCATCTTTCTAAAATCATTAGCATTTCCATATATACCATTCCACGGTTTGTGAATCATTAAGTATGCATTAGAAGGAATGATCAACTTATCCCCAGCAAATGCAATTACAGAAGCGATTGAACCTCCAAGCCCATCAATATGAACCGTTTTATGCCCCTCGTGACGTTTAATCATATTATAAATAGCCATTCCTGCAAAAACTGAGCCTCCACCGCTATTTATATAGATGTTTAAGTCTTTCCCTTTTACACTATCAAGGATATTTCTTACATTCTCAGGATATTGGTCCTCATCATCCCAAGCACCCCACCAAGAAGAAACGATATCACCATAAAAATAAAGAGAAGCAGTATCTTCAGCTTGATTTTTAATCTGTAGCCAATCCACTTCCATCACCTCCTTTCTCAACCGATACTAATGGAACATAGTTTCCATTACACATTAATGAATCTCCGCCATCTTTACGCGGCAAATCTACAAATTCTCTTGCCTCATTTGGAGTATAAATAGCATTGTTTACACCCTTTGATAGGCCTTCCATCTGTATTGCGAAATCAGCACGTAAAATACCATTCACATTAAATTTAAAGCAATATCCATTTTGAAATTCATCACTAAGAAGAAGCTTATAACTCATTTCTTCCTCGTAATTTTTCAAAATATATAAAAGGGTATCTACGTAAAAAGAACGCTGTTGCGTTTCAACATTTGCATAGTTACCCTTGTCATAATTATTTACTTGTGCAGGTTTAATACCAAATGCCCCAGCAACCTGTAGTGCTGTATATTTGTTAATCTCTAAGAATTGAGCATCTGCCATGTTCACATTTAATGGAGTGAGTTGAAAACCTAATGGTAGCGGAACAATTCTTCCTGCATTTTTCAAACCATTACTAAATTCTTCAATTTTTGCTGCCATTTTCTTTGCTTTGTCATGATCCAAATCACCAGTATACTGGACAACTGCCTTTCCCATTAAACCATTTGAAAAATAGTTATTGAGATATAAAGCTCCACTTTGTATGTTCTCAATTGATACCTTCAATATGTCTTTTACTGCTAAACCAGATATACCATCTAAAGATAATGAAGTTTTAAAATGCATAACCTGATCATATCGAAACCTATATTGTTTACCAGATTTATTATCTCCCCATATATACCAAATCGCATTTTCCCTTTGGAATATACCTGCATTATCAATCCAAATCTGTACGTGTTCGCTAGGAAGAATCCACAAATCTTTTACTTTATCACTCTCCGTATTAACATAGACATACGCATTCCCATAATGATTTTTATTTGCTTCTACTGTAGACCAAAATGTACTTGAAGTCATATATGGATTAGGCCGCATTTTTAAAAGTGTATACAAATTGTGATCTGTTGCTTTTTCAAGACCGTTATTTGTATCTCTATATAATTTTAAAGGTAACTTCCCAATACTTTCAGATAAAAGCCTTAAACAGGTAAAATATGTGATTTCACTTAATTTATTTTTATTTACACTACCTATATCAATACCTAACATCTTTAAAAACTCGTCCGAATCAAGTGATACTGAGTTTTGAACCTTCTTAGGTTTAAATTTATTGAGCCATTCCCACATTCACTCACCTCCTTTACCAACCAAGTTTATCTAGATTTTCATCCGTAACATATTGGCTTAATTTCAACCCTACTTCACCCTTCATTGCCATCTTATATGCATCAATAACCGCATCAATTGGATCAATTCTTTTCTCTTTTAAGTGTTTATCGATCTTGATTTCACCGAAACTATTGGATACTGTCTTTGCATTGGCTATACTCCATGTTAACAATTTATTTTTACGATTATATTGAATGTTTTTAGCCTCAACCTCTAGTCTAAAATCGACTGTAGCATCATTTAAATTCTTTGCTGATTGGACAATCATGATGCTGTTATATCCAAGCTCTTCAAGATCACTCAAAAAGGCGTCTGCATTATGGGGATCGTATGCTATTATATTTACAATTAACTCGTACTCTTCTACAATTCTTTTTATATAAGCGATTATATATTTATAATCTGTTTTAATACCCCCTAATGTCTCTGTAACAGTTAATAACCCATCTCTAATCCAGATGTCATAAGGAGCTTTATCAGTCTCTATATGTTCTGTTACCCGATTTTTAGGAATAAAACTATGAGAATGTACGAAATAATTTTTCACTTCTTCTTTTAAATATGGGAATACTGCCCCTAAACTCGTTAAATCACCACCGCTAGATAAATCCAGACCTAAATAACACTCTTTCCCTCTAAAATCCTCTAAATCTAAATCTGAAGCACATTTTTTCCAATGTTCCATGTTCATATATTGATTGTCTGTGAATTGTACCCAAATATTTAAGTGCTTTGTAAGGAAATTGCGAAGTTCACTTCCGCCCCTACGTTTTGCTGCACTTGCCATAGTTAAAAGTGTTTCTATTCCTTCTTCATCTCTTGCTACTAAAGGATTAGCTTTTATCCAATTACTTGAATCCCAAATATCATCATCTTTATCTAATTGAGCAATATATACAAACTGTTTATCGTCTTCATATACACCTTCAAGAAGTCTACAACAATCTTCATACAACTCGTAGCAAGGACTGTTTAAATCAAATCCTGCTGTTGTGATAACTGATATTAAGCATTCTTTTAATTTGGTTGTTCCACCCTCCAATAATTTATACATTTGATTTGTAGGGTGTTTATGGTATTCATCCACAATGCCAAGGTAAGCGCGAAATCCATCTATACTCTCCGTATCTCTTCCCAGAGCACGGACAACTCCATTTGTTACAAGTGCTTCAATGGTATTTTTATATTCTTTCACCTTGAAACACTCACTTAAATCTTCATCTGTTTCAATGAACTTAATCATTTCTTTGAGAACTATGTTTGCTTGATCCTGTTTTGTAGCTGTACAGTATACTTGCGCATAATTATAGCCATCAAAATTGCTATAATATGTTCCTAATACACCATTCATCATAGATTTACCATTTTGTCTGCCCACTTGAACATAACTACTTCTAAATCTACGATAACCCGTTTCTTTATGGACCCAACCATGTAATGATCCAAAAATAAATGCTTGGAATGATGCTAAAATAAGTGGTTCTACTTCTTCTCCTTCACCTATCATTAAAGTTTCAGCATACTCAAGTAACCTATCTGCCTTTTCCTCATCAAAATAATAGACGAACGGCGCTAATTTACTTTTTTCTAAATCATCTAAGTGCCTTTGGCAAGCTAACTTAACATACTTCCCTGCAATTTCTCGACCTTCTAATACATCAAGAGCATATTGTGTGACCCTATTCATATGACAACCTACATAAACTTACTATATTTATTTTTGGGCTTATCATCGGTTCCCTTTGGGACTACTAATCTGCATCTTGATGTAATTGTTAAACCTAAATCACTGGAAGCTTGTCTACATTGTTTAAACAGTTTGTCTTGATTTATAAGTAAGTCTGAATAAACACCATTAGATACCGTGTATGTTTTCTCAGATATGATGTTACCTTCTGGATCTTTTTTTACATCCACTACTTCTTCTAACGGACTTAGCTCAAGTATCGCATTTGTAATTTCTACATACATTTTCCTTGCTATTAAAAATCTTGCTAAAGCATCAATATCAAGATTGGACATAATTTCAATCCTGATTAATTCATCAGATATTTTTTTAAAGTCTCTTCTTAAATCTTTTGGCAAATAAGAAGGCGCCCTAATTTTATCACTAGGCGCCTTGACTTCTTTTGATTTTCGATTTTCGATTTCCGCTTTTGTTAAATGTTTTTTTCCCTTCAGTACAACTAAATCAACAGGTTCTCTCGGCCTAGCCATCCACCTTCCTCCTTTCTGAATTTGCACCTATTCTATACATATTATTTGCTTTTTTGTAAACACTAAATTTAATTACATTTTATTAGGAGGAAATTATATGTCTGAACTAATTACATCTCTAAAAGATGAACTAGAAAACCCAAAAACATTTCTAAACGGTTCTTGTGATAATCGAACGAACCAATTCATCCCTATTTATGCAACACCTAATTATAAAAATGATAATTTCCACAATTCTCTTTATGGTCTACCTCCAGGGAAAAAAACAAGAAGTGACATTGACTTTGACGGTATTTACATTCCCGAAGGATTTAAAGCGAAATTAACTGGCGGTCGCATTTTTGAAGGACCTATTGCAATTAAATACAATGATTTAAAGCACGTCATAGTTACAAATTATGAAAATTTAACTTGGACGATCCCTAATGCTCCTAATGCCATATTTCCTGCTAGTGCCTCTTCATGTGATGGAGGAAGTGGTCATCTTTGTTGGCCTATTCCTAAAAATTTTGATGCGTTCGAAGCATATGGACCCAAAAACGTACCTACAGAATAAACAATTCTACAGAATAAAGGATATGTTTAATCTAATATCCTTTATTCTGTAAATTTACCTATTTCCAAAAATTAATTTAGGGAGTTTTCACGAAAAAAAAGACCACCCGGCGACTCGTCGCCCTCCTTAAAAAGTTTTTGATATCCCCCTACCCTATTAAACCTCTTAACTTCTTCTGTATATTGAACTTTTCCGTTCTAACGTCATACAGCTTATGAACTTTCTGATGGCATTTCTCGCACAACGAAATCAAGTTACTTCTTACCAAAGATAATCGATCATTCTCTTCTAAAGGAATAATATGATGTACTGTGTTCATTGGTTTAACCTTGTTCTCACTCCAACACAGTTGACACAACCCATTGTCTCTATCCTTTATCCTTGCTCTAGTTACTCGCCAAAGCTTTGAGTTGTAGAACTTCTGGTTGTCCGTATCCGTTCGCTTCGCCTTGTAATCTCTGTGTCTCTGCTTCCGTCTTTCTTCAGCAATAACAGCACACGCTTCACACATACCTTGTTCTATGAGTACTGTCTTGCCACACCGACATAACTTTAAAAGCATACTTATTCACCTCATAATTAAAATACTTCTCCACTAATACTTAATGTTAAGATGTATAAATTATCTTGAGTGGTCCATAATAATCTAGAAATTAGAAAGAAAAGAGGTTTTAATAATGTTACCTAATAATAAATTAAGAGCTTATGCTCCTGGATGGAATGAAGATCGGACTCAAGGTTTAAGGTTCAACATTCTTACTGTATTAGAAGCTGGCTTTGTATTTACAGAACCATTTAGAAGAGATGATAATCGCTGGGCAACCCAAGAAATGCAACTTGAAAATATTCCAGCTGGTACTGTGTATGCTTATGTCTGCCTAGGGAATTATTCCATGGAATTTGGTGATGATACAGAAACCTTTGATAGACCATTCACTCATTCGGGAATTATATTTAACCTTGAATTTGAAACTAATACCACTATTAAACTAAAGGTATCAGCTGGAATTAGTGATATAAATGCCGACGACCAATGGAAGGGTTTAATTACCGGAACTGTAGTATGTCTTGGAATTGATGAGCCGTTTAACCCTTAAAAGCAGTATCATGTATACCAATTTTATTCAGGAGGAATGCAATCATTTATGTTTCTCCTGAATAAAATAAAAGCACCCAAATGGATGCTTTGCTATAGTTTTCTTATTTATCTTTCAATTGCAGTAAATGAAGTTTTATTCTTCTCTCAGCTAACAACCACGACAGGCACTCTTGGCAAACTTATCAGGTTTCCCTCAGCTCATCTACCTAGGATATTGTTGGCTCAAAGAAGAGCAAAAGCTCTCCTTAATAACGGTATCATTCAATCGTTACCATCTGCTGGCTTCGGATTTTATGTGCCGTCATTACGAACCGTTTAGAAATTTAAGAACAACATAGTGAGTTGTGTTTTCCGCCACTTCTCACAATACAAATATATCACGTTAATTCCAAAACAACCGGCACATTTCCTGCCAAAAAGCGGTCACGACTCTGCCACTTATTTTATTAATCATTAAAACCTTTTAATTCCCCTGAACCTTTTAATTCAACAGAATCATTCTTTACCCTTTTAACCATTACATTACCTGATAACTCATTCATGTACTCAGCAGAAAAAGTAATATTCAAATGTTCTTTATTTCTAATTGCCTGAACAAAAGTATCAATTTGTTCTACTTCATCAACTTCTAAGCTCCAGCTTACAGAGCCTACTTTATGTACATATAGATAAGCTCTATCAAATCGAATCTTTTCCTCTAGTCCTTTTACAAATAAGCCGTTAACAATATACGTCTTCATGTCATCACCTCCTTATTATTTAATTCTAACAAATCACACTCTTGGATTAATAGTGCGACTTACCCATATGTTCTATTGTGTGTAACTAGGCCAAACACTACAGCCCTAGATATTCATAGCTTCATAACACTTTCCTTTTTGAGTTACACAACACAATAAAAATGAATAACTGTATATTTTAGTACAGACAATACAGTCGATTAATTTTTTTCAAAAAAATAACTACCTACTAAAATATTAGATAGGTAGTTACTAGAATTAATTTAAAATGAGATTACTTCGTCCCTAAAATATTATTAACTTATTATTTAGCTACAGACTAATCCATTTCTTCAAAACATGAATGGCAAGTAGAACCGTCATACATATTATCAAAAGGAACTTTCGTCCCACAATGTGTGCAAACCGCTCCGGTCGAATCATCAGCAATACAATTCTCACATATAGGTTCTCCTCTATGGTTGGAGTAGCTGCCAATTTCTCTTGCGCATTCAACACATATATCATCATCAGTATATGATAACGTTTCATAAAATAACCCATTTATTATTTCAAGTTCATCGTATAAATTTGAACTGTCCCAATAATCTAGATGCGATTCTATATTTCGGGTTACTTGAACATCAAATTTGCCATCAAGCTTATGATACTTGCCTGGTGATAAAATTATATCCTTAGAATCATCATCCCTTCCCCAATACTCTCTAGAAATGGCTTCAGCTGTTACATTAATATTTAAAAGATATTCAGCTGTTCCATTATAGTAACCTTGAAATTCTGCAGACTGTACTTCTATCTCAAATGAATCTTCAACGTATTCAAAATCACTACCATCATAACCTGATAAAGAAGATGTATCGACGTAATCTTCTCCAGCATTAATCATAATGTCTGATATGTCAGAACCAATCATCGCTTCCTCTAAATCGTTAAAATAATTTTCAAGATCATAACCAATTATCCACTCAACTGTAGATGGAACATCTTCATTGAAGGTACTTGCTAATTCGTTGAAAAATTCGGTCGAAGTAACTCCTACCATACTCATTCGAGTTATCTGTTCAAACTCGCTTATAAGCTCTTTCCTAAAACCAATTCGTCTTTTATTCTCAAGCTCGTACCAGTCTTCTTTTACGTCATCCGTAACAAAAATTAAATTCTTATTATTTTCTTGACAGAATTTTAAAGTTTCTTTCCAGATAATAAAATCCCCATATGCTTGCACACCAGATTTTTTCTCACCGTCTTTATAACCTGGTGGCATTTTACGTTTATAACGTTTTTCTCCATCAGCACATAATTGATAGATTTCTTCGGCTGAAAGTTCACATAATAAATTATTGGCACTGATTATATTTTCAATTAATCCGGAGATAATATCGTTGTCCAAAAAAATATGGTTAATTGCTTCAAAATTTTCATGTTCCTCAGTGTATGCGTTCAATTTTTCTGTCAAACTCTCAATATCTTCTTGTACATCTTGTTGCAGTTCACAAATCATCGGAAATTTGAAAGAATTTAAAATTTCAAATTGCCGATTCAATTTATCTCTAAATTGATTAACAGGATTTATTAAATTTGCAGTTGCATTCTGAAACTTGTTTCTTTGTCTATTCAACGAAGTCTGATGATTCTTTTCAAACTCACGTTTTACAGTCCTAGGAAGTACAAGTTTACTTTGAATACGATTACATAACTTTATAAAAAACTCAGTAGCGTCAGGTGAATATTCATAAAGATTCAAATAAATATTCGTATCGAAAACAACACAAAAATCTTCTAATTCCATGATACTCGAAATAGTCACTTCTTGATTCTCTACCGTCAAGATAATCCCCCTCATTTCACATTATCGAATTTTTATATTCGAATAACTTTTTATATTATTATACAGCAAATTAAATAATATAGCATCTAACTCACATTCTAAATCGTTTTTTCAAACATAATATCATTTAATAGATTTCAAAAAAAGAGCAAAATTATATTTTGAATTTCCCCATAGCCTTATCCATTACATCTTGGTTTACACCTATATACCTTAATGTTACCCGTTCGCTTGAATGATTGAATATTTCCATTAGCAAGGCGATATTCTTTGTCTGTATGTACATATGATATCCAAATGTCTTACGTAATGTATGTGTCCCAATCTCTTCTAAACCAAACTTTGCTGCTGTGGTACTAAGTATTTTATATGCCATGCTTCTTCCTATTGGTCGATTCTTTCCTTGCCTGCTCTTAATTAGATACTCATAGTCTTCCATATCTTCAATGTACCATTTTATCTCTCTTCTTAATGCTACAGTAATCTGAATACGTTTCTGCTTACCTGTCTTCATTTCACGCATTGAAATGTGACTTCCCTTTAAATCTCCAACCTTTAGTTTCAGAATATCACTTATACGTAGTCCTGTATTAATTCCCATTACAAACAAGATATAATTGCGGACATTCTTTTCTTTTAGATATTCTTTAATTTGCTGTATTTGCTCTGGATCACGTATCGGTTGAACGAAATTCATTATTTATTACCTCCCGTTTCTTCTGTCTCGTAAACTTCTAATCCAAGTGCAAAAGCAAGCTTATAAAACGCTTTAGACTTCCAACGTCGATAAGTACGCTCTGACATCCCTATTTCGTTATAAACCATGTAATCACATACGTCCTCTTCTTCTAAATAACGTTTATAAATAATATCTCTTTGTATACTTCCTGCACGTCCGTTTCCTAATCGATTTAGAAACTGATCAATACGTACTGACATTCTTTCAAGCCACTCTTCTCGTTTACTTTGTTGAATATTTGCTATAGCAACATCTTCTAGTGGCTTGCCAACTGTATGTGTAGGACAGTGCTCACGTATTTCATAAGAAGGAGTGACTTTCATTTCTTTACGCATCATCCCAAATTGTCTATGTATACGTACGCTTTCCAACACACCTTCTAATTCCTCTTGTGTCGCTGTTCTATCGATTTTTGGTAAGAAAGATAATTGTTTAGTCATGTAAGACCACTCCTTTTTATTTTTAGATTACTTTTGTCTTATTGCTCCACGTCTTCGTTCATAACAAGGTCTATGTATGCCCATTAAATCTTCAATATCACGAGTACTTAATTTCTCTTTTCGTTTTTTCTTAGTTTTCTTCTTCGCTTGATTCGATTGCTTTTTCCATTCACGTAGCTGATCCTTTAACACCTTCATTTCCCCATCTCCCTTTTCAAAATAAAAAGGACACCTATTCCTAAAACAGTTTTAATTACTGTTTTAGGAATTGGTGTCCTCTAGTTTTCTAGCCGGACTATATTCTGTTTGCTTTAAAAGGATTATTTTTTTAAAACACTTACTTTTCCGTTCCGTTTAAAGCATCAAAAAATCTCTGCCTATATCCTTCAATCCTTTTTTCCAATTGAGTATAATCATCTAATGAACCTCGATCGTGAATAACGATACTTTCCGAGTCTTCCCACTCTTTTAGTAATTCTTCAAATATTTTCAAAAGATTATCCTTTTTCATATACAACCCTCCCATTTTATTTTAAAATTCTAAAGAAAAGGGGTGCTAATAATGACACAATCAGAATCGCAATTTATGTTACATGATGCAAAAAAACTCTTAGAAGAAATTGAATACTCTTACAAAAATTATCTCAATGAAGAATCTATTCCTAGAGAACTCCGAAACAAAATTAGGTACTTCTTAAATAACATTGAATCAGCGCTAGATTATCAAGCTTTTGATATTTTTTCTCGATACTGCGCTAAAAATGTGAAACCCGAAAAGTTAGAACAACATAAAAAACGAGTGAATTTCCCTTTGTATAGTGGAAAAGATTGGTTTAATAAGAAAATAGATGACACGTATCCTGGCTTACGAACAGAATGCCCACATATTATTTCTGCATTCGAGAAATGTCAACCATTTCCTTCCGGATCAAGTTGGTTGTCTCGGTTTAATTTGCTTGTTAATAACAACAAACATAGAAATCTTACAAAACAAGAGCGTAAGCAAACTACTCACATTGGTTATATGGAAGATATATTTGGTAATAAAATTATTAATTGTACTTTCGAAGGTATTGGTCAACCAATTGTCTATGGTAATACGCCTGTTAATTTTTCTAATGATAAGCCGCATCCATATGTTAAACATTTAAATGCTACTACATATGTTGATTTTGTATTCAAAGACATCGACAAATCGGTATTGCCTACATTAGAAGAAATTCATACAGGCGCTAGTTCTGTTATTAATGAGCTAGAACAAAACATTTAAGGAGCTGAAAAAGCTCCTTTTCTAATAAAAAGCTAATTTGACATAACCTAACAAAAATATTAGTATGTTTACGAAAACTAATTTGATTTTAACTGCCGTTTGTTCAACTCAATCACCCCTGTCCGGTCTACAATCGTGGCTGATGAGAAAAGGATGGTTTGCCGGCATCTTCTATGGCGGTCTAATCTCCTACTCCATTTCTGGTTTATTCGCTTACTTAGTAAGCAACAATCTAGTATCGGAGGTAACGCTCATGTGGTATAACTTAGCTGTAATATTCCTAGGTGCCTTGGCACTTCCTCAGGGGTCCAAATTGGTTGGGGCAGCTAAAAATAGCAAGTGTTACAAGGCTTAATGTAGGAATGCATCACCAAATACATTAACTAAAACAGTGTATTTAATGATGCATTCCTGCACCTAGGATATTGCTACTAAAATAACGCTTTGGTTTATTTAAAACTAATTAACTATTATTTGAAAAATCAGAAACAATTATCTGATGTTTTTTCTTAATACTCGTGATATTATTTTGTTGCTGGTGTTCACCATCCCAAGAACTCAACAACTGTATCCAAAACCTGTACTCTGTATATAATGAGAGTACAGGTTTTATTTATAGGTTTATCCCTCAATCATTTCTGTATATTTGTATAAAATTCAAATTTTGTCTTACTTTACATCTACACGCGCTTGACTTGCTTCTCGACTAAAACCATCCGGATATCTTTTAGCTAATTTTGCGATATTCATTTGAGCAATATCTTCTAAGGTATATCCCATTTCGTGAGACATGATCGAAATGTAGTACAAGATATCTCCCAGCTCTAAAGCAATTTTATACGTATTTCCTTCTTCTTCTCCTGGACAATGAGCTGGATCAAATCCATGTCCATGAAAAATAGCTTTTTTTACAATATCAGCAACCTCACCAGATTCTCCCGAAAGCCCTAATGCTGCATTTAAAACACGTCCACCAAAATCCTGATTTGTATTCCATGTACGTAATGCCGCTTCTTGATATTGATCTAATTCACAAATTTGATTGTTGCTCATAAAGACTTGTCCTTCCTTTGATTTACTGATTAATTTAGTTACTTCCATAACGCTGTTTTTCATTACTTTCATTTTGATTTCCCCTTCCTATTTAGCAAATCCCTAATCCTATTGGACGATTTTCAATTAAATACTTATCAGCTTGATCTATTACAAGAAGTGCAACTTCCGCTTGGTGTCTCCTTAACGCTTTTGCCATCTTTGGTAAGCTCATCCCTTGACTCCACATTTCACGGAAACGAACTACATCTCTTTCATCCCAAATAAAGTTAGCCTCTTCTAAAGCGATGTATACCTTTAAGCGTGATTCCTTCATCGCTTCATGATTTCTTGCTACACTCATAAGCGAACCTACTTTCTAAAAATGATTATTTTATCTTTTCAGTAAACTTAGTATCCACACGATCAACCTTACCGTTTACCCAAACCGCAACTTGCTCACCGAATCCGCTCATTGGTGGATTTACTGCTGTTACATTTCCGTCCTTCACTATTAAAAGTTTGTTGCTACTAACATCAATTTCTATTTTTTTCATATGTCCCTCTCCTTTGTCACTACCGCATGTACTCGACAACATCAGGTTTGAATCCACTTCCTAAATAAACCCTTACCGGAATTATTTCTTTTTTATCCCTTGCTGCCTTACACAATTCTTCAGCTGTATCCCAATTGAAAAACTTATCTACAGCTCTTTGAAATCTCCATATTGCCATTACATATTGTTCAAAGATGTCATAGCGATCATCTTGTTTAGTTGTGCGTGGTAACTCATCCGTACACTTTGCATTCTTTGGAACTTGGACGCGTACATCAGCGTATGTATTACGTCCAGCTCCTTTCTTAACATTGGCCTTCATTACATCAAACTCATAAATTGCTGGCTCTACATCGAAAATATTTAGTTGTTTAGGCATTTACATTCCCACTCTTCTCAATAACGCCTAGCAACTCACTTGCACCTTCCTTGCTTAAAAACATCCGACCATCTAGCAACTCTATGTTTGATTCAGAAACTTCACCCGTTACAAAGCACGACTTATCCTGTTTTCTTAAAACGATGTTTTCTCCTTCAACATGAAAGCCTAATGCTGTACCTTCAGCAATCCCTAAAGTTCTGCGTAACTCTATTGGAATTACCACACGCCCTAGCTCGTCCACTTTTCTTGCAACACCTGTGTTTTTCATTCCTTTCTCCCCCTTGTTAACTAACTTTTTGTTGTTGATTCCGTTGCAACTCTTGTTTCATTGATTCAAATTTGATTAACCATGCTTGCCAACGCTTATCGTTTTCTTCTTGTTGTTGCTTTGCTACTTCACAGTTACACCCTTCCGTTAGACCTACACCTGGATAAATTTCTTTACGAATAATTCCTGTATTACGGCATAATACACACATCGTTATTCCTCCTTATTAGAAACCTAAATTTGCAAGCCTTTGATCAGCTGTTGTAAATTTCAAAACCCTTGAATCACCTAATAAACGACTAACTGTTTTAGCATCGTATTTATTAAAGAGTTGTTTTCCAGTAAAATTTGTTGTGGTAAATGTACTCATTCCCTGTCTAGCATTTGATACCGCATATAACAGGCGTTGTATGAAATCAGATGCCTGTCTATTTGAATCCGTTGAACCACTTTCAGCCCCAAGATCATCTAATACTACAAAATCAGCTTGTCCAATTAATTGAACAAAATATTGAAGTGTATATTTACTGCTCTTATCATCAAAAGAATCCATAATCATTCTTGTTATTGCTTCTAATTCAACGTACAAGCAACTTTTCATAAGATGATAATTTTCTTCTTTTTGACTGATATCCCAAAAATATTGATTTAATTCATGAAGCAAGCTGTATGCTAGGAAACTTTTTGCCGTCCCTTGATTTCCTGTAAATACAACTTTTCTAATTTCTCCGTTCTTTAAATCTTCCAAGGTTTCTTCTACAACTTTCTTGTGGCTAATCGTTTCATCACATCCGGTTCTGTAATCAGATAATCTTGAAAGAGGAATTTTCTTGTTTGTAATAACACTAGCCTTTTCCAGCATGTTGAATTTCTGCAAACGGCTAATCTTCTTATAATGAGCGTTTGCTTGTTCTTCCAAAACCTTATTGTTTTGCTCAACAACACATCTTGGACAAACAGGCTTACCTTTATAAATAATCATTTGAACTGGCTTAATGATTGTTTGTCCACCTATGTCATAAGAGTGATTCATGCATTGATCAGAATGGTAATTCACCTTCGATTCCAGGGATTCTGCCAGTTTTTTCATTGGCGTTGCCATTTCTATTCGCTCCTTTTTTACCTTTGTTTTTAAACTCTATTTCTGCTGCATTAACATCAGCTAAAGTACGAATGTTTTTATTAACCCACTGTTTCAAAATGCCCTCAGCATAATTCCATTTCTTCTGCTGTTTCAAAGCACGCTCCATAGCTGCTTGTACAAGTTCTTCGCTTGTATCGTTTACCCATTGCGAAATACTTTCGGCTATGAATGAATTTAAAATACCGAAATTATTTTCGTAGAAAGAGAATATATTACTACTACTTACATTCTCTGTAGTATTCTTTGTAGTAATCTCTGTATTTGTCTTTACTTTAAAGTCAGGAGCTTCATTACTTTCATGTGAAGAGGTACCTGATTTTGAAGTGACTACCCTCTTTACTTCAAAGTCAACAGGGTCTTCTTCGACTTGTTGATACATACTTGATATGTTTTTTATTTCACTTACTTTAGGCTCAACGAACATTACATTATTTAAAGTGATTTCATTTACAATGATTGTTCTAAATTCGATTACGATTAAGTTCATATCCACTAATAAGTCACAAGCTCGTTTAACTTGTAGCTTTGAAAACCCAAATGTTTCTGCTAATTGCTGATAACTCTTTTGTAACTTATCTGATTTGAATTTTTTCTTATAAGTAACCTTGCCAGTATATTCATCTCGAATAACTGTAGGACGATACCAATAGACAATTTCGCTCAATACCATAATTGCTACAATGTGAGGTTTACCATTACTAAAAGTGATGTAATTAAACCATTCATGATCCACTACATTACCTTTGAAATTTAATCCACCAATTTCAGTTACTACGTTTGCCATAAATATTTACCTCCTAATGCAAACTGCCACATATGCTTGTCCACTTTTGATTATTCGTTGAATTTCATAATGCGGATAACCAACTTTGAAATACTGTTCAATCATTCGCTTTAATTCATCTTTACTTTTTGCTAAGTCCCAGAACTTTTTAGGTAATAGCACTTGATATTCAATTGAATGCATGTACTATTTCCCTACTTTCCGTGATATACTTATAACAAGTGTTTTTTCTTAAAGGACCCACTGCCATGGGTCTTTTTATTTTGTTTTACGTCACTCCAAGCCCATCGTTTTATTGGTTCGTAAGTAATGTAAAGTAACAAGGCGCCACACGCGATAAACATTGCGAATATAACTAACGATGTTGTATCTTCCACTAGATCACCTCCTTTTGTGTTTCAAGCCAAGCTTCTAAATCCTTTTGTAGGAAAAGTAGTTTGCGCCCATCTCTAATCACCGGAAACTGTGGATGGTTTGCTAATTCATACACTCGACAAACAGCTATGTTTAGATACGCTGCCGCTTCTTTCACTCTCATTACTTTATTTGGTTGTGCTTGTTGTTGAAATGAAGCTAATGCTGCTTGAATCTCCTCTCGAACAACTTCACGGATTGATTCTTTAATAATTTGATCTAATCCCATTTTTTTGCTCCTTCCCAAATTGTATTAATGATAGCTAATCATACTAACCTTGGTCGCCATGCATTTATGTATGATATCGTCTCATTCGACCATCGCTCTCTCTGTTGTCGAATTGACAACATTTTGCTCAAAAAAAAGCTCATCTATCGATACTCCAAGCGCATTCGCCAAAGTGGGTATCTTTTCAGCATCCAATCTTCTTTTGCCATTTTCTATGAAAGAAATCGCTGAAGCATGTCTGAAATCAAGCTCCTTGGCTAGTTTTTCTTGTGTTATATTTTTTTGTTTGCGAATATCTCGAACTCTATTTCCGAATGTCATATCCGCCTCACCTCCCATTGTTGTCGTTATGACAACTTATTGATTTCATTATATGTTGTCATTTCGTAAATGTAAACCCCTTTTTGTCATTTCGTAAAAAATATTTTTACAGATAGTGAAATGTTGTCAAAAAGTATATATACTGTAATTAGAGAATAATACTTTGCAATGCTAAACATTATGTATTACACAATCGGATCTTATTTATAAAGGGGAATAATAAAATTATGAACTTAAATGAAAGATTGAAGGCGTGTCGCGAAAAAAACGGTTACACACAAACTTTCATCTCTGAAAAATTAGACGTAAATAAAGCAACTTTATCTAGCTACGAATCAGGAAGACGTAAACCTGACTATGAGACACTAACTAAATTAGCAGACATATATGAGGTTTCTGTCGATTATTTATTGGGAAGAGCAATTCATGAGAAGTTAACAGTTAAAGAATCCGAGGAAATTGGTAAAGAAACTAACGAATGGATGAAACTGATTAACCAACTTTCAGAGGAAAACAAAGAGTTATTTAAATCAACAATACAAAGCTTTATATCTAAAAACAAAACTCCGTAAGACTTCTAATTGTCTACGGAGTTTTGTTTTGCTTTTTATCTTGTTCAGAAAGTTCTTTTAATAAATCACGTAAATGATCTGCACATATCCCCTCTGTTTTTTCCATCAATAAAACTTGATTGATCATATCTTCCATCTACCTTTCCCCCTACACCCTCTTTTAGTTATACACAAGTTGGAAAGTTTTTGACCATTTGGTCATTTACTTTCCAACTCTTATAAAGCACGAATGACGCTATCTTTATGATAGCGTCATTCTTTATTTTCAGCCGCCTCCTGCTCCAGGGTCGACCATCATTCTATATTCAATTGGAGTTTGAGATTGTTGGCTGGATTCTTTATCATTATGTATTGGTGTAAAACCTACACAGGCAATAATTGCTGCTGCTATTACAATTTTGATAGCTTTTAGCTTCAAATTAAATCACTCCCTTTTATATTTTCATTATATCATTTTAGGCATTCTCTTGGTAGCTGAGAATAGAAAAAATCCCCTAATTTTTCAAAATCTGCAATTGATTCTTCGAAAAACTTTTGATCTCCCGTTGCTAATCCTTTATAGTATTTTTGAATTGGACTTAACTTGTTATTTTCTTTTTCTAACTTATCTAGCAAAAATAAAGCTTGTTCTTTACGATCTGTTACAGCATATAAAAATGCTTCCTCGGCTATATCGGTAGGAGTTATATCTTCTAATCCCTTTCTCCAATAAATTTTCAGGAAATTAAGTGTGTTCTCTATAGCTTTTTTTCTAACTATACATTTTCGATTTGAAGGATTTTCTAATGTTAATATTCCTTGTTCAAAATAGTACTTGGCTATACAATAATCTTCAAATATATAAGTTTCTCCTAAAATACAATAAGCTAGCGCCTTCATGCATTCGTATTTATTTAAAGGTTCATTTATGATTTCAAAACAATATTTTCTAGCATGTTCTAAATCATTTGCATGATGACTACTTGTAGCTAACATCTCTTTCGCTCTTAGTATGAAAGAGGTTTTCAACGTTCCTTTTTTTATATCTTCAATATACGGAATCAATTGTTTCGTATATTTCATAATCATTTTATGATCGTTAAAATTCAGATGTGAATATATTAACGCGAAGTCAGAAATTATCTTCAATTCATTAGTAGATATTTTCTTTGACTTTCTAAATTCATCAACTGCTCGAAAAAACTCATGTTTGTTTATAAATCCTTCGTTGCGCATTGATAGTAATTGGTATATTTCCGCCATCTTTTTGTTCAATCTTGCATTTTTGTTTGTATCATTATTATTAAAAATTTTAGAAATTAAAATCTTTTGCAATTCAAATTCACCATACATATTTAATACTTCAAGTCCTAATCTTTCGTTGTTAGGAGACATATATGCAAAAGACTTCATTAGCGATTCTCTTCTAAAATTAAGATTATTTGGTTCATACAATCTTAATATTTCGACATAATGCATAAAATCAAACTTAGTACTTTGAGAAAAATAACTATTAACTGTAGTATGGCTAACATTAAATAAAGTTGCTAATTTACGATTTGTGTAACCATTAGACTTTAAGTCTTCGTGCATCTTCTTCAATAATATTTCCATTTTGTCCTCCTTTGGACAAAAAGACACGTTACCCCATTTTCTTACATATAAAGGAGAACGTGTCACTTCCACTCTAAGTTGTGTTATAATAGTTATGTATAAGATCCGCGACAATGTTCCCTAGTCAGGTTAGGGGGCAGTGTAAGAGTGCTGGTAACACTACTTACACCGTGGGTCTTTTTTCACGTCCATTTATTTTATTTATTTTCATAATAACACAAATTTCCCAAAATTCGGTCATGCAGTAATCTGACAATTATTGAGAAAGTTCAAAAAACGCTATATATCAACGTTCTTCGTATTCACCGAAATAAAATATGCAATTTTGCATTTCGTGTTTTAAAGTCCCATATGCATATATTACCACTAATCGCCCGAAAACAGAACACAAGTTCTTGTTTTTGGGTGATTTTTTTCAAAAAACCAATCAAAATACTAATAATGATTGTTTTACAATCAATTATAGTATGTTTAATACTTAAAGACTATACTCGAATTATGAAAGCGTTAGAATTGTTTGGTCAAAATTTAAAAAAGCTTAGAAAGTCTAAAGATTTAACACAAGAACAACTCGGTGAACAACTAAACCTCAGTCGAAATCAGATAAATAATTACGAGAATGCAATGTTTGAACCGAGTATGGAAACACTTCTTCAAATCAGTTCGTTTTTCAATGTTTCGTTAGACCTACTTTGTAATGGTTATAGCGATACAAATGACGTATTGTTACGTAACACTCTCGAAGAAGTTCAACAAACGTATGCGGCGTTAGAAGAACCTAAACGAGAGCGTTTTTGCAAACAACTCGCGTTTTATTCTAAAGTCTTAGCGGAGACTGACGAATTGTTATGATTTGATTGTAGAAGAAATCATTTCCATTTTCAAATTGTAAAATTTTCTTCTTTTTACAATTTGAGCAAGAGAGCGGATGCTCTCTTTTTTTCTGCAATAAAAAAAGAGCCGTTAGGCTCTTATGTATTATACACCCGTTCCTGGATTTAAACTGATTTTCCATCCACCTCCGCCAGGATCAGAAATCACTTTCCACCCTGTACCAGGTTCTTGATTATGTTCCCAACCACCACCGGGATCAGTTACTTTATGCCCACCTGGATCCTTTATGAATTGTCTCATAGTCTTACTTCCCCCTTTATCTAATTCTATTAATATTTTACTATTATTTAACATCGACTGACAATCATATCCTATAACTGAATTTGCTCATATATGGTAAAATATATCCATCGCTGATATGTCCAACTATGTAATTTTCATAGCAGCAAAATTACAACTAGACTTACACAACATGATTCAAAACAAAATGAAGGAGTGTTTTAAGTGAAAGGACATATTCGAAAAAGAGGAAATAAATATTGCATCGTTATTGATATCGGGGCTGATCCGGAGACAGGAAAAAGAAGACAAAAGTGGTTCTCTGGATATAAGACAAAAAAAGAAGCTGAAAAAGATGTAGCGAAAAAGATTACGGAGTTGAATGAAGGGACTTTTATCGAACCGTCTAAAATTACTCTAAAGGATTATTTGTTAGAGTGGTTAAAAGTAAAAGAAATGGAAGTCGACAAAAGTACGTATGGTGGTTACGAATGTATTGTTTTAAAGCATCTTATTCCTGCGCTTGGAAAAAACAACCTTAATAAACTGAATGTGATACAGATTCAACAATTTTATAGAAATTTAACTAAAAAATTATCTAACAGTAGAATCATATTGATTCATAGGATTTTAAACACTGCATTAAATCAAGCTGTTGCACAAAATTTAATCATCACAAATCCTGCTAGATTTGCAGCGAAACCCAAAAAAGAAAGCACCTCTATCCAAACTTGGACAGAGGAAGAAGTAAAAACTTTTTTGTTACATTCACAAAACTCACGATATCATACTGGCTATATTCTGGCAATAACAACAGGAATGAGGCTAGGTGAAGTTTTAGGGCTACGTTGGCAAGATGTTGATTTCGATAACCACACAGTTACAATTAATCAAACATTAGGTCATGATAATAAAATTAAACAAAGCGCTAAATCAAATTCTTCTAAACGCACTTTACCTATACCGATAGAAACTATAAATGCCTTAAAGGAACACCACCTATTTATAAAAAAAGAAAAATTGAGATTTGGAAATGCATACAGCGATTCTAATCTGATTGTTTTTACAATGAGTGGGAATTTTGTATACAGAGACTATTTCCGAAAATGTTACTATAAAATAATCCAAAAAGCTAACGTGCCAAAAATAAAATTCCATGACTTAAGGCATACACACGCAACTCTATTATTAAAGCAAGGTGTAAACCCGAAAATCGTTAGCGAAAGATTAGGACATTCAAATATATCTATGACATTAAGTATATATTCTCATGTTCTTCCGAATATGCAGGAGGATGCTGTTAAAAACTTCGCAAAAAACATTTTCGGATGACAATGTTTGCAAAATGTTTGCAATCCATATATATATAGTCTTCAAAACCTTTATATATCAAGGATTTAAAGGCTATGTATTACAATACCACGTAAATTATTTCTACCATCTGTCACTGAGGCCGCCAGTTTCCCTCCAACACTAAGATAATAATTTGATTAAGAGCTCTTTCTAAAAGAGCTCTCTTTTTTAACATAAACATACCATATACAAAATCCAACCTTAACCACTTAATTACTTATAAGAACCTAACTTATAAAACGCATAATAATTATACTTATTTACTAGTATACAAGCCGTATCTCTTAGTAGAAGCACAGCATAATATACGATACAGGACAAAACTTTCAAAAAACTTGTCTAAGTTAATTCTCAAAAAGGGGTGAATATAGATGCCTATCGTTAAACCTTTTATAGCCGGAAGACGATTTGTAAGTACAGCCGCAACAGGAACTGCTGCTGGTGCAGATTTAACTTTTGCTAACACAGACTTCACTGATGACACTGGTGCTGTAACAACATTCCCTGCTTCATATGCCTTTTTAACACTTTATATTAATGGTGTTATTCAAACAGGTGATACTATTACTGGTGTAACTACTACAGCTGCTACTATTGTAGGAGGAGCAGTCCTAGATGGAGGCACTCCTATCGCAATTGAATTTACTATAACGTAACTTTAGTTGTCTTTTTAGAGGTTTCATTAAAAGAAACCTCTAATTTTAATAATTCACATCAATTTTAGTAGCAACTACATAATACAGTGCATATACTAGATAGAATGATAGAAATTTATACTCACTCTCAAAAAGAGCACTTATCTATAGTGATCTTTTATATAGCGCAATAATTTTTCGTCTATTTTCTCTTGGAGAACCTACTAAGCAGTTAGCTAAATTAGCTAACTGCTTTTTCCATATAGTATTTATTATTATTCATAGCTTTATCCGTAATAGTAACGCTTGTGCACTATCTACTATAAACTTTCATATATTGTATTATGCTTGTCCAAAATGTGAAGTTAATATTCACGAAATCTAAATACAAGAAAGGAGTGAAAATATGCGCTCATCCATTCGTAAATTCGCTAATTTTAATTGTGAAGCACAAGCATCTAGTACACTACCTGCCCTAGGTTTTGCCTTCAATGCTACTTCACCTCAATTTGCAACATTATTTACACCACTACTATTACCTAGTACAGGCCCAAATCCTAACATTACTGTCCCTGTAATCAATGATACAATTAGTACTGGAACTGGTATTAAAATTCAGATAGCTGGTATTTATCAAATTAGCTATACATTAACGATTAGCCTTGATAACGTTCCAGTAGCTCCGGAAGCAGCACGCTTTTTCTTGACATTAAATTCATCGACTAATGTTATTGCAGGATCCGGAACCGCAGTCCGTTCTAATATTATCGGAACTGGTGAAGTTGATGTATCAAGTGGTGTCATTCTAATTAACTTAAACCCTGGTGATTTAATTCAAATTGTCCCCGTTGAAGTAATAGGTACAGTAGATATTCGTTCTGCAGCGTTAACAGTTGCGCAAATTCGTTAATAAAGTGAAACTTTAATGAGCCCTCACCTAACTTCTTTGCTTCCGCTGAATTTTGAGGTGGGGGTCTTACTGCCCGGCAAATAGCAGGATAAAAACAAAAGACTTGGCTAATTAACATTTAATATGTTCCTTATACACAATATCTTTTTATAGATTTGACACACATTTATATTAAACAAGCATATTTTATTGTATGACTATATAGTCATACAAATCTAAAGCGTTCATAAAAGCACACTTATATGTGTGCTTTATTTTTAATTAAAACCTACAACATTCTCACACAATATCCATATATTATCTTGATTCCTCTCTAAATATATGGTTTGTCTCAGAGCGCTTTTAACAGCGCTCTTTTTATTTAAATTCCAATTTTTAAGGTTCGATTTTATGATTTACGTTATACACATGATACGCTACTTTTGAAACAAGGTATACATCCAAAAACTGTAAGTGAATACTTCAGTTATAAAGATATGTTCATAACATTAAATCGCTATTCACATGTTTTGCCTGGAATGCAGGAGGATACTGTTAAAACATGTAGTGAAAAACCATTTGAATAGTAATATTTACAAATATAAAAAATGCGGTTTCTCCTCTCAAGAGAAACCGCAACATATCAATGCTTTTACTATATTTTAAACTGACTCGTATACAAATCAAAATAGAATCCTTTATCTTTCATAAGAGATTCATGATTCCCTCTTTCTAAAATTTCCCCATCCTTTATAACAAGGATTTGATCTGCTTTTTCAATTGTTTTAAGTCGGTGAGCGATTACAAAACTTGTGCGACCTCTCATTAAATTATTTAGTCCTGCTTGTATTTGTAATTCTGTTCTTGTGTCAATATTAGATGTCGCTTCATCGAGAATTAATATATCTGCATCTGCTAAAATTGCTCGTGCAATCGCAAGAAGTTGTTTTTGTCCTTGACTTAAATTCGATCCTTCTGAAGCAATTTCTGTTTCATATTGATTTGGCAAATGCTTAATAAAAGAATGTGCAGATGCTGCCTTAGCTGCAGTGATAACTTCTTCATCACTAGCATCTAAGCGTCCATAACGTATATTATCCATAATCGAACCAGCAAATAAATACGTATCCTGTAAAACTATTCCTATTTTACTTCGTAAAGAATTAATATCATAATCTTTTATATCTTTTCCATCAATATGAATTTGTCCTTGCTGTATATCGTAAAAGCGAGTTAACAAATTAATAATTGTTGTTTTCCCTGATCCAGTCGGACCAACTAAAGCAATTGTCTCTCCTGGCTGCGCTTTAAGACTCACTTCTTTTAAAATCGTTTTATTTTCTGCGTAGCCAAATGAAACATTCTCAAGTACAACATGCCCTTGTAAATTTTGTACAACAAATGCGTCTTTTTTATTTTGAATTTCTGGTACCTCATCCATAATCTCAAAAACACGTTCTCCACCAGCAACTGCCGCTTGAATTGTATTCATTAAAGTCGCAAATTGACTTAGCGGTCTTGAGAATTGACGAGAATAATTAATAAAAGCCGCAATAACTCCTACTGTTGTCATTCCGTTTAAGACCATAACTGATCCAGTCCCAATGACAAGCCCCATACCTAAGTTATTAATAAAGTTCATACTTGGAAAAATAAAAGCTGAAAATGTATCAGCCTTCGTAGCTGAAACTCTTAGCTGTTCATTAATTTTATTGAAATTTTGTACAGTTTCTTTTTCTTTTCCATACAACGTTGTAACATCCGCACCTGTAATTGCTTCCTCAATAAATCCATTTAATTCACCTAAATCTTTTTGACGCTTCGCAAAGTTTTTACCACTATATGCGACTAGTTTTTTTGTAACGTAAAACATAATAGGTACTGTAATTAAAGTTACAATTGCTAAAATCCAATTTAAAGCGAACATCGCAATCGTTACACCTATAAAAGTTAACGCTGATGAAATAATTTGTACAACACTTTGTGTCAAAGCTTGATTCAAATTATCTATATCATTTGTCACCCGGCTCATTAAATCACCTTGAGAACGCACATCAAAGAACCGTAAAGAAAGCGTTTGGATTTTCTCAAAAATATCTTGTCGTATTTTTTGAATTGTTTTTAATGCAACGTTAATCATGACAAATGTTTGTAACCATGTTAAAAGTACAGTTGCACCGTAAATCGCGATAAGTAACATACACATTCTTGCTGTACCACTTAAATCTTTCGGTACAATATATTGATCTATAATGACCCCCATAAAATAGGGACCTAATAATCCAAGTAAAGTAGTAACAACGACTAGAAATATAACAAACATAAGAGCGGCTTTTTGATAGCCCATATAGTTCCATATCCGCATTACAGTTCCTTGAGCATTTTTAGCTTTCCCCATCTTTGGCTTGTTTCGTCCACCTTTATTAGCAAATTGCCCTTGAAAATTACGCATGTTCTTCCCCACCTTCTTTATGCAAATTACCACCTTGGGAAAGATAAATTTCCTGATAAACCTCACTTTGTTCTAATAGTTGTTCATGTGTACCATTGCCAACTAATTCACCATTATCTAATACAAGTATTTTATCCGCATCCATTATGGAAGAAATTTTGGCCGCAATTAATAAAGTCGTTGTGCCTTTATATTTTGTTTTTAAAGCTGTTTGAATAGTAGCCTCTGATTTCGCATCAACTGCTGATGTAGAATCATCTAATATGAGAATCGGTGGTTTTCTCACAAGTGCCCTTGCAATTGATACACGTTGTTTTTGTCCACCTGATAGATTTGTCGCACCTTGTGTTAAATTATATTGATAAGATTCTTCCAGCTTATTGATAAACTCAGTCGCACAAGCTGATGCAGCTGCTACTTCCAGCTCATCATGTGTTGCATCTTCTTTACCATAACGTAAATTCTCTTCTATACTACCTGAGAACAACAAAGCCTTCTGAGGTACAAACCCTATTGAAGCACGGAGTTTTTGCAAATCATATGTTTTAACATCTATTCCATCTATACATATTTCACCTTGATCAACATCATATAGACGTGGTAACAGCTTCGCTAAGGTAGATTTACCACTTCCAGTCGATCCAATAATCCCTACTTTTTCACCTTTTTGTATGCTAAACGAAATATCTTTTAAAACGTATTCATTATGTTTCGTATAGCTATAACTAACATTTTTAAATTCGATATTCCCCTCGATTTTCTCAGGTTCGATCGCATTCGCTCCGCTTATAATATCAACCTCTGTATTTAACACTTGCTGTACACGATCCGCAGATGGAAAAGCTCGCGCAATTTGAATAAATACCATGCTAATCGACATAAGTGACATTAAAATGATATTCAAGTAATTAATAAATGCCAAAATCGCTCCTACTTGAAGCGTTCCATTGAATACTTTTTCTCCACCAATCCATAATGTTGCGACAATCCCGCCACTTACAACTAGCATAATGATTGGCATCATTAAAGAAATAAGCTGCACAGCTCGAATATTTATCTTTGTTAAATTTGTATTTACATTTCCAAATTGAGCGATTTCATATTTTTGTCTTACATACGCTTTTATAACACGCACACCAGATAAATTTTCTTGTAACTTTGTATTCACTTTGTCTAATGCCTCTTGCACCTTTTTAAATGTACCACTTGCTTTGCTTGCAATTAAAATAATCGCAAGTAATAAAATCGGAACAACTACAAGTAATATTGGAAATAACTCTCGTGCTGTTACAAAAACAATAATTATACTTCCGATAAATAACAGTGGACCACGAACGAGAACACGTAATGTCATTGTCATTGCCGATTGAATGGAAGTGATATCATTCGTCACGATCGTTAATAATTTACCGGTTCCAAATGAATCACGATTATTACTAGAAAATGTTTCTATTTTCGCAAACACATCTTTTCGTATGTCAGTAGCGAAATTAACAGCTGCTTTTGTAGAATACATCATACACCCAAGCCCTCCAACTAAACCGAGTGCTGCTGCTCCTATCATAAGAAGCCCCATTTTTATTACATAATTTAAATCCCGATTTGCAATCCCAACATCAATGATATGTTGCATAATAGTCGGTTGAATTAAGTCCATCGCAACCTCAAGTACCATAAATAGCGGTCCAATAATAGCGAAGAACATGTATGGTTTTAAATACTGTAATAACTTACGAAATGATTTCATACATAATCTCCTTTTCCCATGAAATTACCACTGAATAATTCAAATCCCTCCTTATTTAAGCGATATATTTTGTAATTTCTTCATTACTTCTATTATATTATGTAAATTAATATTTAACATTATTAAATGATAAGTATTAATGACTTTCTGGTCAATACATATGCTTTATATTATGTAAATACAAAAACCGCATTCTTAATGAAAAGAATACGGTTTTTCATCTATATTTCTTCAATTGTAAAATTTAAAAACTCAGTCTCAAACCCATTATTTTTAGAAGGACTACACGTGTAAAAACCTATTTTAATAGGCTCATTCCCTATATCCTCCATTAAATGAGCGATTCTTATTTGTTCCCATTGATGGCTCTTTTTCACATATATTGTATAATCACCGCGTTTTCGAATAATGCGAAAACGAAGTTGTTGCTTAGCTGCTTCAGTTGGATAATCTTGCGTTGACCAGTCAGAATATCCATTATTCGTTACGACAGCACCTAAGTGAGATGGACCATCTGGAATATATTCTAATGAAGTTTTCAGCCAACACTTTTCCGAAATCATAACAAAAAGACCTGCTTGATCGAATTTTGAATTTGGATTCATACGTAACTGAACTTCAGCTTGAAAGTCTGTCATCATCTCATTATAAAATACATGACCATTCATTACTTCAAAACCATAATGTGTTTTAAGCCAAAAATCGGTTTCTGCTTTCGAACGGACAATAAACGCATGATTGTCATTAATCTTATAGTATTCAGGTACATTCATTATAGTGAGTTGCTCAATACGTTCTGGTATATACGATATATTCATAGCTCCTCCATAATAAAGCATTTATATAGACATTTAAAACTCCGCTAATACTGGGAATTTATAACCTTTAAAATCTAACTCTTTATCACTTCGAACCATTAAATACTTGCTAGACTGTAATTCTGTAAACTGTACATCCTCAACCCCTAATTGATCCGGAGAAAAATAAAATTCGATTTCCGTAAACCTTTCATTGATTTCTCCACATAATTCATCTAAAACCGGAAGTACTGGCGCAAATACTCCAAATAATTTCAACTTTTCATTGTCTACTTCATAAACGATTAGAGCATCTAGTTTCTCTGAATAATACAATTTCTCATTCCATTCCGAATCATACATATTCAAATAAAATGAAGGATGGAAGTTTAAAGTTGAAAAACTATTTGAAAGTCTTTGGCTACTATCAATAGTTTCATGTATTAACTGTCTATTCTCTATATTATAGAAATCTAACTTTTTAAGTAGTGAATCGTTATTATTAATATTTTTATCATATGGTATAGTCATCAAATATTCCTGCACAACTTTAAACCCAAATGCTGTATATAGTTCAGGTTTTTCCGTAAACAATAATGCACATTCACATTTCTTATCGATTTCTTCTATCATTTTATCCATTAATTGTGTCATTAGCCCTTGTCTACGAAAATTAGGGTGTGTCATGACTGATTGAATACCCGCCGCATTTATTTTTTCACCATTAATTAATAATGGGAGTGAAAATGCAGCAACATTTGCAATCACTTTATCTTCTTGTAAAAATGATAAAGCTTTATATGTATCATCCCAATACCCTTTATCCGAAAAATCATTCAATGTTTGAGTTGTAATTCCAAACACTTCTTCAAATAAAGGAAATAACTGCTCTCTTTTCGGTTCTTCTATTAGAAGACTTACCAATTTTTCAACATTCCCCATGTTGTACCTCCAAATGTTAAATTCCATTAAATTAGATATACTTATATGACCTACTCTTAAAAATAGAGGTCTTACCAATCAATATACTATCATAAAACATAAAAAAAAAGTCTAATTAATTTTATGTTTTGACTATTTGAAAATAAGTCGAATAAAACGATATTAAGATTCCTGGATATTAATTAGTTTATTATATAAAAATAGCGCTTTCTAATTAGTTTTTACTAATAGAAATACACTATTTATAATAAAATATTTTTATTCTTTTATCCCTTCAAGTCTTTCCTTCGTATTAATTTCTTCTCCACTTATACGCTTTTCAAAAGACTTTCTCCAACTACTTGAAAGTGCATTTACTTCTAATATTCTTTTTATCCCTTCAATATTTTGTTTTTCCTTATGCATGATACGGTTAGCGAACGCTACTGAAACACCTTTCGGATCAGACTGTAGCCTTTTTAAGGTATCGACTGCTGATACCCATCCTTCTTTTAATACACGAAAATAAAATCCTGTATATCCTGTTTCTTGAAAATATAGTGGTAACTTTGGAATATTATATTTTTTTGCTAATTTAAAACAAGGTTGCCTTGGTTGTGTTACCTGTACGATTGCCTCTCCGAGCTCAAACGTATCACCAATACAAACATCCTCTTCGCGCATACCACTAACTGTTATATTTTCTCCGAAAGCCCCATATACAAGATCTTGATTCAATTCTTTTTCCCAGTATGGATAGTGATCATCAGTATAAACACAAACTGCTTTATCTACTCCTCCATGATGAACTAAGTCCGCCTGTCCAACTCCATTAAATTTTACAAAGGATAAATATACCGGTTCCTTTACTTGTTTCTTATTTATGCCTGTATGAATTACTTTTCCGCCGTATGTAACCTCTTTTGGTAATCCTATATTTAAAGATAATAATCGATATTCATTAGCCATTCTATTTCCTCCTTTAAAGGTGTTACATGTATTTTCTCTCGATTAATTTTTACAACCCTCTCTGCTATATAAAGATGATTATAAAACCTCTAAAATCATTGTTCAATTCAATTATTTATATAATAATGATAGGTATAACCTATTATTATACTTGAGGTGATTCCAATCGAATTACGACAACTTGAATACTTTTTAGCTGTTTCAAAAGAATTACATTTCACAAAAGCAGCTGAAAAATTAAATATTTCACAGCCTTCACTTAGTCAACAAATACGTGCATTAGAGCATGAAGTAGGAATGCCACTTTTCGATCGAATTGGTAAAAAAATATCATTAACTGAAGCAGGGAAGATTTTATTATCACATAGTAAAATCATTTTTCATGAAGTCGAACAAGCTCGTTCAGCTATTCAAGACCTAAACGGATTACAGCAAGGTTCCTTAACAATAGGTGCTTTGTTAACCGTCGTAAATTATTTACTACCACCAGCTATTTTAAATTTTAATAATTTATATCCTAATATAGAACTTTCTGTATTAGGGCTTCGTACAGGAGATATTCGTGAAAAATTATTACAAAACGAACTAGATATTGGAATTACATTTCTCCCGGTGCAAGATAGAGAGATTATCTCCATCCCTCTATACAAAAGCGATCTTACATTGGTCGTGCCCACTGGTCATCGATTAGCTGAACGTAATCATGTATCTATTGCTGAATTACAGAACTACCCTTTAATTCTTTTGCCTAAAAATTTCTTTTTAACCGAACTAATTACATCTTATTGTCAAAAATTAAACTTTAAACCAAGGCCAATTTTAGAAATTAGTACGATGGAATCTTTAATCCAAATGGTTTCCAAAAGAATGGGCATTACAGTGTTACCCAAACCATATATAGACTTTTTACAAAATAAAAACATTCAAGCTATTAAAATAGAAAACCCTACTCCAACAATTGAAATAGGGCTAATTTATAGAAAAGATAAATATATGTGTGCTGCAACTCGAGAATTTATTGAGCAACTAAAAATCACAGTACGTTCTTTCCAAAACTAAACAAAAGAGATTATCCTATGAAACCGTTTCACAACAATTTAGTAGAATAATCTCTTTTCAAAACAAAGTAAACATTATATTAAACTCTTATAGATTTTAATGTACCTTTTTAGATATTGGAATATATTTAGTAAAATATGAACCAACTAGCAATAATACAATTGAAAATAACCAAGTAAAAGCACCGCCAAAACGAAACCAATATGCAAACATATTTAAGATTGCGAGTGAAAAGAAGCAAATAGAAGTTAACGCACTTTTCAATCCATTTATCCCAGATTTTTTTCTCTTTTGATAAGCAATATACATCGCAATAATAAGAAAAAAGATAAGAACAAATGGTAACATAACTTTTCGCATTGGTAATCCCTCCAGTGTAAATGCACTCTTTATATTACCATCTTGTCCCATTTATCTTTTAGGCATCAATTTATTCTTATCTTCCCTCCAAAAGTCAGTATAAGTTTTATTTTTAAAGTTCACGTTCACCTCAGAAAACGGCATACTTCCTCCAACTTTCAATGAGTACCAGTCGTTTAAAAGTGGTGATCCGAAACAAATCTTCATTGTACGATCATGTAAATCGAATAATACAGAATGTAAAGTTCCAAACCATTCTTCATAGTTATGTACAGTTAGTCCAGCAGGATATTCTTCTTCTACTAACTCTTTTAAAGACTCTATGCTCACTTGTTCATATCTATTTAAATGCTCATGTAAAACGTGATATCTCTTTGTAGATTGTTCTAATTTCCTATTATTTAATTTCTGAATTGATGAACTAATTGCATGGTTTGTTGATACAATAAAAGCTTGTTTTTTACCATCAATCGTTATTGTCGATTTATGACCGTCAAATATTTCAATATATGCTGCATTTAAAGGATCAGCTATTATTAAATTAATATTACTAGCAATTGGGATTTCTTCTATTAGTAACTTAGCTTCCTGCACATTTTTACATTTCTCCAACAACAATCGAATTACCGCAAAACATTGTAAACCATTCACCATTGGCTTTCTTAAACCTGCAATGTTTCCTACTGGTTGACCACATGCTGAAAATGTAACAGATAATCCATGTTCGTTTATCCCTTCTGTTCGACCAAAATATTGAGTAGAAAAACCACTATGTGCATACGCACCTTCAACATGCGTCGAGCAAAAACGCATATCATCTATTACTGGTGACAAATCATAATTCCTTAATACATATGTGTGCTCTAAATCGGTCTTTTCAGGTAATACTGCACAATGACTACACCCTGCTTTCAATAGTGTTTGATAGTAATACATCATATTTTTTGAAGGAATTTTTAACACTTCACAAAACCCCTCAATTTCTTCATTTATGCCTGGACAATGTTTGTTTAGTATATTTCTCGATTCTGTCCAATGGTTATTAGATATTACATTTTCTTCGTGTATAAATTGCGGGATGAGATACGGATTTCGTTTCACGAATTCCCCTTGTTGCTTTCCAATCTCATAATAACTTCCTTTTAATGATGAAAAATACCCCTTTACTTGATACATCAAACTCCCCCTCATATTGGATATATCCATATCATACCAAATGGATTTCATGCATCCTTGATGTTTTTTACTATCTTTCTTTAACACCATCCCATTTTAATATCTCCACTAATAATTATTTACTAGAAAATTAAAGTTTTGTTAATATTGCTGTAATAGCTTTATTTCAAAATAAAGTAGTTTGGATATCAAATGAGCAAAATACTTTGTTAAACCCACTTATAAGCAATCATCTAATTCATGAAATCAAAAAACTTATTTATCAAAATAAAAGGAGAATTTATGTATGAGTAGTTGCAAACCAATTGATAAATTAACTATTGAGGACTTAAAACAAAACCCCATTTGGGAATGGGCAATAGATGAAGAAGAAAACGAAGAACATGACGAAACATGGGTAAAACCAGCGGCAACTACTAATTTTACAGAAGAATTAAACGGTTCAATCGTACTAGGTGAACTATTCTTACATAATGGAGAAAAATTCCCTATGATGTGTGAAATTGACATTGAAAATAACGAGGCAGTAATTCGTTCTGTTGTTTATTACAAGGAAGCAAAAAATGAGTATATTGCTATAGAAGATATTGTGAAAACGGTCGAAATGCCGTTATCGATTATTATTAATCTTACAATTCATGCAGAATCCAAAACCTTACGCTTCACTGCACATAAAGTAGATATTTATAAAAATTCAATAACGACTAATTTTAATTAAAGTTGGCCGAAATAAAGAAAACAATTATGAAATACAAACTGGGGAATCATTAACGATTCCCCAGTTTTTTAAACTATATTAAAGTATCCCCTTTTCCACTAAAGTCTCTGCGATTTGAACTGAATTCCAAGCCGCACCTTTTAATAGGTTATCGGAAACAATCCAGAGGTGGAATCCGTTTGGCGTATCAGGATCTTTACGTATTCTTCCGACAAATGTATCTATTTTCCCTTCTGCATATAATGGCATTGGATACAGCTGTTCACTAGGGTTATCCTGCAAAATAACACCTGGTGCATCCATTAGTATTTCCTTGATTTCCGCAACGCTTGCTTCTTTTTCCAGTTCTATATAAACCGATTCTGAATGCCCCGATACAACTGGAACACGTACACAAGTAGCTGCCATTTTCAGGTTTTCATCTTCTAATATTTTCTTCGTTTCTTGAATCATTTTGACTTCTTCAAAAGTAAAATCATTGTCTGTAAATATATCTACTTGAGGCAGTACATTAAATGCTATTGGATAATGTTTTTTATCTTTTTTCACCGGTAATATATCACTCTTCACTTCTTCACCTGCAAGTATAGACTTAGCCTGCTCTTGTAATTCATGAATCGCATGAATGCCAGAACCCGATACAGCTTGATATGTTGAAACGATAATTCTTTCTAAACCAAATAATTTTCGAATCGGCTGAAGTGCTGTTACCATCTGTAATGCTGAACAATTTGGAACTGCAATGATACCTTTATGCTGTTTTAAAGTGTGCGCATTCACTTCCGGAACAACGAGCGGTACACCTTGTGCCATTCGGTACTCACTAGTGTTATCAATTACAATCGCACCACTAGAAACTGCATGAGTTACAAATTGTCTAGATACTTCTCCCCCAGCGCTAAAAAAGGCAATATCTACACCTTCAAAGCTAGTTGTTTTTGCCTCTTGTATAATTATCTCTCGTCCTTTGAATCTTACTTTCTTACCAGCGGATCGTTTTGACGAAAGCAATGTAACTTCAACTATATTAAACTTCATTTCATTCTCTAACAGTTCAATAATTTTTTGCCCTACCGCACCTGTAGCCCCAACAACAGCTACATGATAGCCCTTTTTGATCATCTTTTCTCCTCCAATATCACCTGAATGAATATTTCTACAATTTCATTTTATACAGAATTTAATCATTTGGAAAATTAAAATACATGATATAATCATTCACAAATCATGATAATAAAAGAGGGATCGCTTATGGAAATGAGACATGTTAAAACATTTTGCGCCATTGTGAAGTATGGTAATTTTTCTAAAGCTGCGCATGCGCTAGGTTATGCGCAATCTACTGTTACAGCACATATGAAAGCTTTAGAGAACGATTTACATATTCCTCTTTTCGATCGGTTAGGGAAAAAAGTGCTACTTACAAAAGCAGGTCATCAATTTCATCCTTATGCATTAGAATTACTTTCAATATATGAAAAAGCGCAAGAAATCCCCCAAAATACAGATTATTTAGAAGGTACATTAAGTATTACATCTAATGAATCATTAGCGGTATACCGATTACCAAAGTTATTACGTACTTACAAACAGAAAAATCCGAAAGTAAATATCGTACTTGAAACAAACACAAATGAACAAGCATTACAAAAATTACGTGAAGGAGAAACAGACGTTGTCTTCATAATTGGAGAAAGTATAGAACATAATGATTTTATTACGCGAACTTTTAGTAATGAAACATTTGGATGGATTTTACCAGCTTATTCCGCTGCACATACAAATCCATTCCAGTTATTACAGGACACCCAGTTCATTTTTACAGAACAAAGCTGCGGCTATAGGCCAATGGTAGATCGTTTTTTACGTCAAAGCGAAAATATTCCAGCTAAAACATTTGAAACTTCCAATGTTGAAGTCATTAAACAATCCGTCATGTGTGAGTTAGGCATTTCAATTCTTCCTTATATCGTTGTACAAGAAAGTTGCCAAAAAGAACAACTATGTTTTCAGCCTATCGAAACTCCATCCGTTATTCAAAGTCATGTAATCTATCATAAATCTAGATGGATTTCCCCGGTATTACAGTCGTTTCTTTCCTTACTTGAACGAGATTAAGAAATTAAGAAGTACATATAAAAAGAGTAATTGCCTAATAAGCAATTACTCTCTTTCATTAATTAGTATATTATTTATTAGTCTGTCCCCCACCTGCAATTAATTTACTACCTGAATATGTACCTTTGTTCATAAACACTTGATTAATTAATTCTTTTTGCTCAGCTTCCGACATTACTCCTTTTCCTTCTCCTAAATTCCCACTTTGTAATTTCCAAATCTTATTATGATCCCCATCAACTTTTTCATATTTTCCTTGTTTCCATCGTTCTAAAATTTCTACATATGTACTTCCCTGTACAAGATCATTACTCTTTACAATATCAATTAAACTTTCAATCCGTTCTTGTGTAATAAAAATATAGCCCCACTTTTGATCAGCTTTCGCTTTTTGATGTGCCATTTCATGTAATGCTGTCTGTATGTTCTCATCTGTCCATTTAAAATTTTTATTAAAACCACTATTCGGCAATGAATAATTGCCATTTTCTAAAAGCTTTGCATCTTCTGCTTTTACGTTACTATCAGCTAGTACTTCTACTGCTGGAGCAGCTGGTGATGCCTTTTTCTCAGCTGGTTTACTATTATTTAAATAATGCAGCATACCATATGTTAAACCTACTCCGATTACCGCCATACCAGCTAGAATACCGATTATTTTAAATAGTGTTTTCATCGCGCTTGTTTCCTCCCAAATATCTCTGTTCTGACTACCTAATTATTTTTTATATAAAAACTGTTACTTCATTTAAAATATCGCATCCCATCCCCTATCATATTATTTATATATACTTTCTCATATTGTATTTCTTTTCCTTTAAAATTGAAAGATTATTCTGTTAAATATTGAAAGTATTCTACAAATTTTTCCTTTATATTTATAAAGAAGCAAAAAAACAACGAGCGCGTTCTACAACACTCGTTGTTTTTACTTTATGCACGATTTTCTTTTAACCACTTCGTAATAGCATCTAACCTCGAAACATCAAAACGTCTTTCTTCACAAACATTTAAACTGTTTAAATTATTTACAATTTCTATTTCATTCGATTTTACACTTTTCGCCTCAATTAATTTACAATACCCATCTGTAACAGTATTTAAATTTTCATAATAACGCTGAAACGATTTTGATATATGTAAATGTTTTTCAAAGTTTCTCCTTCTTTTCGTTTCATCATATACTTTCCGCTTTCTAAGTTCTTCATCGTTCGTATATAAATAAAAATATTGATCCGGAAAACCAATTTCCCTATTTACCATCTTTTCTTTATAAAAATTTTCTATTACAGATAATGGCTGATTAAATATATCAAAATGAAAACACCAATTATAACTAAGTGGTTGATATATATCCCCATCAAGTATTACTAATTCATATTGCTCCGACTTCTGAACAGCTATATTCCAGCGCTCAACTTGTTTTTCAAAATACCATGTTCTATGTTCATTTTTTGGCCTTTCAAATAAAGAATTCACTTCAGGTATTATATAAGCACCATAATTCTTTTCTAATTCACGGCACGTGGTACTTTTACCAACAGCGCTTGCTCCCTCAAATGCTATTATCCCCATAGTTTCTCCCTCTTTCATTAACTAAAATTTCGTTGTTTCACTTTTCTTCCCCATAACTTTCTCCATAAAACAATTGAAGCAATAGCGAGCATGATTGTTGTAATGATACTACCTTCAATTCCGAACGTGCCTCCATGAAGGAATTCGGGGCCATTTGTTGCAGGTTTAAATAGCGGAGTTGAATATATGGTCATCCCGCTAACTGCAAAACCGTAGACGTTATATTGTGCCCAATTCCAAATGGAATGCCATGCGCAAATCCCCCACAGACTACTGTCTTTTAAAACGTAAAAAGCTGCAAATACACCAACTAATATTATATTCGATATTGAAAGAATTGTAATACCTGGATTAAGTAAATGAAGAAAACCAAATAAGAAAGACGTCACAACAATCCCAACCCATATACGACTTCTAACAGAAAGAACCGGGAATAACCAACCTCGTACAATAATTTCTTCCGTTGCCCCTTGTATTAAAAATGCAACTAAAGAACCTACAATACCCAATATAGCGGTTACTGTAATTTTTTGTATTTGTAATGTTACAACTCCTGCTAATAGAAGTAAAATTACTGGTATTGAAATGAAAACAAATCCTATTAATGTACCTCTCAAATATTTTCTTATCCATTGATTTCTCCAAAAACCAATGGATGAAAATGATCTTTTCTCTACAAATCTAATCCATAAAAACACAAAAAATATTGCGCCGCCAAACGTTAATATCATCTCAATGTCGCTATAAATCGCCTTCATAAAAGATGTTTCTGCTTTCGGTAAAATCAGCATAAACAACATAAATAATTCACCTAAAGTTAAAAATATAATCGCGAGTATGACAGCAAAAACAGGATGAACTTTTCTTCTTCCTTCTTTTGCTGCTTCAATTATTTTAAATTGTTTATTTTGCAATATTCTATCCTCCTAATTATGGTACTCATCAGCAATATTAAAATAATATTTAGCCTTTTATTTAAACTTATTTTTTCATATAAATAATTTTTGTTTGGAATAAATTCAAATTAGGAATAATATATAAATAAAAGAGATACCTTTGTGCCTTTACTATTATCACCCAGATTACTCAGTGGTATTACCAGCACTTGCTATTTCCCACCATTTGTTGTAAGATAGTAATTAAGGTCAATTTAACACTATATTTTCTTTGCATATTATCAAGTATCAATCAGGGACATTTTGTACTCCTTATGGGTTTTTGATAATATGTGAACTTTTATTTTCATTCAAATAAGGCCGATCATATTGTAATTTTCTACTTTTAGGAGGCATTACCATGACATTAACAGGTAAAGTAAAATGGTTTAACAGCGAAAAAGGTTTCGGTTTCATCGAAGTTGCAGACGGTAACGACGTATTCGTTCACTTCTCAGCTATCACTGGCGACGGCTTCAAGTCTCTTGACGAAGGTCAAGAAGTTAGCTTCGAAGTTGAAGAAGGTAACCGCGGACCTCAAGCTA
Organism: Bacillus cereus group sp. BceL220; assembly: GCF_051776965.1. NCBI lineage: Bacteria > Bacillati > Bacillota > Bacilli > Caryophanales > Bacillaceae > Bacillus > Bacillus cereus group sp. BceL220. Next base: position 8,734 of record NZ_JBPWBC010000014.1, on the reverse strand, counting down.
AAAACGTTGTAAAGCTATAATTCAAACAATAAAAAGGTTGTTACCAGCAAGGTTAACAACCTTTTTAATATATAACTAAAATTTTTTACATAAAAGGAGTGGTTACATGTATCGCAATCGAAAGAACGATGTAGCAGAAGTACCACCAGAACAAACCCCTGTTTGGGAATGTGAATCAGAGGATTGTTTAGGATGGATGAGAAAGAACTTTTCATTTGAAGAAGAGCCTAAATGCCCTTTATGTAAAAGTAGCATGAAAAGCGGAGAACGTTTATTACCTAAATTAGGTTAATTTATAATAAAAAAAAACCTCTTTTAATTAAGAGGTTTTTTTTTATTATAAATTTATGTCCTCAACATCAGTTCGCACTATAGAATACAATAATGCATCGTGTTGCTTATTTCCTTGATGAATATATCCGCGCAATAGACCTTCCTTTTGAAAGCCGATTTTAGATAACATTCTACAAGAAGTAACATTTTCAGGATATGTAATAGCTCCAATTCTAAACAAACCCAAATCTTTAAACCCATAATCAATAATTTCTCGAGCCGCTTCTGACGCATAACCATTTCCCCAATAACGAGGATGCAGGTCATATCCAATCTCAGATCGTTTACTCCATAATTGTAAATTGTTTAGTCCAATTGTTCCTATTAAAACGTTCGTTTCTTTTAACACAATTCCCCATCGTATTGCCTTTTTCTCAAAGTAATTTTTCGAAAAAGATTCGATCATACGTGAAGCTTGTCCAAACTCCGTAAAAGAATTCATACCGTAATAACACGTTACTTCATCCAATGAAAAGATTTCATATATTTTTTGACAATAAGATTGTTCTATTTCAACTAAACGTAAGCGTTCTGTTTCTAATATAGGAAATGCCATAGGATCACTCCTTTCTCTCTACTCATTCATTATATCAGAAAAAATATTTATAATTAGTAAAGTCCTTATTGTTCCATAAATCAAACATTTCTAATGACGCATTCCCTCTTTATTCTATATACACGAATTGGATACCTTCTGATTACTACTCAAACATTACGCTATAATTTCCATAAATCGAATTTCAAATTATCAAGAACTGTAAAAAAATTGTTTCTTCATTTTCTCCTTCCAAACAACCACCCTACCCCATACATTTATGGTAAAATATAGTTAATATATTATTTTATTGTGGAGGTGTAAATTTCCTATGTATATATTCATCGGCTTATCCCTCTTACTCATATTACTTATTTTTTTATTCGCAAAAAAATTCACACCAAACTCATTCATGATGACTAACTTTAAAGGCAATAGCTTTAAGACATTTTCAATCGGTATTTTAATCGCTGCCATACTCTCACTTTCATATGGAACTTATCATGCAGTAACATATCAACCTAGTTATTTAGATATTAAATTAAAAAATCAAAACCACACTGTTTTCGGTAATGTAGGCGAATTCGGTTATTTCTCCGAAGAATTATTAAAAAAAGATACAGAAGTTCAACTATATTTCGTCTCTTGGAAAAAAATGCAGTTAAAAAATCCGGTAATACTTATAGAATATCCTTCAGGAAAACAAGAAACATGGAAGCCAAATATCGTATTAATACCGATAAGTAAATTACAAGAAAAACATGATATAAAAGATATTTATCAACTATCACCGTATTCATTTAAAGAATCTGGAGAAATAACATTAACAATAAAAGAAAACAATGTAAAAAACAATAAAATTTCCATTCAAATAAAATAAATAAAAACTGTTCCTTCATTTTGCTGAAGGAACAGTTTTTATTTATTCTACAGTATTATTTATTTAATGTAGCCATTATTTCATTGGCAATATTCTTTCCATTTCCAATACACGCACCAATTCCAACACCGTAATATGAGGCACCAGCTAAATATACATTTGGATAAAGATTTGTCATTTTTTCTTGCAATGCTTGAACCGCTTGATTATGTTCTAAATGATATTTCGGCATTAAATCTTTCCAATTTGTAACTTCAACTACTTCTGGTTCACCTTTAATTCCGAGACTCTTTTCAATATCATATAAAGCTACTCGTACTAATTCTTCTTCACTGTAATCCTTGATTGTTTCATATACCGGATTGGTACTCTTATAAAACATTCTAACTAATAATTTTTGTTTACCCGATGTGTGTTTCCACTTTCGACTTGTCCATGTACAAGCATCACAATGTAAATCACTGTTTTCCGTTACAATAAACCCCGTACCGTCAGCTGGTAGTTGTTCATCTAGTATGTCAAATCCTAAATAAATACTAATAAGAGATGAGTTTTTAAATGTATTAAACTGCTCATTTAACTCATTAGACTGTAATAAAGTTTGCGCTATATCATGTGGAGCTGCTAAAACAACATAATCAGCTTGTATTGTTTCATGATTTGCAAAAGAAATCTCATATCGATCTTCTTGTTTACTTACAGCCGTCGTTATAGCACCTTTTTTTACGACAGTTTCAGTCAGCACTTCTTCTAAGCGATTAATTATCGTAGATAGTCCACCCTTAAATGATACGAATTTTTTATTTCCTGCTGATTGAAATTGTTTTTTATTCTCTTCAAAACCTTTAATAATACTTCCATACTTATTTTTATAATCCAGTAAATACGGTAATGTAGATGCCATTGTAAGCTCATTCAATTTACCAGAATATACGCCTGAAAGCACAGGAGCAATTTGTCTTTCCACTAACTCTTTCCCTAAAAAGCTTTCTAAAAATAGAGCAAGTGATGTATCTTTCGTAAACTCTTTATTTTTCGTTATGAAATCTTTTAAAGCTACGATTTTCCCCTTCGTTGAGACTAGCGTACTGCTAAACAACGACCGGGCACTCATCGGTATCCCAAATATAGTATCAGAAGGAATTGGATGTAACATGTTTTCAGAATATATGTAAGAAATACCCGTTTCATTATATACCATTTCATTTTCTAAATTTAAATCTTTTACAAGTGGCATAACATGTTCATTACGAGCAACGATTGAATCCGCCCCTGACTCCATAATGAAATCTTTTTCTTCCACACTATGGATTTTACCACCTAAATACTCTTCTTTCTCAATAAGAATTAAATTTAAATCGATATTATAATCCTTTTTTAATTTTTCTAAATAAAACATAGTAGAAAGTCCCGTTATACCTCCACCGATAACAACAACTGTTTTCATATGTGCTGCGCTCCTAACCGATACAATTAATAATTCCTTTTTATTATAACCAAAAGTCCTTATATTCGACTAGCAAGTTGCGCATTCTGTAAGAAATTAGACAATATATTTTAATATATTTTCAAATTACCTAATAAAAAAGAACTATAACATTTACAAACCCCGTCATAGTTCTCTTTATTTTAAAAACATAAAGTAATTGATTAATTTGTCTAGTTCTTGACTCAATGCCAATACTTTTTCATGTTGAATTCCATAATCCGATACTAAATATAAAAGTTCTTCTTTTTTTATTTCAATTACTTTTTCCAATTTCGCTAGTTCCATGTCGTTTTACATCTCTCCAAAAATAAAATGTATGTATTTCAGTATAGCCTACTTACATAATTAGTAAAAGTAAAATACGCATGTAAAATCTTACATATTTGAAAAAATAATATACTACTAACAAAAAAAGAAACTAGATTAAACTTCCTTTTACAGATCATTAACGTTCATTAAGAATTAATAACATAACGGAATTTTTCTAATGTGATATCTTTATAATTTGGAGCTCTCTGTATATGATTAAAATAACTATATGAGAATTTAAATACATGACCAAAATCCCAATCGAATTCACTATAGTTTTTTATCCAAAATATATTTTCAGTTGGTAAAATATTTGCACGTTTAGATTGAATTAAAGGTAATCGATCTATAGGTGAGTGTAAAGTTATTTCCGTATTCAGCTTGAGCTTTTGGCTAGCTCTTAGTACGTATACTAGTTTTAACAGCGGACGTATCCCTCGTTGAAATATATCTATATGTCCTAAATCGTACATTATATTAATTGCGTGGGAGTATGTAAGCAAATGCCCAATTAAATCATGATGTGATTCCGCTCGATAAATATTATTAAATTTCGATAACTCATTTAAAATGAACTGAGATACTTGTGTTGGATTACTCAATTCACTTTGTATCTCCTCTTCAAAACTTAATTGTTTTACTTCTTTCGTCGTATAACCAATCCACGATCTACCTGGAATTGTTTTTCGAAATGATAAAATAAGAGTAGTAATCCCTTCAATTGCTTGATTATCACCCCATTTTTGTAGCTCTTTCATAGCTAATAAACTTAATGACGCATAAATGACGTTATGCCCCACCCAATGAAGCTCATCAATCGTTTGTTCTAAAGATTTTATAATCATATTTTCCGCAATTTTAAAATCTATTTCTTTTTTATCATCAATCATCTCACCAATTTTTTTCTTGTTCAGCATCATCCTTGTTTGCGAATACATATTACGAGCTGTTTCTTCATCAATATTATTATCTTTCATAAAAAAATAACTAGCAATTGCAGCTGCTCCAAAATGTGCATGCCAAATATCATTTGTTTCTTTTTTACATTGAGAAATAATTGAAAGACCGCCTTTTAAAATACTTTTATTTTCTATTTTCTTCCTCTCCTAATAAAAATCACTATATTTTCATCCTAAAGATGGTGTCAGGACAAATAAAATGTGATTCGATTCATCACTTTTATTCAAAAATCGATGCTTCACATTCGGTGGAATACGTACAACATCGCCTTCTTCTAAAAAATATTCTTTTCCCTCCAATTCCACATACACTTCCCCTTTCATAATAACAGCAATCTCTTCCTTATCTTCATGGGAATAATGGCTTTCTGTTGTGTTTGCTTGTTTATTTAAATCCATCATTAGCATTTCAATACGTGCTTTCATAAAATCAGGTGTTAATACATCATATACAATGTGATCATTGTTTTCCCGATATACTTTTTTTCGATCTTTTTTCTTAGAAATGAGCGAATCTGTATCAATATCGTTAATAAAAAGTGTAAACAGCGGTACATTTAATGCTTTTGCAATTAATTCCAAAACATTTAAAGAAGGATTAGCATGTCCTCTTTCAATTTGGCTAATTAACGACGTACTAATCCCTGCATAATCAGCAAATTCACGAATTGTCATATTATTTTTCTTACGATAACTTAATACCGTTTGTCCAAGCCTATCATGTACCATAGTAAAACTTCCTTTCGTCCCTCATAATGCATGTTTCGTTGTCTTTGTGCTGACATACTAAACAAAGGCAAATAACCCTTCCCTATTATCTCCGGGACTTATATACTTACTTTTGTACATTATATCGTATTAAGTTTATTATAATAAACATTCTATCGGAGGGACAAACTTTGAAATCACCTATTCTTTCATATTGCATCTTATTTTTTGGTGTATTCGCCTTATCAACTTCAGCTATTTTTGTAAAATTGGCAGATGCTCCTGCGACAATCATTGCTTTTTACCGATTATTCTTTGCCACACTAATTCTGTTACCGTTATTACTATTTAATAAAAATAGTCGAAATGAGCTAAAAACTTTAACGAAAAAACAATGGGCACTTGGATTCGTATCTGGGCTATTTTTAGCTGCACATTATGTACTATGGTTTGAATCATTACAATATACTTCTGTAGCAAGCTCTACAGTTATCGTAACGTTACAACCTTTGTTCTCAATGATTGGTGGTTATTTTTTATTTAAGGAGAGATTTACGAAAGGAGCAGTTATTGGTTGCCTCATCGCTATTTCAGGTAGTATCATCATTGGCTGGCAAGATTTCCAAATTAGTGGAGAAGCTTTATATGGAGATATTTTAGCACTTATCGCTGCCGGTATCATTACTGCTTACTTTTTCATTAGCCAACACGTTCGTAAAGATTTGTCACTTATACCATATTCGATAATTAGTTATGGAAGTAGTGCTGGCTTTCTTGGCATATTTGCTTTCACGCAACAAGAATCTTTCATCCATTACTCTACACAAACTTGGTTGTGCTTTATTGGATTAGCTTTCATTGCTACAATTTTAGGACAAACCATTTTTAATTGGTTATTAAAATGGATAAGTGCTACTGTAATTTCAATGAGTATTTTAGGTGAAACAATTGGCACTTGTATACTAGCGTACTTTATATTACATGAGACCATTTCGTTACAACAAGGACTAGGAATTACCGTTATTTTTATTGGTTTAGTATTATTTTTAATACAGCCAAATTCTAATAAAAAAGCATGACAGTATAATGTCATGCTTTTAACTGCTAATTATGTACAATTAAACCATCCGGTCTAAAACGACTCATCATAATTTCATTAATAAACTTTCCGTGAGCTTTCAAATTCCCTATCTTTACTCCCTCTTCTACAAATCCAAATTTTTCATATAAAGCTTTTGCTTTTGGATTCGTTTCTAACACACCTAGTTCTACTCTCTCTAACATTAACCAATTATCAGCCAAATCAAGCATCTTCGTAAGAAGTGCTTTCCCAATTCCTTTATTATGATATTCACTATCAACCCCAATGAATAAATCGCCTGAATGAGATCTTCGTCCCGGACTTTGTGTTAAACCTACAAACCCAACAATTTCTCCATCATATTCTGCAACAAATTCAAATTGATTTGGTGCTAAATTTCGAATTCTATTTTCCATAGCTTCTACACGCATGCTAGGTAAGAAAACCATATACGGTAAAACGTCATCCTGTATACATATACGATGAATTGCTCTAGCATCTTGTATTTCTACTGCTCTAACGTTGATCCCCATCTTTCTCTCCTCCATATAAATAACAATATATTTGTGTGTATTCTAGAAACGTTCACGAATGACCTTCTCGACCGTATTTCTTTATGTCATTTTTACATAATTATTTCGATATAATACTTAATTTCCAAAAAGATTAACAACTATATGGTTAACTTTTCACCTTGTTATATAAATTAAGCAAATTTTCGATCAGAATACCATTTAGTTTCATGCCGACTATATCACAATTTTCTATTTCAATATTTTTCAGATTACTATTACTTATGGTGCTACCTTCCAAATCACATTTATCGAATAAAATAGGTTCCTTCTCATCTCCGAGACTTGTATTTTTAAATTGCACTCCACCTAAAGTCACCAAATTAAATTTACTACCAGAAAGATTTAAATCTGCATATGATGACCATCTAAAATTTATATTTCTAAACTTTGATTGACTTACATTACAATTACTCATATTCGTATTCATTATATTGCTACCAACAAATGAACTGTTTTTTAAATTCACTTGATAATACTCTGTATTTGCTAAATTACAGTTTTCGTATTGACTATTTTTCATATCTTTATTTGCAACTACACTCTCTTTATTTGAGCTTGTTTTTATTCTTTTCACGTAACAATACTCATCTTCCGATTCAAAAATCATTTGGTAGCCCATCTTTTTATAAAAGTGATGATTATTAATTTGTCTACTAGATGTTTCGAGATCCCAAATCTTTATGTTTGGATATTCCTTTTCTATTAATTTCATAACATGTGATCCAATTCCTTTTCCTTGATAAACAGGATCTACAAAAATACGATCAATTCGACCGTACGACTTACCAGAAATCGTAACTATTATCCCTCCGATTATTTCTTTATCCATTACAACTTTGAAAGAATCCAATTCTTCAATGGAATATTCCATCATTTCAACTGAAGAATATCCTGGCGGTTGAATGTTATAATCAATGACATCATCTTGGCCGTATAGCCATTGTTTTGCTTCTGCATCAAATGTTCTTTTCATTATTTCTGTTAATTTCTCAGCATCTAAAATTGTAGCTTTTTCTATAGATATCATTGTTGTTTTCCCCTTCATTATTACAAACCAATAATTTTTGTGAATGCCATAATTATCAATTCACTTTTGTTTTTAATGCTTTTCCCATTATTACATATGGAACATCATTTTTACTTGGATGAAATGGCTCCAATACATTTATCCAATCTAATCTTTCATATAACGAACGTGCTTTTTCATTGTTTATTTGTGTTGTTAAAACACTCGTTCTATTTGAAACCCCTTCTAGTAATTTATTATGTAATTTCGTTCCAAGACCTTTATTTTGATATTGTGGGTGAACTGCTAACTCTACAAATTCAAAACAATCTTGCAACCATTCGTCTACTTGCTCTAGATGTAACGCTTCTCTCATTAATTGATTATAGTACTGTCCCTCCATTGAGCGATAACCATAAGTAAAACCAACTACTTCATTTTCATCATTTATTGCTACTATACCTTTAAAACCTGTATATTCTATATGCCTATTCATTCGCTTGATCATTTCATTGAAATTTGTTTTCTCAAATACTTTACAATACAAATTTGCCATATTTCCAATTAGGATCTCCTCTTTTTCAATGCTTACAAATTTCACTTTACTCCCCCCTATTAAAACATTTATATCCTTTTTTAAAAACTAAGTAAATTAACACTAATCACTCTCTTTACTATTAAACTACAAATCACCCTATATTTTCCACATTTACTTAGTATTAATGAATAATAAAAAGAGACCATGTAATATTGAACTGCACCCCAATTGTTAGACACAGTCTAACAATTGGAGGTGCAGTTTTTCTATGGCTAAATTTACAGCTGATGAAAAAATACAAATCGTTCTACGTTATTTGAA
>NZ_JBPWBC010000013.1:0-135183 GCF_051776965.1 Bacillus cereus group sp. BceL220 | reverse complement strand
GGCAATGGTTCTGGCGGTAACGGTTCTGGTGGCAGTGGCTCTGGCGGCAATGGTTCTGGCGGTAACGGTTCTGGTGGCAGTGGCTCTCACAGCGGTAATGGCTCTCAAGGTGGCAATCGTGTTAAAGGTGATAGCAGTTCTCAAGGCGGTAATGGCTCTCACGGCGGCAATCGTGTTAAAGGCGATAGCAATTCTCAGAAGGGCAACGGTTCTCAAGGTGGTAATGTAAAAGATAATACAAAAAAACAAGGTGATAAATTACCTAATACTGCAACGCATTACCCTATATCTATTTTAATGGGTGTTTCAACATTCCTAATTGGTATGTTACTGTTTATTCGTCGTAAAAACGTAAAATAAGAACAACATCCTTCCATCTAAAGAATACATGAAATACTGTATAAAACCAAAAAGGGCTTTGGATTGCATTTTATTATGCAGCCCAAAGTCCTTTTTATCACCTATCAAAAGAGTATTAATATGCTTTTCCCCAATACACCATTTGTTTAGCTTCTTTACCACAACAAATACATTCTTCAGCTAAATGCTCTTGCTCAAAAGGCATACAACGTGAAGATACTCCCACTTCTTCTTTTAGTTTCTCTTCACAAGCCAATTCCCCGCACCACATTGCTTTAATAAAGCCTTGCTTTTCGTCAGCTACTTTTTTCATCTCTTCGAAATTTGTCACAGCATACGTATTCTCATCGCGAAATGCTTTTGCTTTATTAAATAAAGAACTATGAATTTCTTCAAGTAATGCTGGAATACGTTCTTCTAATTGATCCATTGGTACAAATTCTTTTTCCTTCGTATCTCTTCTTACAAGTACAACTTGATTCTTTTCAATATCTTTAGGACCAACTTCTAATCGAATTGGTATACCCTTCATTTCATACTCATTAAATTTCCAACCAGGCGTTTTATTACTAGCATCTATTTTTACTCGTGCAACCTTTTGAATATGTCCTTGTAACTCTGTTGCTTTTGCTAAAACTCCTTCTTTATGCTGAGCAATTGGTACAATAACAACTTGCACTGGAGCGACTTTTGGTGGCATTACAAGTCCATTATTATCGCTATGAACCATTATTAGCCCGCCTATCATTCTTGTTGATACACCCCAAGATGTTTGGTGCACATATTGCCATTTACCGTTACGATCTAAAAACTTAATATCAAATGCTTCTGAGAAATTCGTCCCAAAGTTATGAGAGGTTCCTGTTTGAAGCGCTTTTCCATCATGCATTAAACTTTCAATTGTATAAGTTGCCTTTGCTCCAGCAAACTTCTCTTTTTCTGTTTTTTGTCCTTTAATAACTGGTATCGCTAAATAATCCTCACAGAAAGAAGCATATAAGTTTAAAATATTTAATGTTTCAGCCTGCGATTCTTCTGCCGTTTCATGGATTGTATGACCCTCTTGCCATAAAAATTCAGTCGTACGAAGGAATGGTCTAGTTGTCTTCTCCCAACGAACTACTGAACACCACTGATTATATAACTTTGGCAAATCATTATAGGATTGCACAATTTTTGAAAAGTGCTCACAGAATAAAGTTTCAGATGTAGGACGTACACAAAGTCTTTCCGCTAACTTTTCATCCCCGCCATGTGTAACCCATGCTACTTCAGGAGCAAATCCTTCAACATGATCCTTCTCTTTTTGCAATAAACTCTCTGGGATAAACATTGGCATATATACATTTTCATGGCCAGTTTCTTTTAACTTCTCATCCATCACCTTCTGCATATTCTCCCATAAGGCATAACCATACGGACGTAAAATCATGCACCCTTTTACACTTGAATAATCAACAAGTTCGGCTTTTTTTACAATATCGGTATACCACTGCGCAAAGTCCTCTTCCATCTTCGTAATGGCTTGCACTTGTTCTTTTGCCATAGTCAGTCTTCCTCCTTCTAGAAAATACAAAAAAGCCCGCGTCCCTAAATAGGGACCGAGCTTTGCCGGCGTTACCACCCTGATTCATGCACAAAAATTGCGCATGCTCTCTTTTTGATAACGGGAAATTCCCGCTGCATATGCAGAACTCAAAGGCAGGTTCCATATTGCCTTTTTAAGAATCTTTCAGCCTGGCGGATTCTCTCTCTGCTAAAAAGGTTGAATATGTACTAGTCCTTTTTCATCGTTATAACGAAATAAATTTGTTGATTATCATAATATAAATTTCAACCTAAAACAAGAGTGAATTTTCTTATTTTTATATTCTTTTCATTTTTTACAGTTTTATACGTAGCTTTTTCGCGTAATTTTTACAAGTTGATGTGCAATCATACCAATAAGTGTACCTAGTAGAACGAAGAAACCAATAAATCCATATCCCATTCCTTCCCACCCACCAATAACCATCATGGTAACAGGAAATGATGCTAAGCAAAGAAGTATTACAATCAGTGCAAATATAATATCAAACTGTTTGTCTGGAAAACGTTTCTTTAGTAAATATGAAATAGCAAATACAAGGAGAATTGTGATGCCACCAATGATGTAAAATATACCGAATCCATCTAACCAGTCCATACTATTCCCTCCGTCCATAGATTCCCTTATACTTATTATATGTTTAATTTTTCTGAAAATAAACAATAAATTTTATTCAGAAACATATTTTTATTACTAGGTATTAATAGTAATATATAAGAATAGGTTTTATATACTTAGGAGGATTACTTTATGGATAAAGCATTAACGAATCGTGTCATTATTTTATCATTCGACTGTTTATCAGCTTTAGATTTTCCTATACTACAAAAACTACCTCATTTCCAATCTCTAATAAAAAAGGGCGTGGTTGTCGAAAAAGTAGAACCAATTTATCCTTCTGTAACATATCCAAGCCACTCAACAATCGTAACCGGTAATTACCCTAACAAGCACGGTGTTGTTAGTAATACGTTACTTCAACCAGGACGTAAATCACCTGATTGGCATTGGTACCGAAAATCGATAAAAGGAACAACATTGTATGATGAAGCGCGTAAAGCAAATTTAACGACAGCTGCCCTTCTATGGCCTGTTACTGGGAGAGCAAACATTGATTACAATTTACCAGAAATTTTCCCCAATAGACCGTGGCAAAATCAAGTGTTAGTTTCCTTATTTAGCGGTAGCCCACTATACCAATTAGATTTAAATCGTCGTTTCGGCCATATAAGAAATGGTTTATCACAACCAGAGCTGGATGATTTCGTCCTCGCCTCTGCTGTACACACCATTCAGACGAAAAAGCCTAATGTTATGTTCGTACATTTCACTGATTTAGACACGAAAAGACATTATCATGGCTTTGAATCTAACGAAACAATAGCTGCAATTCATAGACATGATGAGCGGCTCGGGAAAATTATTCAAACTTTAAAAGACAGTGACCTATACGAAGAGAGTACAATTATCGCTCTTGGTGACCATAGCGCTTTAAGTGAAAACAAAGCAATTCAATTAAATGTGCTATTCCAACAAAAAGGCCTCGTATCTATAAATAAAAAAGGGCTATTAGTAGATTGGAAGGCCTATTGTCAAAGTTGCGACGGGTCTGCCTATGTATATGTGAAAGACAAAAATGATACGGATACAATTCGAGAAGTACAACTACTCCTTGAAGAACTGCTGCAAAATAAACAGAATGGAATTGAATTTATACTTCATGATGAAGCTGCGAAAGACTGCGGTGCAGATGGTAATTGTTTATTTATGTTAGAAGCGCAAGAGGGGTATTATTTCACTGAAAACTATACAGGAGATTTTATAAAAGAAATTACTGAAAAAGATGTTACGCCTAGTAAAAAATATACATTTGGTACGCATGGATACTCTCCAACAAAACCTAACTATGAAACAATTTTTATCGCTGCTGGAAAAGGAATAAAAACCGGCGTTACCGTCCCGTATATGAGACTTATTGATGAAGGTCCAACTATCGCTAGACTACTCGGTTTACACTTAGGCGAAACAGACGGATCAATTGTAGAGGATTTACTCCAATTGTAAAGAACTGTGTATATATGTAAAAGTTCTGTAAAAATCATCACTGTTTCTCTTTTTATAATTTTTATTTTTGTACACTGTTAGTAGAACAAATTTAAGGGGGAACACTATATGAAAAAAATGTCCAGACAAGAAAAAAGCTGGATATTATACGATTGGGCGAACTCGGTATATTCGCTCGTCATTACAACTGCATTATTTCCAATTTACTTTAAAGCAGCTGCAAAAGAAGCCGGGCTATCTGGTGCAACTTCAACAGCATATTGGGGATATGCAAACTCGTTCGCTACACTTTTAATTTCTATACTTGCTCCTATTCTCGGCACAGTTGCTGATTATAAAGGATTTAAAAAACGATTTTTCACATTCTTCTTTGGACTTGGTATCGTATTTACAAGTATGTTAGCAGTCGTTCCAACATCTCAGTGGTACTTATTATTAGGATGCTATATGCTCGCCTTAGTTGGTTTTGCTGGAGCCAACATTTTCTATGATGCATTTTTAGTAGATGTCACTTCTGAAGATAGAATGGATCGAATTTCTACAAGAGGTTTCGCTTTAGGCTATATTGGGAGTACTATTCCTTTTATCGGTTGTATCGCTCTTATTATTCTTGCTCAAAAAGGAACTATCCCTTTATCAGTTGGCATTGCTAGTCAAATTTCATTCGCGATAACTGCTCTTTGGTGGGGGTTATTTACAATTCCAATGCTTAAAAACGTAGAGCAAACACACTATATTGAGCGTCATCCAAGACCTATTAAAATGAGCTTCAAACGTCTTACTGATACTTTTAAAAATATTAAAGAATATAAAACTGTATTTATGTTTCTAATTGCTTACTTTTTCTATATTGACGGAGTCGATACAATTATTACTATGTCTACAGCTTACGGGACCGACCTCGGTATCAGTGCAACGAATCTATTAATCATATTATTTGTAACACAAATTGTCGCTTGTCCATTTGCGTTACTATACGGAAAACTATCTGAAACATTTACTGGTAAAAAAATGTTATATGTCGGTATCATTATTTATATCATTATTTGCACATATGCTTATTTCTTAAAAACGACACTTGATTTTTGGATTTTAGCAATGTTAGTTGCTACATCTCAAGGTGGTATTCAAGCACTAAGTCGTTCATACTTTGCAAAACTAGTACCAAAAGAATCTGCTAATGAATTCTTCGGATTTTATAATATCTTTGGTAAGTTCGCCGCAATTATGGGCCCGGTATTAGTCGGTGTTACAACGCAATTAACAGGAAAAACAAACGCTGGTGTTCTTAGTATTATTGTATTGTTTATTATCGGTGGATTCTTACTCACTAGAGTTCCAGAAAATAATACATCCGTTACACCACCTAGTCCAAAGACTAAAACGCTATAAGAAAAGATCCTCTTCTCATAAGAAGAGGATCTTTTTTATTTTTAACGGTGCGCCTTATAATGAACGACTCTACTGCTTGTACAAAAATAATTTATCAACAGTTGTTCCTAATACTTCAGCTAAACGGAATGCTAACGCTAAGCTTGGATCATATTTATTATTCTCAATTGCATTTATCGTTTGTCTAGAAACCTTGCATTTATCAGCTAATGCGCCTTGTGAAATATTATTTTCAGTGCGTAATTCATAGATTTGATTTTTCACACCATTGCTCCTAACCTGTAAAATTGTTTTTACAACATCAGTATATAATTGGCTCATATAGTTGTCAAAAGTTCCTCAAAGAAAAAGGGAGCAATTTTGCTCCCTTACAATAGTTATTTCGAAGCTAACGAATTTGTTAGTGCCTCTTTATTAGCAACATCTTCTTTTTTTATTTGCATACGTAGAACTGGCCCTATCGCTAATAAAATAAGTGCCATCGCTATACAAAATACAGTAACTAGTGAAGTTAGTTCCTTTAATCCTCCAGCTAGTGAAGTTCTAATTAGCATTGCCCCCATAAACAGTGGTAAAATCGTCCCATTTACTCTTCCAACCATATTTTCTGGTACAAGTTGAATCATAAGCGTACCGACAACAATATTAACACAAGCTAAACAAATACCTGTTCCAAATCTCATGAAACTAGTAATCCAAAATGATGTAGATAGCCCTTCTACTAAAAATGATATCGCTAATATGCCCATACCGAATACAAACATCTTTTTCGGATTCACTTTTGAAGCGAAAATTGCAGCAACAATACCACCGATTAACATACCTATTCCATCAGCTGCTGCTAAATATTGAACAGCTTCTTTTTCCATGCCTAAACGTTCAATTACAAGGAATACTTCTAATGGATTCGTTAATCCAACAGCTAAACCCATAATTGTAAAAGTGATCGTAATCATACGTAAATTTTTCGTGTGAAGAACGTATTTCCACCCTTCTTTTATATCATTTTTTAATGAATCTCTTGCCACTTGCTCTTTTTCAACCCATTTTGGTAAAAATGAAAGGGCGATAGCAGATAACCAAAATAAAATGATTAAGCTATATAGTGACGTAAATAAACCAAGTTGTGTATACACAAGCGATCCTACCACTGGCCCAAAAATTAGAAATAATGACTGTAATGTTTGGTTAAATGCAATCGCATTTGCTACCTGTTCTTCTTTTACATAGCGCTTAAATATACGCGAAGATGAGGGCTGAGAAAACTGACCTACAATCGCGGAAATGAGTGTTGCAAAAAATATAGCCTGCCAATAATCCAGCTTTAACAACAGGACAATTCCTATAATAGACAGTACACTCAACACATCTCCAGCGACCATTGTTCTTTTCGGATTCCAGCGATCTGCTAATGCACCACCAATGAACGAGAAAATAAAGATAGGTGCATACTCCATGACAGATAATAGAGACACTGAAACTGGATCATTATTCGTTCGCTCCATTATGAAATATAAAAGAGCCATATTTCTGATCCAAATTGCAAATTGTTGTAAAATATCAGATGCCATAACGAGCATAAATGCTCGGTTTTTAAATAAAGCTTTCACTTTCATTCCCCTTCCATAAACCGACCGTTCGGTCTATTTTTTTTGTAAGAAAAGCAACTGACTTATTATTCAGCTGCCATTCCTTTTAACAATACATCTATTGCCTTTTTATAAATACGTTTCAACTCTTTATAATCTAACTCGTAGTAAAGTACTCCAAGCCCTGATAATAATCCGTTCACAATATACATAAGATCACGAGTATTATCTTCACGGAACTCTCCAGACTGTATACCTGCTTCAATTAATTTCTCAAACATAACATATGATTCTCTAGTTAAAGCTAACAGTTCATCCAGAATCTCTTTACTTACAACTTGGCTCATAGAGAATTCCTCTATTGCATTTGAAATTGGTTGCTGTATGTCCTCTACATGATATTCCGCGAGACCATATAGTTTTTCAGTACTAGTGCTATACAACTTCTCTTTTTCATTCCATTTTTCAAGCCAATCATACGTATGCTGTTTCACTACAAATAAAAATAAATCTTCTTTACTTTTAAAGTGATAATAAATACTTCCTTTACTTCGCTCTGTAATTTCACAAATCTCTTCCATAGATGTAGCTGCGTAGCCCTTCTGTGAAAATAGACTTTCTGCTTTATATGCAATTTCTTTCTTTATCTCTTCTGCGCTTCTTCTCATATTCACACCTCTTTAAACCGACCGTTCAGTCTAATAATAACAAATCAAAAACCTCTATCGCAAGAGGCTATATTCCTTATTTAAGAAAACGTACTTTCAAACCAAGTTCGAATCATATGTATTGTTCCAAATTTAAATGCTAATTTAACAAGAATTACACCTCCCGCAGCTAATAAAAATAACACTACTTTCCCCTTATTTTTCACTTTCGGTTCCCTTTTCATTTCCATTCCCCTTAATATGTTAAAAATATTAATCAAACGTTTGTTTAACTGTGTTTATGCATATGTAAGCCGACTAATCAAACGTTTGTTTAAAAAGAAATACGCCTATATAAGGCGCATTTTCATCAATCACCACCGCCACCGCAGCTTCCTCCGCTATCTCCCCCAAAAGACCCTCCACAATCATGTGAGCCACCATCATGCGAGCTATCATTATCAGATCCAGCAAAGAAAAATAATGGTGATGAGCTGTTAGATGAATTATGAATGTTATTTTGTTTTGTAAGATTTACCTTCTTTTTGTTCGATCGAACTGCTGTTACGATTATTCCAACTACAACAAATAATAGTATGACAATAATAAATTCCATATAAAAGCCTCCCTTATTCCTCGAATAATTGAATGGTTCTCTCTAAATTTTCAAGTGAAATGAAGCGTGATTCACGAAGAATTTCTTTTCCATTATGAAATAATAAAATTGTTGGCCCTGTAAATACTCCATATCGCCCCGCAATCTCTTGCATGTCTTGTAGTAATATCTCTATTTTCTCTACGTAATCATAATTCTCTAATAAGCAATTTACTTTTCTTAGCATAACATCACAAACACCACAATTTTTCGTTTTAATAAAAAGAAGTACCAATTGTTGTTCTTCGATATAGGTCGCTAATTCTTCTATCGTTTTAAATGTAGTCATCTTATCCCTCTTAGCGTAGTTTACGAAATACTTTGTCTTGATACATACGAAAAGCTGAACTATCTTTAATCTTTCTCTTTTCCATTACCTGCTGAAAACGTAACGTTTTTATTGTTAACTCTTCTCGTAATTTCTTTCTCTCTTCTTCATCATAACAGCAAGCAATTAGATCCTCTATTTTTAATATATCTTTTTGTAGTTCCATCTCTGGTGGAATCATTCCCGCATTTTTTAAAATTTTATAACTCATTCTAAGTTCTGGAGGTACCATTGAAAGATCTTCTAATTGTAGTGGTTTTCCTTTTCCCGGAAGATAATCAAGATCACCATTCCGTATCGCTTGTCGAATTTTTTCTTCAGCAATGTTCAAAAACACATCCACACTGTCCCCTCCTTTACATATTTTTACTATTATTTTACATGATATTTCCTTATCTTTCTACGTCTTTAATAATTGGCTCCATACAATTTTTTCTCAAATTTATTTATAATGAGCTATTTCCTCCCATACCAATCTTTCGTTTTCATATATAGTTTGTATTCAAGCCTTTTTGTATTGAGAAAGTCTTTTACAACTGAATAAAGCGTTTACACTAAATCTTACATTTGTTACGATTTAATCACCCCCAGCTCCCTTGTATAGACTTCGTGATGTCTGATCATTTTATCTAGACGTTTCATACGTCTAGATTCATTTTGATTTATTGGCGTATGCCTTTAAATATATCTTTTATTTTGAAAGGAGAAATGGCTATGAGGTCTCAAAAATTCACACTGCTATTACTATCTCTACTACTTTTCTTACCTCTTTTTCTCACAAATTTTATTACTCCAAATCTCGCATTAGCAGATTCACCAAAGCAAAGTCAAAAAATTGTTGGGTACTTTCCTTCGTGGGGCGTTTACGGACGTAATTATCAAGTTGCTGACATTGATGCATCAAAACTTACTCACCTTAACTATGCTTTCGCGGATATTTGTTGGAATGGAAAACATGGAAATCCTTCTACCCATCCTGATAATCCAAATAAACAAACGTGGAACTGTAAAGAATCTGGTGTACCATTGCAAAATAAAGAGGTTCCTAATGGTACTCTCGTACTCGGTGAACCATGGGCTGATGTTACCAAATCGTATCCTGGCTCAGGTACAACTTGGGAAGATTGCGATAAATATGCCCGTTGCGGAAATTTCGGAGAACTAAAACGATTAAAAGCTAAATATCCTCACTTAAAAACAATTATTTCCGTTGGTGGCTGGACTTGGTCTAACCGCTTTTCTGATATGGCCGCTGATGAAAAAACAAGAAAAGTATTTGCTGAATCTACAGTAGCTTTTCTTCGCGCATATGGGTTTGATGGCGTAGATTTAGACTGGGAATATCCGGGCGTTGAAACGATTCCTGGTGGTAGTTATCGTCCTGAAGATAAACAAAATTTCACTCTCCTTCTTCAAGACGTCCGAAATGCTTTGAATAAAGCAGGTGCTGAAGATGGCAAACAATATTTACTAACAATCGCGTCAGGTGCAAGCCAACGCTACGCTGATCATACAGAGCTAAAGAAAATTTCTCAAATACTCGATTGGATTAATATTATGACATATGATTTCCACGGTGGATGGGAAGCTACTTCTAATCATAATGCAGCTCTATACAAGGATCCAAATGACCCAGCAGCAAATACGAATTTTTACGTAGATGGTGCTATAAATGTTTATACAAATGAAGGTGTTCCAGTCGATAAACTAGTATTAGGCGTACCTTTTTACGGACGTGGATGGAAAAGTTGTGGAAAAGAAAATAACGGACAATATCAACCTTGCAAACCAGGTAGCGATGGGAAACTTGCTTCTAAAGGTACTTGGGATGATTATTCTACCGGTGACACAGGTGTCTATGATTACGGTGATTTAGCAACCAATTACGTTAATAAGAATGGTTTTGTACGCTACTGGAATGACACAGCTAAAGTACCTTACTTATATAATGCGACTACAGGCACATTTATTAGCTACGATGACAATGAATCTATGAAATATAAAACAGACTATATAAAGACGAAGGGTTTAAGTGGAGCAATGTTTTGGGAACTAAGCGGGGATTGCCGTACAAGTCCAAAATATAGTTGTAGTGGTCCAAAATTACTTGATACGCTAGTAAAAGAATTACTTGGTGGACCTATTAGTCAAAAAGATACTGAGCCACCAACGAACGTTAAAAATATTGTAGTTACGAATAAAAATTCAAACTCAGTTCAATTAAACTGGACTGCATCTACTGATAACGTAGGAGTTACGGAATATGAAATTACTGCTGGAGAAGAGAAATGGAGTACAACAACAAATAGCATTACAATTAAAAACTTAAAACCTAATACGGAATACACATTTTCAGTAATTGCCAAAGATGCTACTGGAAATAAATCACAACCTACCGCTCTTACTGTCAAAACGGATGAAGCTAATACGACACCTCCTGATGGAAATGGCACTGCTACATTTTCAGTCACTTCGAATTGGGGCAGCGGTTATAACTTCTCGATTATAATCAAAAATAATGGAACGACTCCTATTAAAAATTGGAAATTAGAGTTTGATTATAGCGGCAATTTAACACAAGTTTGGGATTCTAAAATTAGTAGTAAAACAAATAATCATTATGTAATTACAAACGCAGGATGGAATGGCGAAATTCCTCCTGGTGGATCTATTACAATCGGTGGTGCAGGAACAGGTAATCCTGCCGAACTTTTAAATGCCGTCATTAGCGAAAACTAGACGTAATATCCATTAATTATTTCACTAAAGTTTGAATTTAGGTTCGAGCAAGACTTCCTAAATTCAAACTTTTAATTTTATGAAAAATCAAAAATATCATAATAACCTATTATAATTATATTTGGTTTCTAATATGAAGTTTATATGAAGTTCATTTGAATTTTACATGAATTTCCTTTAATTTCTATTGTCTTCCTATAATATCCACATTATCCTTTACATATAGGAATTATTTTCATTCCATTTTGAACTATCTATATATATAAAGAAAGATAGTCACCTGTTAGGGAAAGGCTTTCGTATTATTATAAATATAACAAAAGAAAAAGCACGCTTATAAGCGCACCATAAGAGTGCTTCTTCATACAATTCTCATGTAAGAGTTCTCGAAAATCATGTTAATCACAAAGAAAAGGCATTAGCTCATAAAAGCTAATGCCTTTTCTTTATTCATATTGTTCAGCATTCCAATCTTCTATATTCCATACTTTTGTTATCCACGATTCATAGAAAGAAGGTTCATGGGAGACAATTAAAACTGTTCCTTTGTATTGTTGTAACGCTTCCTGTAAAGCCATCTTAGTTTCTACATCCAAATGATTAGTCGGTTCGTCTAAAATTAAAACATTGCTTTTCGTTACGATAAGTTCACATAAACGCACTTTCGTTTGCTCTCCACCGCTTAATAAACGAATAGGTTTTAATACGTGTTCTTCTTTCAATCCACACTTCGCTAATGCTTGGCGCACTTCTTTCTTTGTCATATCTGGTCGTTCTGCCCAAACTTTCTCTAACGGTGTTATTTCTGAAGCAAACTCTTCCTGTGCAAAATAAGCAGGATTTACTCGTTCCCCAACAAAAATTGAACCGCTTAGCGGCTTTATTTGACCTAATAACGTCTTTAACATTGTCGTTTTTCCAATACCGTTATGACCAACAACAGCTATCTTTTCTCCTTTTTTCACTTGTAAATTCAAGTCTGGAAATAACGGCTCACTATAACCCACTCTTAGTTTCTCAGCCTGTAATATACGACTTACTGGTTCATTATAAACAGTAAAAGCAAAACAGGACTGAGGTACATTATTTACCTTTTCAACCCTTCGCATTTTCTCCAATACTTTCTCTCGACTTTTTGCCTGTTTTGCTTTTCGAATTTTATTTTTTTGAATAAATGTTTCTAACTGAGCAATTTCTTTTTGTTGTTTCACATACGCCGATTGTAATTGTTTCCTTTGCACTTGATAACTTTGTAAAAACTTTTCATAATCCCCTACATATCGCTTAACTTTTCGTTCTTCTAGATGGTAAATGACATTCGTAATATTGTTCAAAAACACTTCGTCATGCGAAATGATAATATAAGCTTTTTCATACAACTTCAAGTACGATTGCAACCATTCTATATGTGCTGTATCTAAATAGTTCGTTGGTTCATCTAGCAATAAAACATCAGCTTTTTCTAGAAGAAGCTTTCCTAGTAATAACTTTGTCCGCTGTCCTCCACTTAACTTTGAAACATCCTTTTCCAATCCTATTTCAAACAGCCCTAAACCAATTGCTACTTCTTCAATTTCTGTATGAATTTGATAGAAATTAGAGTTTTCCAATATAGTTTGTAACTCTCCATACCTTACTAACAATTTTTCTACTTCTACTGCCTCAGTCATCTCTTTTGCAATTTTTAACATTTCGTATTCAATTGCATACAAGTTAGAAAATGCACTTTGCAAGTATCCTTCAATTGTTATCCCTTCTTGTAAATCTATATGCTGCTGCAAAAATCCAACCTTCACATGTGGAAACCATTCAATGTTCCCATCATCATGTATAAGTTCTCCTGTTAAAATTCTTAGCAGTGTTGATTTTCCAATCCCATTTTTTCCTACTAACCCAACATGCTCCCCCTTTAATAATCGAAAGCATGCATTATATAAGATGGTTTTCTCACCATACGAATGACTTAAATTTTCTACTGTTAATATACTCATTTTTTTCTCTCCTTTACTTATCGTCCATAAGCTAAATAGAGAGACCAACAGTATGAAGCCTTATTTAATTATGCATATAAAAATGGGTAAGGTGAATACACCTTACCCATTACATATTATCGTAAAAAAGGATTAAGGTTCTTTACCTGCTGTCTTCAATTTAGCTTAATCTTAAAAAATGGGCAGACTTCTCCCATATCAAGCTAAAACCATTTGAAGAACAGTTGATAAAGTCATTTTATCCTTTCACTCCTTTAACATTTGTTATATTAAGAGTATAAACTACTCTGTTATATTCTATTCTCTATTTTCCCTTTTGTTCCTTCTCCATCTTTTCATATTCTAAAAAAAGCCTCTTAACAGTAATTATACTAAAAACTGTTAAAAGGCTTTTTCTATTTTTTCATATAAGGAGCTAACACACTTAAAATCTCTTCTTTATCCTCTTTTAATTCGAGTGATGTTAACATATCCATCGTTCTCGGTCTAGGTAATTTCACTTGTACCTCGCCAACTATTGACGCTGGTCTTTGAGATAAAATAAATACGCGATCTGAAAGCAAGATTGCCTCATCTAAGTCATGTGTAACCATAACGATTGTTTGCTTCTCTTGATGCCAAGAGTTTAAAAGCCAGCTATGTACTTCCATTTTTGTAAATGCATCTAACTTTCCAAAAGGCTCATCAAGCAGCATAATTGGCTTTTCACATAAATATGTGCGCAGAAAACTAATTCTTTGACGCATACCACCAGACAATTCATCTGGATAATGGTCTGCATATTCATCTAGTTCGAACTGCTTTAATGCTTCCATTCCTTCTGTCAGCCTTTGTTTTTTCGGCTTTCCTTCAATTTCTAACGGAAGAACGATATTTTGCAAAGCTGATCGCCACGGTAGTAATAAATCTTGTTGTGGCATATAACTAACAACATCTTGCTCTTGTACTTGCTTATCTTTATACATTACGTTCCCGCTTGTTGGTTTTTCAACATTTGCAATCATGTTTAATAATGTGCTTTTCCCGCAACCACTCGGTCCTACAAAGGAAACAAACTCTCCCTCTTGTATAGAGGCACTAATATTCTCTAATACATTCTTTCCGTCGAAAGATTTCACTATATTTTTTATTTGTAATCCGCTCATTTTTCACTTGGAAGGAATTCATTTGTAAAAGCATCTTTTACATCGATTTTCTTTTTAATAACTTTGTTGTCATATAAGAAATTCATGTAATTCGTCCAAATTTCTTCCTTCTGTACTCCCCATGCTTTCGCATCATCTTGATACTTCGTACTTAACCATTTCTGGCTTTCTTGAACTAAATCTTTATTTACATCTGGAACAGCTTTAATTAGAATATCAGCAGCTTCTTTCGGTTCCTTAATTGCAAAATTATAACCTTCTGTTGTTGCACTCATAAACTTTTTCACAAAGTCTTTATCTTGCTTCGTATGTTTTTCACTCGTAATAATAACAGGACTATAGAAATCAAGCGCTGGATCTAAGTCCTTCACCATAATCGTATTTAACTCTTTTCCTTGGCGCTTCGCTTCAATACCATCCCAACCGTAATAAATCCATTCGAAATCTGCATCACGGCCGATTGATTTAAAGAAATCTGTTTGTCCTAAGATGATTTTTTCAACTTTATTAAAATCAGCTTGATGCTTATCCATAATCGTCTTTAATGTCGCTTCTTCCGCTGGTCCTCCCCAGCCGCCATAACGTTTACCTTCAAAATCTTTCGGTGACGTCATATTATCTTTCTTAAGCGATGCAAACGCTGAAGTGTTGTGCTGAATAATCGCTCCTACAGATACAACAGGAATTCCTTCCACACGAGCTAATGTTACATTTTCTTGTGCGCTTATTGCGAAGTCTGCTTTTCCTGATGCTATCATTTGCTCTGCTGTTACATTGTCACCTGGTTGAATAATTTCTACATCTAATCCTTGCTTTTTGTAATAACCTTTCGTTTGCGCTACATACAAGCCAGTATGATTCGTATTTGGAAACCAATCTAATACTACTTTTACTTTTTGATCTTTACTTGCACTTTCTTCTTTCTTCGCCGGATTACATCCAGCCACACCTACCGCTACTAAGGCAGCTAACATAAATTTCAAACCTTTTTTCATTTTCTGCCGTCCTTTCTATATATCCATGGTGCTGTTATTCTTGCCATAAACTCTACGATAAAATACAGGCATAATGTCACTATAACGATGATTGCTGCAACACCAAATACTCGGGCAGTCAAAAAGGATTTTGTAGCCCTCGTAAGCATAACGCCTAATCCTTCACTTGCACCGAGCCATTCTCCGATAATTGCCCCCATTACGCTATATGTAACTGCAATTTTTAAACCGGAGAAAAAGTATGGAAGCACTGCTGGAAATTTTACTTTCTGGTAAACTTGCCATTTTGTCGCCTTCATTGTTTGTAACAGCTTCAACATGTTTTTATCTACTGTTTGAAAACCTTCTAAAATACTAAGCGCAATTGGGAAGAAACAAACGAGTATTACGACCATTACTTTCGGCAACATCCCATATCCAAACCAAATAATAAATAGCGGTGCAAGTACAACAATTGGAATTGTTTGCGAAATAACGAGCAATGGATTTATTAAAATACGAAATAACGGTATAACGTCCATAATAATTGCGATGCTCGTCCCCAATAAAATTGCAAAGAATAGTCCAATTATAACTTCCTGCAGTGTTTGCATCGTATTTGGTAATAGTAAATCTTTCATCCCAATTAATTCTTGAACAATGGCAGAAGGCTTTGGTAAAATCCACGGTTCGATTTTAAATAATGAAACAGATCCTTCCCATATCGCAATGAGAAGGATAAGCCAAATAGTTGTAATAAGTTTAGATTGCTTCTGGTTTTGCATATTCATCACGGTACTTCCAAACCTTTTCATCTATCGTTACACCAGTGCTTGGACGATAATGGATTTTAATAGAAGTAATCACTTCTTCTGCTCCAGCATCGACGCAAGCTTGTTGCGCACGTTTAACGACATCAAGAAGTACATCTAATTCTCCTTCCAAAGTTGTTTCCATTGCCCCTACTTCATAACGAACTCCCGATTGTTGCACAACTTCAATTGCTTTATCGACAACAGAATATACATCTTTCGTTTTCGCTTGTGGTACTACTGAAAATGACATTGTAACTTGTTGTGACATAATAAAATCCCCCTTATAAAATTAAATTTCAAAAATAAGAAAAGGCTTTCCTACTGCGTAGGAAAGCCTTGTATGCAAGTTATTATAGAATAACATATGCTACATCACTTTAAGTAACTCCCTACGCTGGCATTATCCAGATCAGGTTGAGGGTCGATGTTTACTTACATCCTCTCAGCCAATTGGCTCCCCGGTCCTTAATTCGTTTTCATTGTAGCATGATTTATTTTATTGAACAAACAAAAGCATGCATAATCATTTCATTATTTTTGGAAAATATCCAACTTTTTCACCATGAGCTAATAACTGCTGTATAAATTCTTTATTGATTGCTGGTACTATCAATTCTTTTTTCTTAATCCATTCATTCGTTCTACGCGTACCCATTACAATTTCAGATTGCTGCGCTCCATCTCCTGCAACTTGAGAAGCAATTAACTCTGCTATTACTTCATTTTCCTTCGCTAATTCAAGTCCGGTATTTACATATTCTGAAAGTGGAACCATTTCAAGATTGTATCCACACTCTCCAATTAACTGTATAAATTGTTCAAACTCAATTTGATGTGGATGACAAATATGTAACGTCTCTCCTACAATTTGCGAATCTTTTAAATACGATACAATTGATTTACTAGCAAAATCAATTGGTGTGAAATCAACTTTCCACTTCACATTTGGTGCTTTCCCAATTAATAGCATTGTTTTAATAAGACGATAAAATGCGTTTCCTTCAATATTTTGTTGGAACGAACCTGTTTCTGAATGACATGCTAAATTACCTGCACGATAAATATTTCCGCGCAAACCATTTTTCATTGCTTCACGAACAATGTTTTCCGCTTGTAGTTTACTATTTGAATATACATTCTCTAAGTCTACACTGTAATTAAAATCACCAGTTTTCATGTATGTATCCCATTGATCTACCGCTAATTCTAACGGGATACCAATTGTAGAAATAAAATGGAATGTAGCACCTTTCTCCGCTAATGCTAGCATACGGCTAGTTCCTTGGACATTTATATTTTCAAATTGTTTTACATCTCCAAAATGTCTTACATCTGCACCGCAATGAATTATCGTATCCATCTTAGAACTGATGAACATAAATTCTTCTTCGCTCATCCCAAGATACTCTTCCCCCAGATCACCAGCTACGGCCTGTATACGCTGTAACCATTCTTCACATATATCACTAAAGTAGCCTGTTAATGTATCTATAATTCTTTGTTGCACATCTTTGGTTGGTCTTACTAAACAATAAATAGTAGCAGATGTATCTCTCAACAATTCATATAATATGTGTGATCCTAAATAACCAGTAGCTCCTGTTAAAAAGACATTTGAAATCTGGGTTTCTTCCAAAACGTTTGCATACGTAATAGTATCTGGTTCGTGAATCACTTTATATTCACGAAATACTTCTTCTTTCTCTACTTTTACTTCTCGCTCAATTCGAGCTAATCCATATATCGTTCTTTCTTTAAAGAAATCTTGAATTGTTAAATGTGAAAAATCTTCTTTTAACAATGTTAAGACTCGTAATACTTTTAATGAATGTCCACCAATTGTAAAGAAATCATCATGCACTCCAACTTTTGAAATTCCTAATACTTCCGCCCAAGCGCGCGCTATTTGTTTCTCTGCTTTATTAGAAGGTGCAACATATTCTTGTAGACGAACCGGTTCATACTTTTCTTCTAACTGAGCTAACTTCTTAACATCAATCTTTTTATTAGGTGTAAGTGGTAATTCATTAATATAAATTAGTTTAGATGGCACCATATAATCTGGTAATTGCTCTTGTAACTGATAAACTAATTCTGGTATTTCTTTTTTATTTAAAGTTGTATAGAACGCGATTAAATATTGGCTACCTTCCTTACTCTTCTTAGCAAAAACAGCATTTTCTTTTATATTATGATTTTGGGAAATTTCACTTTGGATTTCTCCTAGTTCAATACGATGTCCTCTAATCTTTACTTGATCATCTTTCCGATGTAAAAATTCTATATTTCCATCCTCTAACAACTTAACAATATCACCTGTTTTGTATATATTAACTATAGGATTAAAAGGGTTCTGAATAAAAGCTTCAATTGTTTTATTAAGCTTATTAAAATACCCTTTTGCTAATCCTACTGAATCTATATATAATTCACCAGGTACACCAATTGGACAAAGATTCATATTCTCATCCAAAATCATAACTTGATAATTAGCACATGGTTTACCAATGGGAATACTCGCAACATCCTCATTTAACTGACTAGGTATTTTATAGGTTGTCGTCACTACAGTACATTCTGTCGGTCCGTATACATTATGAATTTCAACATTTGTACCTATTCTTTCTCTCCACAATTTAATAACCTCTACAGGCAACATTTCACCGCCAATCGCAATTCTTTTTAGGGAAGCTAGCTTATATATATCTTCTTCTGCTAAATAAGTTGCTACTTGTCGAACAAAAATTGTTGCTAATGCCAAGATCGAAGTTGCTTTCACTTTATAGATTGCATTTGCAAATGCTTCTACAGACAATCGCTCTTCCTCTAATAATACATACAAGTTTCCTCCGCAGAATAAAGAAGCAAATGACTCCCATACAGAAGCATCGAAACTAAAAGAAGGAAATTGGGCAAATACATCCTCTTCTGTCAATTCATATTGCTTTTGCATCCAAGTGTACAGATTAACAACGCCTCTATGTGCTAACATCGTTCCCTTTGGATTCCCTGTTGAACCAGATGTATAAATCATATAAGCTACATCATCACAATGAATAGACAACTTTACATCTATATCTTCACAAGTTTCACTATCATACATTGAAACTGT
The DNA here is from genome assembly GCF_051776965.1 of Bacillus cereus group sp. BceL220. Classification (NCBI taxonomy): domain Bacteria; kingdom Bacillati; phylum Bacillota; class Bacilli; order Caryophanales; family Bacillaceae; genus Bacillus; species Bacillus cereus group sp. BceL220. The sequence goes on along the minus strand of NZ_JBPWBC010000013.1, from coordinate 115,784 downwards.
TTGAACCCCATCACATGTTATAGGCGTCTCTTTCATCAATATAACTTTCGCTTGGCTATCTTGAATAATGTACTGTATTCTACTTTCCGGATAATCTGGATCAATCGGAACATACGCTGCACCAGCTTTTAATATAGCTACCATACTTACTACTGTGTCTATGCTACGTTTCATAAATATTCCAACATAGTCTCCTAATTGGACGCCATTTTTAATTAACATATGAGCTATTTGATTACTTTTTTTATTTAGCTCCTCATAAGTTAAAGTACCTTCCCTTGAAGATAAAGCTATACGATTTGGAAATTGAGTAACAGTATTATAGAACATATCGACGATACTTTTCTCAGGATATACTGCTGTCGTATCATTCACTTGACTATAAAGTGCCATCTCGGCCTCTGTAATAATATTAAAATTCTTTATATAATTATTCTTATTTTGTGATGTACAAATTAAAACACCTTGTATTTGTTGTGCATAACGAGTAATCGTTGTTTCCTTCCAATTAACACTATTAAATATTATTTCTACACTTTGCATATTTTTACTAAATACAAATTGTAATGTATTCGTGTCTTGTAGCTCATAATATGTTTCACCAATAATAATAGGTGACATTTCATATAATGTATTACCGTTTTGAAACTCTTCTATTTCTTCCTCATTCATTTCTTTAATTTGTTCCAGTTGCTCTTCAATCTGTAAATTCAAACTTTCATAGGAGAGAAAATTAGAAACTTCAATAGTAATCGGAAATAAACTTCCTCTTACATGATAAAGCACGACAATATGTTTTTCTTTAGAAATATGATATAACCACGTTGCAGTCGCTCCTATTAAATCTACAATGTGAGTCAAATTTGGAAATAGTTCAGTTTTCCTTTTTATCCTAAGTTCCGTTCCTTGCACATCTTTAGGTATTTTAATACTTCCTTCTACTTTCCCTAAAAATTCTTTTACCATCTCATTATAAGAAATTGCTAATTTCATATTTATGTAAATTCCTCTCTTAAATATAATAAAGGTGTGAAAATTCACACCTTTTTCATCCCTTATTAACGGGCAGATTCGTTCAATTCATAATCAGTAGCGGAGATATCCCCTTTGATTAGAATTGAACTTTCTCCTTATTCGCTTTTAAACTCACCAATAAGCTCTTGTAATTCCTGAGAAAGCCAACTTAAAGAAGTCGCTAATTCTGCAATATCTTGTACTGATATTTCTTGCTCTTTCATGCTTTCTTCAACATTACTACTGCTGTTGGCATAAGTGTTTGCAATATGTGATAATTCATTTACGACTTGAACGATATTCTGGCTATTTTGTAAAATGTCACTCGAATTACCCGAAACAGCTTTTACTTGATCTGTAACAGATTGCGCTGATTTGGAGATTTTTTCAAAGAAATTCCCACTACTTTGAACAAGTGAAATTCCAGTTTCTACTTCTTTTGAACCTTTTTGCATTGAAACTACAGCATCTTCTGTCTCAGCTTGTGTTTCACCAATTAATTTCGCTATATCTTTAGCAGACGCTTCCGTTTGTTCTGCTAATTTTCGTACTTCATCAGCAACAACTGCAAACCCTCTCCCCGCTGCTCCAGCACGTGAAGCCTCAATAGAAGCATTTAAAGCTAATAAATTTGTTTGATTTGAAATACCTGTAATTACAGTTACGATATCACTAATTTCTTTTGACCTTGTTTCTAACGAATAAATGATGGAAGATAAATCTTGTACTGCATTTTGAATTAAACTCATTTGATTAATAATTTGTCCAATCACTTCATTACCTTCAATTGAATGTTGCTCCATACCTTCAGAAGCAACCGCAACTTGTTTCGCAGCCCCAGTTATCTCTTCTACCTTATCTTCCATTCCATGTACAATCTCTAAACATTGTTGTACTGAAGTTTTTTGAGACTGTGCCCCTACTCTTAAACCTTCAATAGAACTTGCAATCTCTTGAACTGCCATGCTGTTTTCCTCTGTACTCGCCGACAATTCTTGTGAAGAAGAAGAAACTTGCTCAGCAGTTTGCCTTACTTTATCTATAATCCCTTTAAACTTTTCAATCGTGTTATTGAAATAAACATTAATAATTCCAATATCATCTGGTCTTTCTTTTAATTTAATACTTAAGTCACCTTCACCAATTTTACGTAACCCTTCTCGTAAATCTTTTAATGGAGCTAACGAGTGACGCACGATAAAGAATTGAGTAATAGTCGCAATTGCTAATGAAATAATGATAAAGAGTAAGCCCTGTATCATAAACTTCTCTTTTGTAATAGGAACAATGGAAGCATCTAAGTCAGCCGCAATAATTGCAACAATATTATTTTCTCCATCTGTAATTGGTTCTAATATTGTCACCCACGAACCTATTTCATCTTCATATACTTCTGTCATTTGGGCCTTTTTCGTATCAATGACTTTATCGTATGCCTTCATCCAATGAGCGGGTTGTTCATAATAATCTCCCGGCTTTATAGGGAACGCTTTTGTTAACTCTGTAGTCAAACCAACGAGTTGTAATTCTCGCTTTTCATTCGGCTTTGCTCCTGTAACATACGTTTGTCCAACACTTTTCAATTCTTTTGACACTTCATCTAATTTCTCTGTTAACTTTTCTTTTTTCACTTTTTCGGCTGTAGGATCTTTCGCCATGTCTCTAACTAATTCTACATCCAATTTTTTCAATACTATTTCTCCTGTTTCAATAGACTGCCTTTCAAATAAAGACATCATACTATTTTGAAACATGTTGAAACTTAGTGCACCCATACTTCCAACAAGTGTCAAAATAACTAATACAGTTAATAAGACGTTCTTTTGAAGGAACGATAACTTATGCCAATATTTTTTCATTAATATCCACCTTCCTTAATTAACATAAACAAAAAAACAAAATATATGAATATTTTGTTTGAAAATGTTTCTCAATATGTTCGAGAATAAAAAAAAGCCAATGTAAAAGCATTGGCCAAGACCAACCCTATCCGTCCGGTAACTGGCTAGCGTAGCCTTTCGACCTTAGCTCCTGTAGTTTTGCGTCCTCATGTTTCCATCAGTTTGCCTTTCTCGCTGAACGAGTTGAACGATATGGGAGTTCTATGAGAATTAATTTATTCTCTTTCAAAGATTACAACATATAAATCAAAATGTCTACTTATTTAGAGATATAAATACAAATTTTTAATGCATTGCTTTTTCAAAATAATTTCAAAAAGTACGTGAATGTTACTTTTTTTGTGTTATATAATAAAAAATGTATAAACAACAAGGATTTCTTCGAGTATTTATTTAATTTTCATTCAAATTAAACTATTCGAATATATCTTAACTAATGAATTTCGGAGGTAGTTTATCATGTTTTGGCTACAATTTCTTACCTTGTTACTCTGTATTTTTATTGGTGCACGCCTAGGCGGAGTTGGTTTAGGAGTAATGGGTGGAGTTGGTATGGCAATACTCGTTTTTGTCTTCCACTTACAACCAACCGCGCCTCCTATCGATGTAATGCTTATGATTTTGGCAGTAATTACAGCCGCTGGTGCTTTGCAAGCTGCTGGAGGAATGGACTATCTTGTTCATCTAGCTGAAAAAGCATTGCGAAAAAATCCAAAGCGTATTACTTTTTTTGCTCCAATTGTTACTTATTTATTCACACTATGTGCAGGTACTGGTCACGTTGCCTATTCTGTACTTCCTGTTATTGCAGAAGTCTCTCGTGAATCAGGGATTAGACCGGAACGCCCAATGTCGATTGCCGTAATCGCTTCTCAGCAAGCAATTACAGCTAGTCCAATTTCAGCTGCCACAGTTGCTCTTTTAGCAATGTTAGCTGACTATAAAATCACTTTATTAGATATTTTAAAAGTGAGTATTCCTTCTACTTTCATTGCTTGTATGTTAGCAGCATTCGTTGCTAGTAAGATGGGAAAAGAATTAAATGAAGACCCTGAATACTTAAAACGATTAAAAGAAGGAATGATTCCTAAGCTTGAAGAGAAAAAAGAATTTGTAGGTGTAAAGGGCGCAAAATTATCAGTTATCCTTTTCCTTGTAGGAACCTTCCTTGTTGTACTTCTTGGTTCATTTGAAGCACTTCGTCCAGGATGGATAGTTGATGGGAAGTTAGCCCGTCTTTCCATGCCGAACACAATTGAGATGGTTATGTTAACTATCGCGGCTCTTATTATTATTTTCTGTAAACCAAATGTAGAAAGCATTGTGTCTGGTAACGTCTTTAAAGCAGGAGCAACAGCAGTTGTTGCAATTTTCGGTATCGCTTGGATGGGAGATACTTTCTTTAATGGAAACTTAAATATGATTCAAGGATCTATTCAGCATTTAGTAACAAGTGCGCCTTGGCTATTTGCCATCGCACTATTCATTCTATCTATTTTACTGTACAGCCAAGCAGCAACAGTACGTGCCTTAATGCCACTTGGACTATCCCTTGGTATTCCACCAGCGCTACTGATTGCGATGTTCCCTGCAGTAAATGGATATTTCTTCATTCCGAACTATGGAACAATCGTTGCTGCCATTAACTTTGACCGTACCGGTACAACAGGTATTGGTAAATACGTATTAAATCATAGCTTTATGATTCCAGGCTTAATTGCAACATTTACTTCTATCGGAATTGGAATGCTCTTAATTTCAATTATGTTTTAAAGAAAAAGCACAAACCTTTATTTAAAAAGGTTTGTGCTTTTTTAATCAAACGTTTGTTTAAATTTTTTGGGCAGTCTACTTCTCGATGTAGCACTTAAAATACTACATGTCCTTTTCTACAAAATTCGCTTTACTTCTTCAGCTAATTTTCTCGTACTTTCATACGTAGATTCAGCTAAACTAATTGCTGAAATAACTGAAACACCGTCCGCACCCGCTTCTATAACTGCCGCTGTATTTTCAATTGTAATCCCACCAATACCAACGATTGGCACTGTAATTCCTTGTTCTCTAAAATAAGCTAATCCTTTCGTTCCTTGAACCGCTTTCGTATCTTTTTTCGTACTCGTTGGGAAAATAGGTCCAACGCCTAAATAATCTGCTCCGTTTTCGATTGCAAAGCGTGCTTCTTCAATTGTATGAGCAGATACACCGATAATTTTATCTCCCATTTTTTCACGAACAGATGTAATTCCTTCATCATCTTGTCCTACATGAACACCATCTGCATCTAATTCAATGGCTAATTCTACATCATCATTTACAATGAAAGGAACACTATATTCCTTACAAAGCGTCTGCAATACTTTTGCAAAGCGCACTCTATCTCCTCCGATTAAAGAACCTTCCCCCTTCTCGCGAAATTGAAAAAGTGTCACTCCACCATCTAACGCTTCTTTCAATACAGCTAAAGGATCCCTCGTGCAGTTATTACTTCCCATAATAAAATACACTTGTAATAACTTAGACATCTTCTTTGTTTCAATGCGCATCATGTGTTTCATCCCCCTTACTCTAACTCCTCAATCTTTCCATACTTCTCAATATCACCAGCAGTAGTATTCGCTAACTGATTTAAAAATTCAATTTGGAAACTACCAGGTCCCTTTTCCACGGTCTTAGCAGCTGCCAGTTCCGAAGCTACACCATAAAACGTTAATGCTGCTACTGCTGCTTTTACATAATCTTTTTCTACTGCTACAAATGCTCCTATTACAGACGTTAGTAAACAACCTGTTCCCGTAACTTTCGTTAAAATAGGGTGACCGTTTCGAATAACAATAGTTCTCTCTCCATCTGTAACAACATCTTCTTTTCCAGTAATAACCGCAACTGTATTTAATTCGTCTGCTGCCTGCCTTGCAATACTTACAACATTGCCATTTCCAGTACCAGCGTCTACCCCTTTAATTTCCCATTTCTCATTAATAACGTTTGCTATTTCAGCCTCATTGCCGCGGATAATTGCTAAATCTATTTCGGCTGGAATATGTCTCGCAACTTCTGTTCGATACGAAGTTGCTCCTGCACCAACTGGATCAAATAGTACTGGCACATTGTTCGCATTTGCTGATTTACCCGCGAGTAACATCGCTTCTACTTCTTCAGGACGAAGTGTCCCCATATTTAATACTAACGCTCCAGCAATGCTAGCCATTTCTGCTACTTCTTCTTTTGCATACGCCATTACAGGCGATGCCCCAAGTGCCAACAAACCGTTAGCAGTAAAATTTGTTGCAACAACATTTGTAATATTATGAACAAGCGGATTAGATTCTCTCACCAAATCCACTACTTTACTAATTTCTTTCATATTCATCCTTTTCATCTCCTAACTATAATGATGGGAGATACACAAAAAGACACTTTGCGCGTACGCAAAGTGCCTGAACATGTGCTTTTACACTCTCCCTACGCTGGCATTATCCAACAGGTTCAAATGGTCAATGACGGACTAGTAGCCATACTCTCAGTTTGTATCCACAAACTCCCATGTGTTTCTTATTCATCTACTTCAAAGTCTACTCTTATTCTAGTAAAATAACAAGTTCTTTACTTTTCTATTTAATATAGAAGCAACTGATAAAGTGAAACTTTAATCAGTTGGGATTTTGTTCACTCCATTAAAAACAGCTCAAATATGGAGCGAAACTGAATCTCAAGAAGATGTATGCTATATTTAACTTATGGAAATTTGAAAGGATGTTTTTAATATGCCAAAAAGCGTTGTAATCGCTGAAAAACCTTCCGTTGCACGAGATATTGCTCGTGTACTGAAGTGTGATAAAAAAGGAAACGGCTATCTTGAGGGTAATAAATATATTGTAACTTGGGCTTTAGGTCATCTCGTTACATTAGCAGATCCAGAAAGTTATGATGTGAAATATAAAAAGTGGAATTTAGAAGATTTACCGATGCTACCTGAGCGTTTGAAATTAACGGTTATTAAACAAACTGGTAAACAATTTAATGCTGTAAAAAGTCAGCTACTTAGAAAAGATGTAAATGAAATTATTGTAGCAACAGACGCTGGACGTGAAGGGGAATTAGTCGCACGCTGGATTATCGATAAAGTTAAGCTAAATAAACCAATCAAACGTTTATGGATTTCTTCTGTAACCGATAAAGCAATTAAAGATGGTTTTGCAAATTTAAAACCAGGTAAAGCCTATGACAATTTATACGCTTCAGCAGTTGCGCGTTCAGAAGCTGACTGGTATATCGGTCTTAATGCAACTCGTGCTTTAACGACTCGCTTTAATGCCCAGTTAAATTGCGGCCGTGTACAAACCCCTACTGTTGCTATGATTGCTAGTCGTGAGGATGAAATAAAGAACTTCAAAGCTCAAACTTACTACGGCATCGAAGCTCAAACGATGGAGAAACTCAAACTTACTTGGCAAGATGCAAATGGCAATAGCCGTAGTTTTAATAAAGAAAAAATTGATGGTATTGTAAAAAGTTTAGATAAACAACATGCTACTGTTGTGGAAATTGATAAGAAACAGAAGAAGTCATTCTCTCCTGGTCTTTACGATTTAACTGAATTGCAACGTGATGCAAATAAAAAGTTCGGTTACTCTGCTAAAGAAACATTAAATATTATGCAGAAATTGTATGAACAGCATAAAGTGCTAACGTACCCTCGTACAGATTCACGCTACATTTCATCTGATATCGTTGGAACACTTCCAGAACGTCTAAAAGCATGTGGTGTTGGAGAATACCGTCCCTTCGCACATAAAGTATTACAAAAGCCTATCAAACCTAACAAATCATTTGTTGATGATAGTAAAGTAAGCGATCATCATGCGATTATTCCAACAGAAGGATACGTTAACTTCTCAGCATTCACAGATAAAGAACGCAAAATTTATGATTTAGTTGTAAAACGTTTCTTAGCTGTTTTATTCCCAGCATTCGAATACGAGCAACTAACATTACGTACCAAAGTTGGTAGTGAAACGTTCATTGCACGCGGAAAAACGATTTTACATGCTGGTTGGAAGGAAGTATACGAAAATCGATTTGAAGACGATGATGTAACTGATGACGTAAAAGAGCAGCTTCTGCCTCACATTGAAAAGGGCGATACATTAACTGTAAAGTTACTTATGCAAACATCAGGCCAAACGAAAGCACCTGCACGCTTTAATGAAGCAACTTTACTTTCAGCAATGGAGAATCCTACAAAATATATGGATACGCAAAATAAACAACTCGCTGATACATTAAAATCGACTGGTGGATTAGGTACTGTAGCAACGCGTGCTGATATTATCGACAAGCTATTCAATTCGTTCTTAATTGAAAAACGTGGCAAAGATATTCATATTACTTCAAAAGGCCGTCAGTTACTTGATTTAGCACCAGAAGAGTTAAAATCCCCTACACTAACTGGTGAATGGGAACAAAAACTTGAGGCTATCGCAAAAGGTAAGCTGAAAAAAGAAGTATTCATTTCTGAAATGAAGAACTATACGAAAGAAATTGTTTCTGAAATTAAATCGAGTGATAAAAAATATAAACATGACAACATTTCAACGAAGTCTTGTCCAGACTGCGGTAAACCAATGCTAGAAGTAAACGGCAAAAAGGGAAAAATGCTCGTATGCCAAGATCGTGAATGTGGTCATCGTAAAAATGTATCTCGTACAACAAATGCTCGCTGTCCACAATGTAAGAAGAAACTAGAATTACGTGGTGAAGGTGCAGGCCAAATTTTCGCATGTAAATGTGGCTATCGTGAGAAATTATCAACATTCCAAGAGCGACGTAAAAAAGAATCTGGAAACAAAGCCGATAAACGCGACGTTCAAAAATATATGAAACAACAGAAAAAAGAAGAAGAACCATTAAATAACCCATTCGCAGAAGCATTAAAAAAATTAAAATTTGATTAAACAAAAAGGTTCCTACCTCTATCGGTAGGAACCTTTTATTTTAGTGAATGATTTTACTTCCTTTTGCATTCTCAACAAATTTTTCACTTGATTTGTTAATTGGTGTTTTCAGTAATAACGCAGCAACAATCATAACTACTACGAAAGCACTTAACACAAGTAAATCTCGCGTTACGATATCCCAAAGCATTCCGCCAACTGTTTCACGAATTGCGCTAATTGCGTATGTGAATGGTAAGAACGGATAAATCGCTTGGAAGAACGCTGGTGTCATTTGGATTGGGAATGTTCCGCCCGATCCTGCTACTTGTAGTACAAGTAAAATGATCGCCATCGATTTCCCAACGTTTCCGAAAATAGAAACGAGTGAGTATACAATACAAACGAAGACTCCACCAATAAATAAACTAAATAACACAAACCAGAACTTATCGACTACGTACGTACCGAGTAAGAATATATCTCCCATCGATACGATAAACGCTTGTGAAAGACCTATCGTTAAGAATGTTAATAAACGTCCGAAGTAAATTTCATGGCTCTTATAATTCGCGCCCTCTTCGTGTACTTCTACCGTTAATAATGAAACCATTAATAATGCGCCTACCCATAATGCAAGCACTGTATAGAATGGTGACATCGCTGAACCGTAGTTCGGCATCGCAAATAATTTATTCTCTTTTAAATTGACTGGATTCGCAAAGTAATCACTTTGCTTTTCAACATCGTTTTTCAATAAGCGTATGATGTCTTTTATATCTTCTTCAGATTCAAAATCACGAATTTTATTTGCTAAGTCTTTAATCTTTTTCTCAGTCTCCGGCATTTCAGCTTTAATGTCTACTAATTTCTTTCTACCGTCTACTAAGCCTTTTGATGAATCTTCTAGTAATTTTTTAACATCTGGAAGCTTTTTGTCTGCATCATTTAAAATTTGAGTTGTATTTTTCGACATCTCTTTTGTACGAGCAATTGCTGTATTGAAATTAGGTACAATTTCTGAATCATACGTCGATAATACATCTGTTAATTGAGCTGATCCGCCCTTCGCAGCGTTGTTAATACTTTCAATTACATCTTTTGTAGGTTTCTGGCCATTGTTAAGAAGTGTAATTCCCTTATTCGTTGCCTCTACACCTTTTTGTAAGCTGCTTTTCGCTTTGTTTAATTTTGCGATTCCATTATTAAGGTTTTTATCACTATTTACATCCGCTAAAACCTTATTTGTACTTTCTAGAACTGGAATCATATCATCAATTAAACCGATTCCAGATTGGAATTGACCATTTAAGCTATTTAAAGCTACTTTCGTTGAATCTAAACCGTTAATACCTCTATTTTGTACATCTTCTTTTGCTTTCTGTAAATCTGCTTTTGCACCTTCAAGGCTATTTTTTGCTTTATCATAATCTGCTTTTGCATTATCATATATTTGATTCGCATCAGCTTTAGCTTGATCTACCGCGCTAACTGCCTTTTTATAATCAGCTACAAACGTTTCATTGTAATCTTTTTCAGCTCGATCGATTAAAGCATTTGTTTCATTTAATTTCTGATTAATTCCATCACGCACATCTTGTTTAACTTCCTGACCTGTGCTAATTAAATCGTTTAAACGTTTAAAACGATTATTTAAATCTTGTTGTCCATTCTTAATATCCGTTAAATGCTCTTTTCTTGTTTTAAAGAAATTTTGTCCAAACTCAGTTTGAGCCCCTTGCTCTAAACGAGCCATAACATCAATTACATAAGAAAGATTGTCAATATGCGTTTGAAGATTATTAGATATAGTCGAAATATTTTTCTTAGCTATCTCTGGATCAACGCTTCCATTTTGCAATCCATCCATAACACTTTGTGCATAAGCTGTTCCTGCACGTGATGAGCTTAGAACATTATTTACTGTTTGATTAATATTTTGTGCTATCCCTTTATACCCATCACTATTCAACTTAGAAAGATCCGGTCTCGCTGGGAATTCAGGTAATCCATTCATTCCAGACAAGTCAGGAATATTTAGTTCTACACCTGGATTCATTAAAAAGTCAGTAAATGCAGCTGCACTATCCATAACGCCTTTTGCTGCTACTAAATCATTTCTGATCGTTCCTGGAGCGTTTTTTAATGTTTGATCTTGTCTTGCAAAGAACTTATCTAAATTCGCCAACGCTTCCTGCCCATCATTTATTACACTCTCTACAACAGGTAAATCTTTCTGCGCTACTTTTACAACATCTTCTGCTCGAGTTGCATCATCTAATGCCTTATCCATGAGTGTATTCATTTCTGGGAACTGCGCTTCTAACTTAAATACAAGATCTTTTACTTTTTCGATACTTGGTAAGTTTGTTTCTAAATCGATTCCAAGATCATTGAAAATTTTAAAAATCTCACCGTTTGCTGTTTTTACAAAGTTTTTACTAATTTCTTCTGTAATACCTGATGCACCTTTTGCTGTAATCTTCGGTGCAATCGCGTTTACTTTTTCATTCACATAGTAATCCAGTTCTGGTTTTTTAGGATTTTCATCCAGAACAGTTGCAATTTTTTCAGAGAAGTCTTTTGGAATCGTAATACTTGCATAATAATCCCCACGCTCAACTCCGTAAATCGCTTGTTTTTCATCTACAAATTTCCAGCCAAGATTTTTGTTTTTCTTAAGGGAGTCTACAATCTCTTTCCCGATATTAATATCTTTCCCTCTTAAATTAGAACCTGCATCTTGGTTAGAAACTGCAATGGGAACCTCTTTTGTATTTCCATACGGATCCCAAGAAGCTTTAATGTTAAACCATGCATATAACGATGGTAAAATCATTAATCCTAAAACAATAACAATTGCAGCCCAATGTTTGGCTACATTCCGTAAATCTGTCTTATAAATACGCCAAATCTGTTTCATAGAAGTTATCACCTAATTATATATTTTTCCTTCTTTAGAAAATGATACATGCATTTTGCAATTATATCACTTTCTACATCGTGTATTAACCAAAAACGTACTATTTTTTCCCATTAACTTTCACTTACTTTATTATATAACGAAGTGAGTCAAAGTATGAATACAAAATGACCAAATCGGTTTTACATTCAATAATAACAAATATATATGAAATGTCATAAAAAATACAAGTATTTTCTCTTGGAAATACTTGTATTCCTAAAAAAAATCCTCACAGCTTTTATTCTCTGTGAGGATTTCTTCTATTATATATCCAATTGAACCTCTACACCGAAATGATCTGAAATTACATTTCTGTTTGTACCATTAAAAATAACTTTTGAAGAATGAACCTTTTTACTTTGGTTACACAATATTAGATCGATTCGCAAATTATGTTTATTTTCATCCCAACCAGCAATCTCGCCTTGGACAGTCGTTCCTTCATCCTTCTCTATTGCTAATTCATATGTGTCATACAACCCTTTTTGCATCATATACTCATAACCTTCGCCTTCCAAGCGAGCATTGTTATTAAAATCCCCCATTAAGAAGGCGAGCTTATTACTATCTACACGCTCCATCAAACGATCAACTTGACCTTTGAATGACTCTTCTTCATCATTCCACCAACCGAGATGGCAAGAGTAAAACGTTATATCTTTACCATTATAAGCAATTGTTGTACTTACAATTTTACGCGTTTTCCAATACGTTGTATCCTCGTTTTCTGAAATAAAGAACGTATCTTCTTTTATAATATTATGCTTCGTTATAATCGCTAATCCTTCTTCGTACACGTCATAACCAATATGAGAGAAATCCCAAGTAATATTGTAATCTTTTACATATAGCGCTTTTAACTCTTCTAATAGTAAAAGTCCAAAATTATCTTTTTTCTTGTTACCGCATACATTTTCAGCTTGTATGGACTGACTTACTTCTTGCAATGCGATGACATCGTACTCTTCTTCTTGAATTACTTTAGCAAGATATTTTATCTTTTCTATTTGATTCTCTTCTTGCCAAGAATGACAGTTTAAAGTTAGCAATTTCATATTATTACGCACCTAACATATCTTGAATGTCTGACTTTAATACGTCAGCTTTCGGACCATATACCGCTTGTACACCTTTATCTTTTACAATAAGCCCTAAAGCACCATTTTGTTTCCACTGTGCTTCTGGTGCAACAACATCTAAGTCTTTTACTGTTACACGTAAGCGTGTCATACAAGCATCTACGTCAGCAATATTTTCTTTTCCACCTAATAAATCGATAACTTTTGTTGCTAATGAACCGTCTTGTACATTTCCTGTTCCTTCTGATGCCTCATCTTCATTATCAATATAGTTACCTGCACGCCCTGGTGTTGGTAAATTGAATTTTTTAATTAAGAAATTAAATAGTGTAAAGTTAAGACCGAAGAACACTAATGAAACAATAACAAAGTTGATTAAGTCTCTTGTTAAACCTGCGTTAACCATCATTGGTGTACGAGTAATTAACTCAATAAATCCGAATGCATGAACACGTAAGTTAATTAAATCAGCTAGTGCGAATGCAAGTCCTGTTGTAATAGCATATACAACATATAATACTGGAGCAATAAACATGAACATGAATTCAATTGGTTCTGTTACACCTGTTAAGAATACTGCTAATGCTGCTGATAAAAACATTGGTTTATATTTTGCACGCTTTTCTTTATCAACGTTACGGAACATCGCAAATGCAATCCCCATTAACGCTGCTGTTGAGCCGATAACTTGTCCAGCTTTGAAACGAGCTGGTACAACGTTATTTAATAAATCGTTATATGCCTTCGTATCTCCATTTGCTAATAAATTATTTAAATCTGTAATCCATGCAAGCCATAATGGATCTTGTCCTGCTACAACTTGTCCAACTTTTGAACCAGTTAGCATCGTATATGTTCCGCCTAGCTCTGTATAGTTCATCGGAATCGTTAACATATGGTGTAAACCAAATGGTAATAATAAACGCTCTAACGTTCCATATACAAACGGTGCAACAACTGGTGCACTATCTTTTGAAGCTGCAATCCAGCGACCAAATTCATTTAACCCACTTTGGATGAATGGCCATAGAAATGATAATACAATCGCAGTAACTGTAGACCAAAGAATTACAACGAATGGTACAAATCGTTTTCCATTAAAGAATGCTAATGCCTGTGGCAATTTATTATAGTTATAATATTTGTTATATAGATTAGCTCCTAAGAAACCTGTGATAATCCCCACGAAAACTCCCATGTTTAATGCTGGTGCACCAAGTACAGAAGTAAAGTAATCTTTTACAAGTAAATCTCCTGCTATTACTGAAGAAACTGTCGCTTTTGAATCCGCTAACATTTGAGCGTTTACGCCAAATATAGCTCCTGTAATTCGGTTTGTTAAGACGAATGCTAATAGCGCTGCAAATGCACCACCTGCACGATCCTTCGCCCAAGATCCCCCAATTGCTACTGCGAATAAGATGTGTAGATTTGTAATGATTGCCCAACCGATGTCTTCCATTACGCGAGCGATTGTATGAACTGCGTTAACATCCCCAGCAGACATACCAATTAACTTACCGATGGAAATCATTAAACCAGCTGCTGGCATTACGGCTACAACAACTAATAACGCTTTCCCGAACTTTTGCCAAAAATCAAAAGAAGTAATTTTCATCTGTTCTTCCTCCCCTTTATTTATAACAACATAATGATTTAAATTATAATTTCTGTTCCCTTTATGAAAACGATTCCTTATGTTACTTTATTTTTATCTTTACGCAACCGTTTTCATAAATCTATTTTAATAAAAGCGTTTTCACTTTGCAATAGAAATTTATTTTTTTTCATAAAAAAAGATGCTCAAAGAGCATCCTTTTTTATTATGAAATGCGATAAACCCTTGTTTCATAAGGTTTTAAAGCAATTGTTGTTACTTCTTCATGTTCTGCAACTTCATAGTTATTTAAAAGCAAACGTTTGCGTTCTAGTGCAAATGAACCCTCATTATACACAGCTTCCTCTTTTGAGATATTACTAATTACAATGACTTTTTCATCCTGTAACGTACGTGTATATGCATAAATTTGTGGATCGTCTTCTAAAAGTAAATCGTACGTACCATAGTTCAGTACATCGTGCTCTTTTTTCAGGGCAATCATTTTCTTATAGAAATTGAAAATAGACTTTTCTTCATTTTTTTGCTTCTCAACATTAATTTCTTTGTAATTTGGATTCATGCTAAACCAAGGTGTACTTGTTGTGAAACCAGCATTCATCTCATCATTCCACTGCATAGGTGTACGTGAATTATCGCGGCAAGAAGCCCATACAATCTCCATCATATCTTGATGTGGTACGCCCTCTGCAATTTTCTCGCGATATAAATTTTTAATTGCTACATCATCGTAATCTTCAATATTTGGTAACTGAACATTTGTCATACCAATTTCTTGTCCTTGATAAATAAACGGTGTACCGTGCATAAAGAAATACATCGCTCCTAGAGCTGTTGCACTTTCACGCCAATATTGTTTGTCATCTCCCCATGTTGAAACGATACGTGGTTTATCGTGATTCTCAATATATAAAGCGTTCCATCCTTTATTTTCTAATCCTTTTTGCCATTTCGTTAATACTTTTTTCAATCCTACAACATCAAGGTCTTTCTTCTTCTCTGCATCCCATAAACTTAAATGTTCAAACTGGAATACCATATTGAACTTACCTTGCTCTTCTCCAACCCAAAGCTCAGCATCTTCAATCTTAACGCCATTTGCTTCACCAACAGTCATAATATCGTACTTAGAGAATGTATTTTCTTTTAGCTCTTCTAATAAAGGTTGAATACCTTTCACATTCATATGTTTATCAAAAGATGGCACATATTTTAACTCTTTTGGATTTGGCATATCCTTAAGGCCTTCTTCTTTTTTTATATGACTGATCGCATCAACGCGGAAACCATCAATACCTTTATCAAGCCACCAATTAACCGTATCATATAGTACTTCACGAACTTCTTTATTCTCCCAGTTCAAATCTGGTTGTTTACGTGAGAATAGATGTAAATAATATTGTTCTGTTTCTTCATCATATTCCCATGCCGAACCATTAAAAATACTTTCCCAGTTGTTTGGCTCCGCACCATCTTTACCATCATGCCAAATATACCAATCACGCTTCGGATTATCTTTAGATGAACGTGATTCAATAAACCATGGATGTTCATCACTCGTATGATTAATAACTAAATCAATAATAAGCTTCATATCACGCTTATGAACTTCATCTAGTAAAGCATCAAAGTCTGCCATTGTACCAAACTCATCCATAATATCTTGATAATCACTAATATCATAACCATTATCATCATTAGGCGACTTATACATTGGACAAATCCAAATTACATCTATACCTAAGTCTTTTAAATAATCCAGTTTTGCAATAATACCTTGTAAATCTCCAATACCATCACCATTTGAATCCATAAAGCTTCGTGGATAAATTTGATAAGCAACTGCTTCTTTCCACCATGTCTTATTCATAGTCCTTCTCTCCTTTTGCATCCCATCAGAATTTTATGCAAACGTTTTCGTAACACTATCATAACAAAATATGAACAGTTTGCAACTGTTTTCATTGAACTCTATGTAGATTCTTTATTCTTATGCTTTATTTATTTCTCACAAAGGTAAATCTCATTCTCCACCTCTCCTTGTCCACGCGTATTACAGACATTTTTCATATATTAATAAAAAGCTCTGATTATTTTGGAAAGGAGTAAGAAATTGAAGCAAACAAAATTAACAGGTCGTATCGTTGTTCCCACAGATCCTGACTACGACGTAGCCCGAATGAATTTAAATTTAAGTATTCCAAAACTCCCTTGTATTATTGTTTTTTGTCAAAATAACAAGGATGTATGTAACGCCTTAAAATGGGCACGTGAACGTCATATACCATTTCGGTTAAGAAGTGGACGTCATAGCTATGAAAATTTCTCTCTTTTAAATAGAGGACTTATTATTGATGTGAGTGAAATGCATCGCATTACTGTTAATACAGAGAAATTAACAGCAACAATTGAGGCTGGTGCAAATCTTGGCACTGTTTATAAAGAACTTTGGAATTACGGTGTTACAATTCCTGCTGGTACAAGTGCAAGCGTTGGAATTGTTGGATTAGCACTTGGCGGTGGTATTGGTATGCTTTCACGCTTATTTGGATTAACATGTGATCAATTAATGGAAGTGGAAATGGTACAAGCGTGTGGAAAATTTGGTGCCAAACTCATTCGTGCAAATGAACAAGAAAACTCTAACCTTTTTTGGGCATGCCGTGGTGGCGGTGGTGGAAACTTCGGAATTATCACTTCCTTAACTTTTCGAGTCCACCCCGTAAAAAATGTATCAATTTTCTCAATTACATGGGAATGGGAAGACTTTATTGCTGCATTTCAAGCGTGGCAAAACTGGGCACCTTATATAGATGAACGTCTCACTTCATCGATCGAATTATTCGCCAAGCAACGAAATAAAATCGAAGCACAAGGCGAGTTTGTCGGTTCTCCCTCTGAACTCCATTCCCTATTATCCCCTCTTCTTGAAACTGGTAGCCCCTCTCTCTTTATAGAAGAAGTTCCTTATATAAAGGCTGTTGAATTTTTTAATGGCGGTAACATCCCTGAAAATTTCAAGCGCTCTGGTTCCTATGTCTATAAACCTATTTCCCTTAAAGGCATTCAAATCATGCAATCCTTTCTTTCTCATGCACCAAATAAAGATGCTAGTATTTGGCATCAATCGCTCATAGGTGCTGTTGAAAATATTTCGCCGAATGAAACGGCTTATTTTCATCGTAAAGCAATTATTGCTCAAGAATACATTACCTCTTGGAAATGCGATGATGAAGAAAATCGAAATATACGCTGGGTTAAAGGTTTACGAGAAAGCTTAGATCCTTATACACTAGGTGACTATGTGAACTGGCCCGATATCGACATTAAAAATTGGCAAACTAGTTATTATGGCTCTAACTTTCACAGATTACGTAAAGTAAAAACCATGTATGATCCTTGTGATGTTTTTCATTTCCAACAAAGTATTCCTCCTTTTCATACGTGAAAAAAGGGGATAACATAAAAAAATCATCCAATATACCGTTACCTCGCAGTATGTTGGATGATTCAAGTTGATTTTCTATATCGTTTCAAATTCTTGCTCCTACTCATAAACTTTTACTTACAGATTAATTGTATTTCGTATTATTTTCATGCAATGAATGTAATTTAATATTTGGTACTTTATCTTGTTCAATACCTCTATTATAAGAAACAGGAACTTGAAATTCAAATTGCTTTGTCTCATGTTTTTGTAAATAGACTGGTTTCGGTACTGGATAGCTTTTTGAATTCTCGTTTGCATTATCATATAAAACAACTTTTAATGCTTGTGAATGATTACGATAATTTTTTAAAGTAACAATGCACTTCGGTTGGATATTCTCTCCATTTTTCTCCATTCTACACTGGCTATCTTCTTTTTTATATTCTATTGCTTCTACCCCTGTTTTTCCTGCGTAATACCATGTTTTATTCAATGTCTGGAGGATTGTATTTAAAATAAACGGCATCATTACAATCAAAATACTAATGCCTACTACTTTTATCTTATTCATTTTTCTAAATGCACTAGACTCCTTTTTTCCTAGCCATTTTAAAAATAATATAAATGCAAGTACATGTAGTATGAAAGAAACAATCAATATATTTGAGACTTTATAATCCATATAAACATACGTATGTATCGGAACCTTATAGACATTGAATAGTTTTTCCCCAATTAATTCATTATCATTTGGAATTTTTAATAATAACAAAACCCCTATACTGTAACAAATAGCTACTAATCGATCATACTCAATACGAATCATTCTTTCTCCCCTTCACTTTGTTTTTTATTATCGATTTTAGCTATTATTACCATACTATACAATCTTTTTATAGAGGATAACGTAAAAAAGTTCCTTATAAATATATAAAGAACCTTATTAATATACATTATGAATTAAAAAATCAATATACAATTTTCACATAGAGATTTCTTCAAAATATGTTGGATTGTGTATTGTAATTTTTTTATCTAAAATTGTAACAATGCTATCATTTTTTAATTGTTTTAATACGCTGCTAACTGTCTCTCGAGATGTTCCAGATATTTTGGATATTTCAATTGTTGTAAGTGGACATGAAATTACAATCTTTTCCCCACTCTGTTCTCCTAAATCCTGCATTAAATAATTTAACGTTTGGATAACACGATCTTGTGCATTAGGAATTGTAATATTTTGCACTCGATTTTCATTCAATTTTAATATAGATGATAATTGCTGAACAACGTACATCAATTGCGTTCTGCTCGATTTTACCATATCTTCAAAGATTACCGTTGGAATATAATATACCTCCACATCCGTCATTGCTTCTGCTGTATAGTTATATCCTCTGTCTGTAAACATACCACCATAAGGAAAAATAGAATACCGCTTTACATAGTCATCGTATAATAAGTTCCCATTTTGATTAACCCGCTCTAACTTTACAAAACCATCTAACATGAAGTAAATTCTTTCCCTTGAATCCCCTTCTAAAAATAAAAATTGACCTTTTTTATAAGTTCGCCAATAAACAAACTCTGTTAAGCCTTTCAATTTTTTTTCTGTTAAATGAGCAAATAATTCGAACTGCTTTAAGTCTTTCACTACGTTCCGTCTATTCATAAAATTCCCTCTCTCTTGCTGTATGTTGGAGCGAAAAATCAAGAAAGCGTATTCAATTTGAATTTTATCATAATTAACTTATATATTCAGATTTCATCATGAAAACTTTATGAACAATGAGTACAAAAAATATTAATAAATAAAAAGAATGAAGTTATTAACCTCATTCTTTTTTTTACTATTAAGTAGCGTACATAATAATTTAAACATACATGCATACATTCTGTTTTGAAATAATAGTACCAGCTTTTTCTTCTAGTGCTTCATATACTTTTTCTAAAGACGTAATAATTGTTTTTCTTTTTGGATTTGTATTAACAAAATTAATAGCAGCTTCAATTTTTGGAAGCATGCTTCCCGCAGCAAATTGTTGTTCTTCAATATATTCTTCTAATTGATTCACTGTGACATGCTCTAATTTTTTTTGATTCGGTTGATTATAATTTACATACACATGATCAACTGCAGTTAAAATAACGAGCGTATCGGCATCTACTAATTCTGCTAATTTCTGCGCAGCGAAATCTTTATCGATAACCGCTTCAGTTCCTTTTAACCCTTCTTCGGAATCAATTACTGGAATTCCACCCCCGCCAACAGCTATCACTATGTTTCCATCTTCCACCAAAGAATTAATCACTTTATGTTCATGAATACTTACAGGCTTCGGTGATGGAACAACACGTCTCCATCCTCTACCAGCATCTTCTTTAAACACTGCTTTTGTTTCATCCATTAATCTTCTGGCCTCTTCTTCTGTATAAAAAGGACCAATTGGTTTAGTTGGATTTTTAAATGCCTCATCTTTTTTATCCACAACAACGCGCGTTATAACCGTTGCTACATCTTTTTGTATATTCCGTTTTTTTAATGCCTTTTCAATCGCATTTTCCATCCAATATCCAATCATCCCTTGGCTCATTGCCCCACAAGTATCTAATGGCATTGCAGGTGTCTTTTCCGTTTCTGCAGCTTTTTGCTGTAATAAAATATTCCCCACTTGTGGGCCATTTCCATGCGCAATTACTATATCCACATCATTTTCCATTATTTTCACAAGTTGTTCCGCTGTTTTTTCCAACGCTTCTTGCTGCGCTCCCGCAGTAGCTTCTCCAGACTGTATCGCATTTCCCCCTAGTGCAACTACAATTTTTCTTCGTACCATATTTCAGCCCTCCAGTTCATTTCGCTTTCACAGCGCTTTATAAAGTAATACTGCCTGTAATTAATCCATAAATCGCAAAGAATGCTAAAGCACCAATTGCTACGGATGATGCTAATTCCACTCGAGTAAATATTTGCTTCGAACTCTTTTGCTTTTGAACATTGTAAAAAATAAAAATACCTGGCGCATATAAAGTCATTGTTAATAATAAATACTCTAAACCAGCTGCATAAACTAACCACACACCATAAATACTTGCTATCAAACCAATTATTATATTTTTATTTCGATCTACTTCTTCAGATTTTAAGCTATGCTTCAGTTGATAAAATGCTGAAAAAGCATATGGAATTAAAATGGCTGAAGATGCTAAAGAGAATGCAAAGTTATACGCCTGATCAGAAACGACGAATGTTAACAAGAATATTTGAATTAAACCATTTGTTATCCATAATGAATTTACTGGAGCCTTATTTTTATTTTCTTTTGCGAACCATTTTGGAAATACTCCATCTTTAGCGGCTAAATATGGAATTTCAGAAGCGAGCAAAGTCCAACCTAACCAAGCACCTAATACAGAGATGACCAAACCTAAATTTATAAAGATAGCACCCCATTTTCCAACAACACTTTCAAATAAATAAGCCATAGCTGGATTTTTCAAACCAGCAATATCTGCTTGCTGCATAAGTCCAAGAGACAATAATGTGATTAAAATGTAAATGATGAGTGTACCAATTAAGCCAATAACCGTTGCTTTCCCTACATCACTTCTATTTTTTGCTCGACTGGATAAAACAACAGCCCCTTCTACCCCAATAAATACCCATAGAGTTACAAGCATTGTACTTTTAACTTGGCTGCCAACTGCTCCCCATGAAAAAGAACCAGTTTGCCCCCAAAATCCATCTAAGAATGTATCAATATGAAACGCGAAGATTCCTATGACAATAAATACAAATACAGGTACTAATTTTGCGATTGTAGTTACTAAATTCACAAGTGCTGCTGATTGAACTCCACGTAAAATTAACATGTGAACACACCACAATAATACGCTTGCACCAATAATGGATTCTACATTTTGACCGCCTTCAAAGATCGGGAAGAAATATCCTAATGAAGAAAATAATAATGTACCGTAAGCTACATTCCCAAGCCAAGCAGATAGCCAGTATCCCCACGCACTATTAAATCCCATAAAATTACCAAATCCTGCTTTTGCATAGCTAAAAATACCACCATCTAAATCTGGCCGTTTTACAGTTAGATTTTGAAAAGATAATCCAAGTGCAATCATCCCAATTCCTGTTATAACCCAGCCAATAATAATGGCTCCAGCACCAGCACCTTTTGCCATATCACTCGCTAAATTAAAGGCTCCACCGCCAATCATAGACCCAACTACAAGAGCCGTTAGTGTAAACAACCCTAATTTCTTATCTTCACCCATTCCACTCACCTCTCTTTAATTGCAATAACAATACAAAAGCAATAGTGAATGATAGTGTCTAAAGGAGGAGAAAGAAGAAAGGAAGACTCCCTTTCTTCTTTACTCCATGTTTCCTAAAGTAGCTGCCATAACCGCTTTAATTGTATGCATTCTATTTTCAGCTTGATCAAATACTTTTGAATGTTTACTGCGGAATACTTCGTCAGTTACCTCCATTTCTTTCAACCCATATTTCTCGTAAACTTCTTCGCCATACATCGTTTCAACATCATGAAATGCAGGTAAACAATGTAAGAAAATCACGTTTTCATTCCCTGTTTCTTTAATCATTTTCATATTTACTTGATAAGGTCTCAATAACTCGACACGTTCAGCAAATTTTTCTTCTTCCCCCATAGACACCCATACATCTGTATAAATTACATCTGCATTCGCAACAGCTTCTTCCACATTACTTGTTATCATTACCTGTTCATTATATTTTTTTGCTAAATCAATTACTTCTTGTGCAGGCCATAAAGATTCTGGTGTGCAAATACGTACATCCATTCCAACGATTGCTCCACCAACTAGTAAGCTATTAGCAACATTATTTCGTCCATCTCCAACGTAAACGAGCTTCACATTTTTCAACTTCCCTACATGTTCTCTAATTGTTAATAAATCTGCTAGTGTTTGTGTTGGATGCCACATGTCTGTTAATCCATTCCAAACTGGCACACCAGAATTTTGTGCTAAAGATTCTACAGTCTCATGATTAAATCCACGAAACTCAATTCCGTCAAACATACGCCCTAACACTTTTGCTGTATCCTCTACGGATTCTTTTTTCCCAAGCTGAATATCACCTTTCCCTAAATATTCAGGATTCGCCCCTAAATCTGTACATGCTACTGTAAATGCACAGCGCGTACGAGTGGAGGTTTTTTCAAATAAGAGCGCTACATTCTTATCTTCTAAATAATGATGCGGGATACCATTTTTCTTTTTCTCTTTTAATTCTGCTGCCAAATCTAGAAAATATAACAATTCTTCTTGTGTAAAATCTTTTTCTGCTAGAAAGCTTCTTCCTTTTAAATTTGGTCTAGTCATTAACATACTTCATCCCTACTTTCTCCGTTATTTATACTAAATATCTTTACGAACAATTGGCATACTCATGCAACGTGGACCCCCACGACCACGAGATAATTCCGAACTTAGCACTTCAATTACTTCTATACCGTGCTCCCGTAATAACGTATTGGATACATAGTTGCGATCATATGTAACAACTACACCTGGTGCGATTGCTAATGTGTTCGAGCCATCATTCCATTGTTCACGAGCAGAAGCAATTACATCTCCTCCTCCACATGGAATAAGAACTAATTCACTTAAGCCTAATACCTCTTTTAATGCTTCCATTAAAGAAGTACGATGTGTAATTTTAAGAGTTTCCTCATCTGATCCTTTTTCTAAAATATAAATATTCATATTCCCTTTTGGCCCTTGAATGGCTGGATGAATTGTAAACTTGTCATAATCAACCATTGTAAATACTGTATCTAAATGCATAAATGCTCGGCATTTTGGAATTTCTATTGCTAACACTTTCTTAATTTTATTTTGT
The DNA here is from genome assembly GCF_051776965.1 of Bacillus cereus group sp. BceL220. Taxonomy (NCBI): domain Bacteria; kingdom Bacillati; phylum Bacillota; class Bacilli; order Caryophanales; family Bacillaceae; genus Bacillus; species Bacillus cereus group sp. BceL220. The sequence goes on along the minus strand of NZ_JBPWBC010000013.1, from coordinate 91,939 downwards.
CGGCTAAAGAGATTTTTAGCTAAACGTTCAATTGCTTTAGCTGAAGTACGAGCAGACACTCCAATCGCAATTGTTTCTTCATTTAAAATTAGCTCGTCGCCACCTTCAATTGGAAATTTATAATCACGATCTAACCAGATTGGTACATTATGTTTTGCAAATCTTGGGTGATATTTAATGATGTACTCCATGAATAATGATTCACGTCTACGCGCTGGTTCTCTCATCTTATTTATCGTTAAGCCATCGCCCACGCTAGCTGCTGGATCACGAGTAAAATATAAATTAGGCATTGGATCTAAGTAAAACGGATAATGATCTTCCATTAATTCATATAAATGTGTCTTCTTACTTGTTTCAATTTCGTTTTTCCGTACACCGCCCATAATTTTTTGAATTAATTCTTCATTTGAAAAGGAAAGTAAATATTCTTTTAAAGTTTGATGTGCAACATTTACGTCAGCCTGTCCTTCTTTTAAAATACGATCAACAAATTCTTCTCGAAGTTTTTTATCTACTAACGCCTCAGCAGCTAGTTTTTCTAAATAAAGAACTTCAACACCCCGATTGCGTAACGTTTGTGCAAAATAATCATGCTCTTTTTGAATAATTGGTAAGTATGGAATATCGTCAAATAATAATTGTTGCAAATAATCTGGCGTCAAGTTTTCCACTTCTTTACCCGGTCGTTTTAATAAAACCGTTTGTAATTCCCCAATTTCTGAAGTAACATGTATCGGATGTTTCATTTGTTGTACCTCCTTTTAAATATGTTTGATGTCTTACAAGTACATAATAAATGCTCTGCACTTTTATCTTTGTGAAAGCATCCACATTATCATTGTGAAATATTAAACAAGTTATTTTTTTAAAATCATACGAATTTGTATTTTTATAACAAACTCTCTCGCTTTTTCAATAAAAAACACATATATTACGCATATATGTTGAATATTTAACTTCCGTATTTAAACAAAAATCCTGTTTTTAATTTTATTAAAAACAGGATTTTTGCATCTAAATAATTAAATTTAATCTTTCTTCTATAATCTCCCTATCTGATTTCGACTGTGAAATTATAAGGCATGTATCATTTCCACATATACATCCTATTTTTTCTTTCCAATCTAACTCATCAAATAAAACACCAATAACATGTGCATTACCAGGTAATGTTTTAATAACCATTAATTGATCTACACAATCAATTTTCACAACAACTTCTCGTAATTTTTTCTTTAACTTTATATCAGTTTGTAAATGCTCTTCTGAGAAAACTTTATATATCATTAATCCTTCTTGAGAAGGTACCTTCGTTAAGTTTAACTCACGAATATCGCGAGAAACCGTAGCTTGTGTTACTAATACATCTTTTTTTGCTAACAATTCTACTAATCTTTCTTGCTTATCTATTTCATACTCCTTTACAAATTGTTTAATTAACCGTTGTCTTTTTTCTTTTTTCATAAAAGACACCCCTTTTAATATTATAGCTCGCTATAATTTTCATCCGAAAGGGAGAGAAAAGAATGTTGCGGAAACGTTCATAGTTTAACTGTAAATATTAAATCAAACTAAATAAAAAAGAGAAGAACAGCATTCTGTTCTTCCTTTTACATTGAAAATCGTTCAATTGTTTGTTTCAAATCAGTTGCTTGCTTCTCTAAGTCCTTTAATAATTGATCGATTACTATCATATTTTTAGACTGTTGTAGCGTTACACGCGCCACTTCTTGCGAACCAGCTGACGTTTCTTCAGCAATTGCTGCTACAGCTTTTGTTTGTGCTCCTGTTTGATGAATGTGGCTCACTTGTTCATTCATATAACTACTAATTTGCTGAGTTGCATCGGCTACTTCCATAACACTTGATGACATTTCTTTTAAAATTAATTCCGTAGCTTCCCCACGTTTCGCCTCTTCTTTAGCTATTTTCACTTGTTCTGTCATTTTCATTGCAACTTGTTGTACTTCATCTTGCATATTCCGTAATAACTGAGATATGTTTCTTGCAGAATGATCACTTTCATCAGCAAGTTTACGTACTTCTTCCGCAACAACCGCAAAACCTCTTCCATGCTCTCCTGCGCGAGCTGCCTCAATAGAAGCATTTAGTGCTAATAAATTCGTTTGGCTAGCAATCGCACTCACAACAGACACAATATGTTCTACTTGTTTCATTCGTTCTTCTAACTTCTGTACATTTTGCATGGAATCTTCATTTTCTTTTGCCAATGTTTGAATACCTTGAATTAAAGACGTAAAGACACGAGTACTATGCCCTAAAGCTTGAACCATTTCTGAAGACAACGTATCAGACTGCTTCGCTTTTTCTTCTACTTCACTTGCAATAGACGTCGTTGTATCAACAGCAGAAACAATTGCTTGAATTGATGCTGCTGATTGCTCAGCGCCTGAAGAAATCTCTGCAAGAGTCTCAGATACACCTTGCGCTTGTCTCGTTGCTTCGCCTGTTTGTTTTCTAATCTGCTGTACTTGATTGTTTGTATAAGAAAATGTTGTATCAATATTTTTTACCATGCCCCTTAAGTTTCCTAACATCATATTAAATGCAACACTTAAAGATTTAATTTCATCATCTGTCTTCGGTAATGGAACATCTTCACGAATATCACCCTCAGCTGCTTTTCTTGCCGCTTCCTCTAACTTGCGAAGCGGTTTAATTAAAAATACGGCTGCTCCATATGCTAAAATTCCAGACCATACTACCCCTAATAACATAACGATAATATTATATACTGTTTGACTTACATAACTTTGAAAATAATCGTATATCACGTAAATAAAAAATATACTTGTTGAATATGTAATGAGAGCTAAAACTGTAGTGAATAGCATAAGTTGTGTACGTAATCCAAAAGAAAATGTTTTCCTTTCTTTTTCCATCTTCCCTTTCCCCCTTTTTATAAGCAATATAAATACTACCTATATATTATTATCCATATTTTCATTATAGAAGGATATAGGGATTTTAAAAATTATTATTTCTTTGAATATCAAATTGCACGAAAAAAATAAAGGATTCTGACAATTTATGACTAATAACAGAAATAAGGGGCAACATTTGTAAAATATATTTTTAACTGGGGGTTTTGTATGATTCAAGTTCGAAATCTAGTAAAATCATTCGGTTCACTTGATGTGTTAAAAGGAATTGATTTAGAAGTAAAAGAAAAAGAAGTTGTTGTTTTAATTGGTGCCAGTGGTTCTGGTAAAAGTACATTACTTCGCTGTCTTAACTTTTTAGAAATGTACGATGAAGGCGAAATTCACTTACAAGGTGAGCGAATTGATCCAAAGCATTCAAATTTAAATAAAGTCCGTGAAAATGTCGGTATGGTTTTTCAGCACTTTAACCTCTTTCCTCATATGACCTCACTAGAAAACATCATAGAAGCACCTATTCACGTAAAAAAATTAGAGAAAGCAAATGCAAAGGATATTGGAAATCAACTTCTCCAAAAAGTCGGCCTTCAAGATAAAGCGGATGTAACTCCTCATCTTCTTTCAGGTGGTCAAAAACAGCGCATTGCCATTGCACGAGCTCTTGCAATGAGCCCTAAGATTATGCTATTTGATGAGCCTACCTCAGCTTTAGACCCTGAACTTGTTGGAGAAGTATTGCAAGTTATGAAAGAACTTGCTGAAGAAGGGATGACAATGGTTATTGTTACTCATGAAATGAATTTCGCAAAAGATGTAGCTGATCGCGTCATCTTTATGGACGATGGAAAGATTGTAGAAGATGCTCCGCCAGCACAATTCTTTTCAGCTCCATCACATGAACGAGCAAAACAATTTTTACGCAACGTTTTATAATGTAACTTCTGTTTCAAACGAAAAGGAATATATTCATACGGTGCACAACTAATCATCCAAATAAAATATTTCAATAACATACTAAAAAACCATCCGTATGATCAATATATAGGAGGGGTTTTATGAAAAGAAAACTATTAACCATTGTTGCGAGCATTACACTATGTACATCCTTCATACTAGGAGCTTGTAGCAAAGAAAGCTCTACTACTTCATCAAATGGTGAAAAAGAATTTCGCTATGCGATGAGTGGATTATACAAACCTTTTAACTATAAAGAAAATGACGGCAAACTTGTCGGCTTTGATGTAGAAATCGGTGAAGCTCTTGCTAAAAAGATGAACATGAAGGCTACGCCAGTTACAAACCCATGGGAAACGCTAATTCAAGGTCTTCAAGCGAAGAAATATGATGTAATACTGGGTAGTATGGCAATTACAGAGGAGCGCTTAAAAGCTGTTAGTTTCTCAAATCCGTACTATCGCTCTGGCGCCCAAATTTTTGTGGCTAAAAAGAATACCGCTATCTCTTCTCCAGAAGATTTAAAAGGTAAGAAAATTGGTGTTGTAAAAGCTAGTACCTTTAAAAATCTTGTTGCAAAATATACAGATCAAATCACAGAATATGACAGTGATATTACTGCTCTTATGGACTTAGAGCCTGGGCGTGTTGATGCAGTAATTACGGATCAAATGGTTGGTCTACGTATGATAAAAGAAGGAAAATCGAATATAAAAGAAGCCGGAAAACCATTAAATCTTGATGAAATGGGAATTGCTATCCGCAAAGATGATAAAGAAATGGTTGAGCAAGTAAATAAAGCGTTAGATGAAATCATTAAAGATGGTACGTATGAAAAGATCAGTAAAAAATGGTTCGGGCGTAATATTCTTGGTGAAGAGGAAAAAACGAAGTAAGTAAGTTAGCCATTCAAAAGATTCATAAACAGTGCCCCACTGATTAAGTGTTCATTTTATGTGGGGCATTTCATTCTCTACTAAAATCTATACAATATGAGGTGAAACGCATGTTTGAAATTTTTATCTCTTCCTATCCCACACTCTTAAAAGCTACTATTGTCACATTACAATTAACATTAACTTCCCTAGTACTCGGTTCATTAATTGGATTATTATTCGCTTTCTTTCGAATCTCTAACAATAAAGTTTTAAATAGTATCGCTCATGTCTACATTGCTATTATTCGTGGTACACCTTTAATTGTTCAAATTGCCATTCTCTATTTTGGAATTACATCCGTTGTTGTTTTCACCCCTTTTTGGGCAGGAGCAATCGCTTTAGCAATTCATAACGGTGCATATATTACCGAAATTTTCCGTGGATCTATTCAATCCGTTGACCGGGGACAATTAGAAGCAGCTCGCTCTTTAGGCATGCCTTATCCTTTAGCTATGCGACGAATTATATTACCACAAGCATTTCGTCTGTCTCTTCCTCCTCTAGGAAACCAATTTATTATCGGATTAAAAGATTCTTCACTTGTTGCTTATGTAGGAATGTCCGAATTATGGGGATCAGGTTTATCAATTGCAGCAGGTAACTTCCAACAATTAGATACTTACATAATCGTTGGTGCATACTATCTCGTACTTGTTCTTCTATTTACTTATTTTGTTAATCTTTTAGAAAAACGATTACAACGAAAAGAAACTAACTCCGTCCAAGTGAGCAGAAAAAACAAGAAAGAAGTTTCTTTATAGCAAAAAAGCAAGCTCACTAAGAGCTTGCTTTTTTGCTATAAAATACATCTATTTTTACTGATTTACTTTTTTAATACTCTCTTTTTCTTCTATATGTTCCTCACGATATGAAATATTATGAGGATCTAGTCCATTTCCTAAAGAACCATAGAAATGCTCTCTATGCGGATCAACTAATTCACTTCCGTGATAATACACACGTGGTGTATTCCAAAGTGCTGCCAATGCTTTTGTCATCGGCATTTCGTGATAGCGTTCCGGCCACATTTCTTTAATCTTCTCTTTTACTAACGGATAGTATTTTGAACTCATAGCAGGAAACAGATGATGTTCTGTATGATATGAGAAGTTGAAATGTAAAACGTCTACCCAGCGCGGCACTGTTACTGATAAACAGTTTGCTAATGGATCATTTACTGGAACAATTGGATTTAAGCGGTGATTTGTTGCGATATATGCCATTACAATAAAGTTAGCAATTAACAACGGAATGACATATGCAAATAACCATTTTCCTGGTCCCATAATAAACAATAAACTAATCCAAACTGTCCAAGGTAAAAGAAGTTGAAGCCATACAGATTTTTGATTGGATGACTTAAATTCTTTTATAAAATGAAAGAACATTCGAGTCGAATGCAATGTAAATTGAATTGTTAGTGACAGAAAACTAAAGAATGAACGTACATGAAGGGGCATACGATATACCCAACTCAAAAACTTACTCTTCTTAAGTTTCTCAAGTGTCGGCCATGCATCTGGATCATTCTCTTCATGCTGTGTATGAACATGATGCGTTGCATTATGCCACTTTCTCCAAAGCTTTGGCCCTGTTGATAATGGCATAAATGCAATCGCGCCTAAGAAGTCACGAAGCCATGCCTTTCTTACAACAGTTCCATGTAAAATTTCATGCCCTAAAAATCCAAGTGAAGCAAAACATAATCCAAGAACAATTGCAATTCCTAGATTCGCCCACACATTCAATTCAAATACACCAATCGCTATTAACCCCGCCAATGCCACAAGCAAATAAGCCAGTCCACCAAATAAACGAGTAGGCACTGGTTTAAATGCTTTTTTCGGCAAATGTGGTGATACACGTGCTGCATACCACCCAAACGTATGAAGCTCCTTCATCCTTTTGCTCCTTTCTTATGCCGCGCCTTGCGCAACTTACATATATTAATTCTTGCTTCCAGATTGATTTTACTAGGTGATCCAAAAAGCATCTATTATAAGGAAAATATACTCACTCTATCGTCACTTATTTTTCGCTTTTATTATCAATGAAAAACATTTCTCTTTTTACTCTCTATCAACCTTTCCACATGATGAATCATAACAATAGAATTTCTATATTGTCAACACCTTTTATGACCTAGTAATAAAAGGTGGTTATATTTTTATAATCATACTTTATTTCACTAAAGAAAATGTATAGATTCCATAAGGATTTACCCAATATATATAGACATTTTCTTAAACGCCATAGACTCTATCTCATTCAATAACTCCCTATGTAATCAACAAAACTGAATCACTTGAATTTAGTTTTATATAAATCCTACTACTTCATAATGCCCCACCTAATTAATTATATTAAAATAATTTATAACCTCTTTTAATAAAAATAGACTACTTCTAAAACAACACACATGAATTTCATATAATATGGAAATATTAAAAGGAAAATTGTTCTAAAATCAGGAGGTTTCCGCAATGACAAGTGATACATTTCCACAACTGCCGCTATCTTATTGGATTGAATCTACTCAGTTTCCTACTTTCCCTCGTTTATCCGAAAATATAAAGACGAAAGTTGCTATTATCGGTGCTGGTATTACAGGTATTACTACTGCCTATTTACTTGCAAAAGAAGGCGTCGATGTTGTTTTAATTGATTCCGGCCGTATTTTAAACGGAACGACTGGGCATACAACAGCGAAAGTAACAGCACAACATGATCTTATTTATGATGAATTAATAAATCATTTCGGTGTAGAAAAGGCCCGGCTTTACTATGAATCAAATAATAAGGCTCTACAATTCATAAATAAAACTGTTCAAACATATAAAATCGACTGTAATTTCTCAAATGAAGATTCATATTTATATACAACTACTGATAACGGATTAAGAAATTTATCGAAAGAATATGAAGCTTATCAAAAATTAAATATACCTTGTGACTATGTTCAATCTCTATCGATTCCTATTCCAGTACAATCTGCGCTTGTAATGAAAAATCAAGCACACTTCCATCCCCTTCTTTATTTAAAAACACTTTTAGAAAAGTTTGTGGAGATGGGCGGAAAGGTCTATGAACAAACAACAGCTATGGATGTGGAAAAGGGCGATTATCCACAAATAATTACAAAAGAGGGCCATCATATCACTTGTGAATATGTCGTCTCTTGTTCACATTTTCCTTTTTATGATGCGAATAGCTTTTTCTTTACGCGAATGTACGCAGAACGCTCCTACGCTCTTGCAATAAAAGCAAAAACGGAGTATCCAGGTGGCATGTATTTAAGTATTGATGATCCAAAGCGCTCCTTACGCTATATAACAAACAATGGAGAAAAATTAATTTTGATTGGCGGAGAGAGTCATAAAACAGGTCAGGGAATAAATACAATGCTTCATTATGAAGCACTCTATTCTTTTGCTGAAGCCACTTTTGGAATAGATGAAGTTCCTTATAGATGGTCAGCACAAGATTTAATTACTCTAGATAAGCTTCCTTATATCGGACATATTAACGAAAGAAATCCAAATATATTTGTTGCAACTGGATATCGCAAATGGGGAATGACAACTGGAACTGCTGCCGCTCACCTACTGAAGGACTCCATCCTAAAAGTTCACAGTCCCTATAAAGAACTGTATGCACCATCACGCTTCCATGCAAATCCAGATATAAAAACGTTCCTCTCCCAAAACATTGATGTTGCGAAACATTTAATTGCAGGAAAGATTGAAACCGCATTACGTAAGCCAGAAGATCTCGAAGTTGGTGAAGGATCTGTCGTACATGTTAACGGTAAACGAGCAGGTGCTTATAAGGATAAAGAAGGAAAATTACATATCGTCGATACAACTTGTACACATCTCGGCTGTGAAGTTGAATGGAATAATGGTGATTGTACTTGGGATTGCCCTTGCCATGGTTCTCGTTTTTCAATTGAGGGAGACGTTCTTGAAGGCCCAGCAGATCAACCGTTAAAACGAGTTGATAATGAGTAAACAAATAAAGAAGTTCAACAAAATTACTGTTGAACTTCTTTATTTGTTATAAACCCTTTTCAGATAAAATTCGACACAAGGAGGAAAATACTAACATTAAATAAAATAATATATTCATCTACAAATTAAAAGGGGTGAATATTATGCAACCTTCAGCTCCACCTCATCTAGAATCTACAGAAACTATCTTTCCAAGCTCTATTACAAAACTTGTTGTTTTTATTTGTTGGCTAGCCATTTTAGCTGATGGATATGATTTAGGTATTTACGGTGCCGTTCTACCAAAGCTCCTAGAAGACAAAAGCTGGGCGCTATCACCAGCGCATGCTGGTACAATTGCAAGCTATGCTTTATTTGGGATGTTTATTGGGGCTATTCTAGTTGGAACGATTACAGATCTAATTGGGCGTAAATGGACGCTTATATGCTGTTTAGCACTTTTTTCTATCACAATGGGTTTAGCGGCTATCGCTCCTTCTCCTGAGTTATTTGGATTATCTCGATTTATAGGAGGAATCGGATTAGGCGGTGTTATCCCAACAGCTTCAGCACTTACTGTTGAATATTCACCAAAAAAAAGGCAATCTTTTATTTATGCTCTTATGTTTACTGGCTATCCTTTAGGTCTCGTGTTAGGTGCTATTTTGTCCATGCTTATGTTAGAAGATTTCGGATGGAGAATTATGTTTGGTATCGGAATGATTCCACTACTCCTCATTCCTTTCATTATTCGCTATTTACCCGAGTCCATTCAATTTTTATTATCACGTAATCGCCAAGAAGAAGTGAACCAAATTCTTAATCGTTTTCAAATTGAATTTCATGTAAAAGATAAAACTCATCAAGACCCATCTACTATACGAAAGAAAAATGGATTTTTTACTTTATTCTCAAAAGAATACATAAAAGCAACGCTACTTTTTTGGATCACTTATATAATGGGAATGTTTTTAATATATGGTTTAAACACTTGGTTACCACAGATGATGCGCCAGGCAGGATATCCTCTTGGGTCTAGTCTGTCATTTCTACTTATGCTAAATATTACCGCAGCTATCGGCGCATTATTCGCTGGAGCAATTGCTGATCGTATAGGAGCAAAAATTATTATTAGCATCTCTTATCTTATGGCAGCCATATGTATCGGACTATTAACAATCAAACCATCTGTTACAATCATTTATCTTTTAATTGGCCTTGCTGGTATTGGATCAGTCGGTATTACTCAAATATTAAATGCATATGTAACACAATACTTCCCATCACATATCCGAGCTACCTCCTTAGGCTGGGGACTGGGGCTTGGCCGAGTTGGTGCAATTGCTGGCCCAATTCTCGTCGGTATTATTATGACAATGCAATATGACTTAGCATGGAATTTTTACTTATTCTCCTTTGCAGGTCTTATCGCAGCTATATCTGTTTTCTTCATTCCTACAAAATAAAAAGGGCACAAACTTACTTGTGCTCTTTTTCATATGCTTCAAACAACATATCTCGAAACAATGTATTTAAACTCTCAATATCGATTCCTGATCCCTTTTCAATTCCTTTTACATATTGCTGATAGTAATGAATTTGTTCTTCTAAAAATTGATTTAGCACCTTAATTTTCAATCCAACATCTAATTCAGTACCTGCTTTTTTCTTTATTAACAACTTTTCAATTTCATCTAATACGCTACGTTCTAATGATAATTCTGTAATCAATCGGTCAAATTCTACAGGAGGTAAAGTCGTTTTCTCTTCTAGCCACTTACAAGCTAAAATGGGACGTAATACATAAAAGTACTTTTTCAGCTTTACATTCTCACCTTGCAAAAATTCACGATAATTTTTCGACGCCATATGTAAATAATGATATATCGTTGCTTTTGGATCAAAATTCTTCTCACTCATCTGTTGAAGTAGTTCTGGAAAATTAGAGTTTTTCGAATAAAAAATTGGTGATCGAATCCACTCAAGTAAAGCAGGATTCGACTTCGCGAATAGTTGCAAAGACTTTTTAATATCCCAACCACTTATATCTAAATCATCACTAATTGGATATTCAATTACATCTCGTTTGTCATGAATTGATAAATACCATTCTACCGGATGTATATAAACAAACCTAACATCATAATCGCTATCTTTCGATGGAAAACCCCAAGCACGACTCCCTGATTCTACCGCAAATAAAATTTTCACATCATTCTCTTTTTCAATTCTTTCTAACTCCGACTCGATTTTCTCTCTCATTGCATAACACCTCCATTTTTTGATTATTTCCTTGGAAATTCGACAAATACAATACTAATTTTACTACATACCAAAAAAACTGTCAGAAATTACTGACAGCCTAATGAAACGTCTATTGTTGCTTTTCGATTACAGTAGTAGCAATTCGTTCAAACTCTTTTTGAATCTCCTCTTTATATGCATCTACTATTGAAAAATCCATAGCAGCAATATAAATTCGTTCTAATTTATCACGAACCGATTTTGCTTTCGCTAAGAAAGACATCGCCTCATTCATTTTTGCTTTATATTGAATGGAGACATCACGAATTTCCTTCGCATATTTCTCATCCGTCCCTGGCGTAACAATAAGGGCATACATATCAATAATTTCATCACCCTCGCGACTTGGAAAATATTCATGTGGTGCGGTGCTATCAAAAATTGCAAATCCTAATTCTCTTACGATAACCATATCAAGACTATTCGGGTCAAATCCGCAATGATATACTTCAACTTCAAACCCTTTTTCTTCAGCTGCCTTAGCTAACTTTTTGAGCATCGTTGATTTTCCAGAGCCTGGGCGCCCTTTTATAAAATAACGATGTGGTAACCCTTCTGTTAAATTAGGAACAAAATCAACTGCTCCTTTCGGTGTAGCAGCTCCTAAAAAACGATGTTTTACAAGCGATTGTCTCCCGCTTTTATCTGCAAATAATTTCTGGATTAGCTGATTGGTTAGTTCATTTGCTTTATTAAAATCTATATTATCAATATATATCTTCTCCCACTCATCATGTATAACCAATGCCTCTTTAAAACGTGCGTAAGCAGACTGAAAAGCTTTGCTTGCTTCTGAAACAAATCTTTCAATTTCTAACTTCTGCTTTCTTAGTTTATCTGAGTCCCAAGCAATTCCTAAATTTATATACTCTTCAACAACTCCTGGCATTTTTGGCTCAATAACATGCGGCGATGTCCCATCAACAATTCCTACTTTTAATTTTGGGATAATTACACCATCAACCGATTTATTATCAGAAGAACAATGTAAAAATTCAATATCATATCCTTTTTCAATCCATTCACGACCTATTGCCTTTATTAAAGAAGATTTTCCCGTTCCTGGGCCACCCTTTAAGATAAATAACCTGTCTAATCCTTTTAAATTCTCTTCGTATAAATTGTGAAATCCCCTAGCTGTATTACCACCAGCATAATAATTTAATACATTTCCTGTCACTGCACTCACTCCTTCGCAGCATTCTATTTACATAAGCTACAATATGCGAGCAGCTTTATTTGGGTGAATACCTATTTTGCATTGCACGAAAAAAGGAAATGAATTACAATTTAACTATCGGAAAATTCCGATTTCAAAATTAAATACTTCTTTATCAAGAGAGGCAGAGGGACCGGCCCTTTGAAGCCCAGCAACCTCAGTTTATACAAACTGAATAGGTGCTAATTCCTGCAAAATGCATTGCATTTTGGAAGATAAAACTCAACTAGCATGTAAAGCTCATCTTTCTTGATACTGAAGGATGAGCTTTTTATTATTTGAAAAATATATATTGGAGGTATGTAAAATGAAAGTAATTGATCTATCGCAAACATTTGAAAATAATATGTCTCAATTTCCTGGAACACCTAAAATACAACTAGAAGCTGTTACAAGTGTTGAAGAATCAGGCTATCAAGTTACAGATTTTCATTCTGTCGTTCACGTTGGCACACATTGTGATGCCCCTGCGCATTTTATTTCAGGCGCAACGACCATCGATCAATTACCGCTGGATCAATTTGTAGGCGAAGCTGTTCTTATAGATGTAACACATATTCAAGAGCGAAAATTACCTAAGGCAGTATTGCATAATACTGTCATAAAAGAAGGTGATATTGTTATTTTTCATTCTAATCTATCCACTAAATGGAATACAGAAGCTTATGAGAAAGAAGCATTTTACCTTTCTGAAGAATTAGCTAAAGAACTAGTGCGATTAAAGGTAAAATCTATCGGTTTAGATTTCATTTCTCCTGATGAAGTCACAACAGAAACATCACCGATTCATCACATATTACTAGGGAATAATATTTATTTAATCGAAAACTTAACAAATCTAGATGCTATCGAAACAAAACGTTTCTTTTTCTCAGCCGCACCTTTAAAAATTAAAAATAGTGACGGTGCTTTCGCAAGAGCATTTGCTGTTATATTTTAAACACAACCTATAAAGTGAACCTTTAATCAGTGGGGGTTTTGTTCATCCCACACCTAACTTCTTTGCTTCCGCTGAATTTTGAGGTGGGGGTCTTACTGCCCGGCAAATAGCGGGATTAAAAAAAGCAAAGGCCACTACTGGTCTTTGCTTCTATATTTTCTATTTAAATTAAGAAAGAATTGTTCCACACGAGGACGCACCCAAGCTAAACAATCTATCTCTTTCTTCTTTGTGCAAGCTATCTCTTCTCCATCTACCATTTCAACAAGTTCTAGTTCTAACAGTTGCCTCGTGAATGCTAACATATTCACTTCTTCAGATGGATACTCTTCTTTTAATTTCTCCTCAATTTCTCCCAATAAAAAACCGTCACGCATCATTGCCAATGCATCAATCCAAAGTGGCGGCATTTCATATTTTTCTCCTGTAATTGTATCTTTTACAATATAATTCTTTTGCTCTTTTCGAAATTGAATCGTGTGTAAACATACAGTCGAATTTAATGTTAATTCCATCATACCACCTCTTTCATAATATCTGCATAGAAAAAAGGATGCGCGTGCACCCCTTCTTATCTTTTCATAACACTACTGAACCGTTACATGAGCAATCAATCTCATGTCGATATTTTCCTCCATTATAAACGAAGTATTTTATAAAAAAAACCCTTCTTGAAACATTTTATAAAATGTTTATATTTACACAACAAGAACACTTTTCTGAAAAATCTTTTCTCCCAATACATTAAACGGTCGGCAGAAAAATTTCGACTTTCGTTCCTACTCCTAGACTACTTTGGATCGTGATACTCCCTTGATGTTCCTTAATAATTTTATATGTAATCATTAATCCAAGTCCTGTACCATTCTCCTTTGTTGTGTAAAACGCCTTGCCGATTTTTTCCAACTTTTCATTCTCTATACCAAATCCTTGGTCTTTAACAGAAATACACAAATGTCCTTGCGTTTTTTGATATGCACGGATATGAATTTCTCCACCCTCTGGCATTGATTCTATTCCATTTTTAATGATATTTAATAACACTTGTTTTAATTGCTTATCATCACCGTTTATAGCCGGTAAATTCCCATCTACTTGTAAATGACATTTAACTCTATATTGCGTTGCATAACTTTCCATTAGATGCACAACATATAGAAGGATGTCTCGTATATTACACCTTTCATAATTTGTTGGCTTTGGTTTTCCTAACAACATCAATTCACTAACAAATCCATTAACCCTTTCAATTTCTTGTAACATAATGTCGTAGCTCATCGTATCAGCTGGATTTCTTTCTTTTTGCATTTGCGTAAACCCTTTTAACGCTGTTAACGGATTTCGAATTTCATGGGCAATTGTTGTAGACATAGTCCCAATCACAGCTAAATTTTCCGTCTCTTTCATATTGTTCATCATTTCAACCACTGTTCTTACATAAGATTGAAATCGTTTTAATAAAGAATGTGAAATAATGAAATAGAATACACATAAAACAAGTGGAATTACCACTTTTAAATCTTGTAATAGCAATGTGAAAAATACGTACTTTCCAATTACACTAAAGGAAACTAAATAAAAGTATTTTCTATTCACGAAAACTGGGGCAAATAAAATTAATAACATTTCTACCATACTACCATGTTCAAAAGGTCTATCCGTTCGCAAATAAATCATTAAATTATTAACAAGATTGATAAACATGTACCCAAATAAAAATAAATATTTTACAGAATATACATACCCTCTTTTTTGAAGATATATAGAAATAGGAAATATTGCTATTACAAATATAGGCACACCTATCCCAAGACTACCTTCTGGCCAACCTACCGCTGTTCCACTAATATTCATAGCAGGATACACAAAATAATATATAGCGTCATATAAAAAGAATATAATATAGAATAATAATATAAATACCTTTAAGGCTCTTCTTTCTTCATAAATCAAGCTCTTGTATTTATTCATATAAAAACTCCCCTTGATCGATACAAAAAACTTTCATTGTTATCTCCTTAAAGTATAAGTATGAAATTGCTTTCAGGGCAATATTTAACCTTATAATACTGAAAGGAAGGAGATCTCTCCTTCCTTTTAGTAACAACTTACATCCATCTTACCCTGTCATGTAACAATCCATCCGTAAAATTATTATGCCCCATTACAAAATCCTTCATATATAAATTTAAATACTCACCGTACTTACTTTCTGTATTTAATAACAACTCCTCGACGTAATAAGCACCTTGTTCGAATTGATCTAAAAGTAAACTGGACAAGCCCGCATAAATCCCGCACCCTACCTGAAAATACGTTGCATTCGTTTTATATTTACGAAAAACTTGGCTACTATTCATCACATTATACATATATGTCTCACTATTTTCATAAACGAGTAACACACCGACCAAGTCCTCTCCAGCAACCTCTTCTTCCGCTGGATTAAACACTTTACGATTCCAGTTCCATAAATCTTCTACTTGATCTAAGTTCTGTCTAATTATATTTGTTGTATACTCATTAATTCGATAAAGAAAACCAACTTCCATATTGAAGTTTTTCCCTAAAATTAATACTTCCTCATGTGGCATTAAACAACCATAGAATTCTTTTTCTCCTAACTTCACTTTATACTCTGAAGCATATACATCTTCATAAAAGTAAAGAGGACGATGATGACTCATATACATCGGATAACTCCAGATCGCTTCATCTAAAAATCGCTCTACTGCCCATGAAGCATAAAGTGTATGTGGCTTTATAAGTGCTGTATCATTCAAAAATGATGTGTCATGTTCTACAATATAACATGCTCTGGGCCTTTCATTTGGTCGTTCCTTCATAAGCTCAACAACCATCCATTGAACAACACCTGGATTCATACCTGAACCTATAATCGCTTTTGTATTTGTAAATTTCTCTTTCTCCTTCTCAAACCTTGTATATCTTTCCGTAAGCTGAAAGCCGATTAAGCTATCGTCCTGATCTACTGCCTCATTTTCCAAGGCTGAATTAATATAACAAATTCCTAGTTCATTACAGCAGCTTAATACTCTAATCGTATCTGCCCCTGAAACATCAATCACAACACTCGTTCTTTTTTCTTTTAAATGCTTTTTAAATTCCACTACATTTTGAAGGTTTATTTCATATAAATATAATTGACCTTTCAGATTCGAAAACAACTCATCATAATAAATCCTATCTTTTTGTTTTATATCCACCAAATGAAATTTGGCATTCTTTAATACTTTATAAATTGGATCTTTTTCATTTGCTATCGCTTGATTTAAAATTGCTAAAACTGCTTTTGCTGCTCCACCAGCACTACCAAGCAATGTAATTGATAACGAATTCGGAAACTGCTCCACAAACAAAACCCCTTTAATAAATTAGTTGAGCAGCTCCTCCTCAAAAAATAAATTGAATACATAAAAAGATAGCTCGTACATATTTCTTTATAAATTAGTGCAAAATTTTCTCAAAAAAATCACACCATAATATATTTATATTCAATTCATTTTCCCCTCATATTCAAATCGAGCTAAACAAATAGGCTCGACCTTTTCTTCTGCATATAAAAGAAAAAGCCAGCCCTTTCAACTAGCTTACGGACAATGGACAGATTTTACATGTTGAATATTTACATACATTTTCGCATCACGTGCTTTTGATATTTCAATATGACCTTCATCAATTTTCGCCATTTTTCCAATTTTATTGGACTCCTCACCTAAATCGAACACCATAATTTTCCCAGCCATTTTAATAAGCTGTTCTTCAAACGTTCGAGCTAACGTAATATTTAACGGATTCACGGGGAGTTCATTTTTATTGAGGGCATAAGGCACTTGATTTTCTTTATACGGAATTAACCATTTCAAGTGTTTTAAAGATATATATACCGTTTTATAAACCGGACTATAAAAAACAATATAATCGTTCATCACACTTGTAACATAACCATGTATTGGAGCATTTCCTGCTACATAAACTTCTGTAAAAATCCCTTTAGAAGTACTTAATACTTTTCTCAAAGAAATTGAAGGGGATTCCCTCTTAATTACAGAATCAACATCTGGTTTTAATATTTCTTCGTCATATGGTCTTAAAAATTTATAGTATTGTACATGATATAAAGATATATATACGTAATCTTGTCCATTGTAAAGAACAACGATATCATTTCCTACATCAATTAATACACCTTTAAACCTTTTTTCACCGATTAATTTAACATATATATTTTCTCCAATACTTTTGTTTAACTCATTCATCTATATCCTCCTTCCTATGAATTTCTTCTTACCTGTCTTCCATTTCTAAAAAAATAATCAGGGCAAAGTTCTGTTTTAATAGTAAGTAATTCCTTTTCATACTATCGAAATAAGAAATTGTTCTTCTCTTTCCCTCATAATGCCCCTCTTATTTATTAAACATTATTCATCTTCATTCTTTTTACATTTAACTACTTGACTCACACTCTTAATATGAGACTTAATTACATAAATAACTTCATCGCCGTTTACTAGTGTAATACAGCCATGGTGTACCTCACTTAATAAACCTTCCACACACTCTGGACCGCCACGATTAATTTTTACCCACTTATACTTCAAGTCTTTTAATATATCTAGAAAAGTATCCTCATCAGAGCAGAAACATGAACTATAGCAATCGCCACATTTACTTTCTTTCACTTTCTTCACTAGACTCTTCACATGTTTCAACTGATAATATACTAGTTCACCATGAGGTAACTGTAACGTTAGATAATCTTTTCCTAACGATACGAGCTCACCAACTCGACTTTCTGGTCCACGAAGATTTACTTTTACATTCTCACCAACTAAACATCTAATTTGGTCACAGCATAATACGTTCTCCAATTTCGTATCCCCCTTTCTTATTATCTTCCTCTACTTGATTGTCTTTGTGCACGAGCGCGACCTGAGTTATCGCTACTACTTTCCTTACTGTTACTATCGTCGCTCTCATCGCTCTCTCCGCATGCTAATGCATTATAGTTAACACTTTTAATATGCTTTATTGCAATTAATATAACTTCTTCTTTTACAATTAATGTAACGAAGTCACAAGAAACATCTTGCAAAATGCCTTCCACTTTCTCTGGACCACCGCGATTAATTTTCACCCAGCAATATTTGAAACTTTCAAGTAGTGCTTCAAAGTCGTCTGCACATTCGCAATCTTCCCACTCACCATCACTTGATCCACATTCTTTCGCATTTTTTGTAATACTTTTTAGATGACTAAGTTGATAGTAATAAAGCTCACCTTTTTCATTCTGCAATACAAAGTAGTCCGGACATACTGATATTATTGTTCCTTTTTGAGATTCTGGACCACCCCTGTTTACTCTCACAAAAGATCCAATTAAGTCTTTCAAAAAATCACAATGAAATAAACTCACGAGAAAACCCCTTCCATTAATTTATAAGCTTTTGCACTGATAGTATATGTATCTGTACAGGTTACGTTCTCTATGTTTGTCCTAGCTAGAAAAAAATATGCTTTTAACATGGTAGACTACTACCTATCAAAATTTGAAGAAAGGCTAAGAACTCCTTATGTTTTTGATATCTTTAAACAAAAAACCCCTTATGAAGATACATTTCTGCATATCTTCATAAGGGATTTCCCATAGTTTAATCTTCGTCTTTAACATCCATATCTTCTGGAATTGGTTCGTTCAATATTTCTTCCACTAATTGCTTATATTTCTCCATTTGTTCTAAATGCGTATTGAATTGTTCTTTATTTACTAAATATTGCTCTCCATCGAATAGCGCACGAATTTTCTTTTGCTGAATTAACTCTTCAATATACGATTTTGGTAAATTCAAATACTCCGCAGTCTCTTCTACTGTTATATACAATGCGTTCATTCCTTTATTATTTTTTCATCTATACTGTATCTTACTTTACTTTATTTTTGTAAACAAATAAAAAAGATTTTGTAAATGCAGTTCAAAAAGCAGGTAGATGCATTCCATATATTGTATAGTATTATATAGTAAGAATTTTTTAAATATAGAATGGTATTACCCATTTACACAAAGGAGAGTTAACATATGGCTACTCGTCACATCATTACAATGTTAGAAAAAACACTACAAGTTGAAACAGAAAACACAATTTCTCATTTGAATGTATCTTTATCTGATCGTTTTCTTTCTCAAAGCACAGCAATACATGAAAACAATTGTTATCATACAATTGGTGAATGGTACAAAAATCATTTCTTATTCCAACAAGATGATTTCCTTTGGGCTAAATATGCCTTCTATGACGCATATTGTGAAGCCATCAAAAAACAAGGTCATCTTACAAAACGTGTTCGCCAAATATTAGAATCATTAGCTCGAATGCATGGAAAACAGTATATTGCTTCTATACTAAATATGCCATTTCCTAATGAACGCGCTAAAGGGACAGCGTAATTTAGCCATGTTCTGCGTAAGCAAAACATAGCTAAATTGTTTTCTAGGATGCTTTACCAATAAAATGTTCATATCATATGAACTGATGAAACCGGTGTCATTATAATGATAGAAAATATAGTAAACAGGAAAACCCCCACGTACATCTCTCATCCATTGGAATAGAGAAATACGTGGGGGTATGCTTGTTCCTTATTATTTCATCATCTGCTTAATCAGTTCGCGATTTCTCTTCTTAAATACTTCATTATGAGAAGAAACCATTCCATACTCACTTGCATCTGGTTGGATAAATTGTTTTGCTTTATTCACAGCATTTCCAGCATCTTGGAATGCACCTGCAATTAAGTGTAGTTTCCCTTCGTGCTTTAAAATATCTCCAGCAGCATATAATCCATCTACTGAAGACTCACTATTTGCATTACCTGCAATATAATAATTATCTATAATTGCAACGTCTAACTCACTATTTTCTAATAATGTAATGTCGCGTTCATATCCATGATTAATAATAACTTCATCAATAGGTAAATGAGAAACCTCACCTGTTTCATGATTTGTTAATTCTACATATTCGATCGCTTCATGATTATCACCAGCAATTAATTTTGTAATCGATGTATTAAAGAAACACTCCGCTGAGCTGTTCATAAGTTGTTTTACTTGTGCTTCATGACCAGATAATTCTTCTTTTCTATAGGTTACAAACACTTTTTTCGCAATTGGTTCTAATTCATTTGCCCAATCAACAGCAGAATTGCCTCCACCGGAAATAATAACTGTTTTACCTTTGAAACGCTT
Source organism: Bacillus cereus group sp. BceL220 (assembly GCF_051776965.1). NCBI lineage: Bacteria > Bacillati > Bacillota > Bacilli > Caryophanales > Bacillaceae > Bacillus > Bacillus cereus group sp. BceL220. The sequence continues at coordinate 71,421 of NZ_JBPWBC010000013.1, read as the reverse complement.
TAAAGATTTAACTGTATAATTTAAATTCGATACTTCAAATCGCTCAGCACCTTCAATAGATAACTTTTGCGGTTTCAATATACCACTTCCTGTTGCGACGATAACTGTTTTTGAAAAGTGTTCTTCGCCAGTACTTGTTTTTAATGTAAAAGTACCATCTTGATTACGAATAATCGATTCTACTTTTGTACCTAATACAACTTCCGGCTTAAATGTTAACCCTTGCTGTACAAGTTGTTCAATTAACTTATCACCTGTAACTGGCAATAGTCCTCCTACATCCCAAATCATTTTTTCCGGATACACATGTATTTTTCCACCTAAATGTGGTTGAAATTCTATTATTTTCGTTCTCATTTCTCTGAGTCCACTATAAAAAGCTGAATAAAGCCCTGCAGGTCCTCCGCCTATCACGGTTACATCAAACAATTCTTCTCGATTCATTCGTGCTCACTCCTCAGCTATTAATCATTGATTATCATTCTCAATAAAATATAACCTGTTTCCGCAAAATTTACAATCAAAATTACTATTGACAATACACCTATATAAAATTATATTATTTAAAGAATCAATAGTGATAATCATTATCATTTTGTTAATAATTAGCAAATTTGAGATTACATCTTCTTTCATTAATATGGTTATTACTATATTATAAAATCTCATATTCAAGATTTTTAATAAATTATTTTGCATTACCACTACTATTTCAAAAAGATTGCAGTTAAACAAATTATTGTATACACATATCATCTATGTTAAAGGAGAAAGACGATGAAAAAGTTATTTATTTCACTAACAGTCCTTTTCGTTCTTGTTATGAGCGCTTGTAGCAATAGCTCTACAGACAAAAAGAACGATGCAAAAGGTAGCAAATCAGAAACAATTACATACCAATCTGAAGATGGTAAAAAAGTAGAAGTTCCTGCAAATCCAAAACGCGTTGTTGTATTATCATCATTCGCTGGTAACGTAATGTCATTAGGTGTAAATCTTGTTGGGGTAGATTCATGGTCTAAACAAAACCCACGTTTTGATAGCAAACTTAAAGATGTTGCTGAAGTATCTGATGAAAATGTTGAAAAAATCGCTGAACTAAATCCAGATTTAATCATCGGTTTATCAAATGTTAAAAATGTCGATAAGTTAAAGAAAATCGCGCCTACTGTAACATACACTTACGGAAAAGTTGATTACTTAACACAGCATTTAGAAATCGGTAAGTTATTAAATAAAGAAAAAGAAGCAAAAACTTGGGTTGATGACTTCAAGAAACGTGCACAAGAAGCTGGCAAAGAAATTAAAGCAAAAATCGGTGAAGATGCAACAGTTTCTGTTGTAGAAAACTTCAACAAACAGCTTTATGTATACGGCGAGAACTGGGGCCGTGGAACAGAAATTCTGTACCAAGAAATGAAATTAAAAATGCCTGAAAAAGTAAAAGAAAAAGCATTAAAAGAAGGTTACTACGCATTATCTACTGAGGTATTACCTGAATTTGCTGGCGATTACTTAATCGTAAGTAAAAACAAAGATACTGATAACTCATTCCAAGAGACAGAATCATATAAAAACATCCCAGCAGTAAAAAATAATCGCGTATATGAAGCAAACATGATGGAATTCTATTTCAATGATCCACTTACATTAGATTTCCAACTAGACTTCTTCAAGAAGAGCTTTCTTGGTAAATAATACAAACATGAGGAATTCTTAATTTAAGAATTCCTCTTCCTTTATTCTATGAACAGAAAAGATGTGAAACGAATGACAAAAGATCATGACAATCCACGTTCTATAGCTTTTACATACAAACTAATTTTAAGCTTAATTGCATTCTTTCTTATTTTTATGGTTGCAATGGTATTAGGTGCTGCAGATACTTCGATAAAAGATGTATGGTTAGCACTCACTTCCTCCGCTAAAGGAGACAAAATATCTATTATTCGAGAAATACGTTTACCACGTGAAGTTGCTGCTATTTTTGTAGGAGCTGGATTAGCCGTTTCTGGAGCAATTATGCAAGGATTAACACGAAATCCACTTGCGGACCCTGGATTATTAGGGCTATCTGGTGGAGCAAATGCTGCGCTTGCACTAACACTTGCTTTCAATCCTTCCATCAGCTATCTTTACTTAACGTTAGCTTGCTTTATCGGTGCTGCAATTGGCGCAATTATGGTATTTGGAATTGGTATGGTGAAAAAAGGCGGCCTTTCTCCTCTTCGAATTGTATTAGCGGGCGCTGCAGTTTCAGCATTTCTACTCGCAATTTCAGAAGGAATTGGCATTTACTTTAAAATTTCACAAGATGTATCACTTTGGACTGCTGGGGGCGTAATTGGAACAACTTGGAGCCAATTAAAAATTATTATTCCAGTCATTTCAATTAGTATCTTTATCGCTATCTTACTAGCAAAAAAATTGACAGTTCTTAGTTTCAGTGAGGAAGTGGCTATTGGACTAGGTCAAAAAATTATTGTTATTAAAACTATTTTATTTATCATTATTATCTTACTTGCAGGTGCATCTGTAGCGCTTGTTGGAAATATGGCATTTATCGGTTTAATGGTACCTCACATGGTACGCCCAATTGTCGGTCCAGATTACCGATTTGTTATACCGATGTCAGCAATTGCTGGAGCTTCCTTTATGCTACTTGCAGATACAATCGGACGTACTATTAACGCTCCGTACGAAACACCAGTTGCGGCAATTGTCGCGATTGTAGGATTACCATTCTTCCTATTTATTGTACGTAAAGGAGGAAAAACATTCTCATGATGCAATCTATTTTAAGAAAACAGCGTCTCATTATACTCGCTTTACTTATAGTAATCATCACAACCATTGTAATTGGAATGGGACTTGGTTCAGCATCTTTATCTTATGATCGACTACTCCCAACATTAATGGGGCAAGGGACTTTTAAAGAGGAGTTCGTTTTATACTCTTTAAGACTACCTAGAATTGTCATTACATTATTAGCTGGTATGGCTCTCGCTTTATCAGGGGCTATTCTGCAAGGAATTACCCGAAATGATTTAGCTGAACCTGGTATTCTTGGTATTAACTCTGGGGCTGGTGTTGCTGTTGCTATTTTCTTTTTATACTTTCCAATAGACGTAGGTTCATTTCTTTACTTACTACCTGTCGTTGGATTTATTGGGGCATTTCTGACAGCTGTTCTAATTTACGTATTTTCATATAGTAAATCAACTGGACTTCAACCAATACGATTAACATTAACTGGTATCGGTTTTGCATTTGCACTATCTGGAACGATGATTGTCCTTATTTCATCCGCGGATCGTATGAAAGTAGACTTTATTTCAAAATGGATTGCCGGAAATATTTGGGGAGATGACTGGATCTTCGTTTTAGCAATGCTCCCATGGTTAATCATATTAATTCCGTTTATTTTCTATAAAGCAAATCGATTAAACATCTTAGCATTAAACGAACCAGTCGCAATCGGCGTTGGAATTGAAATTGAAAAAGAACGCAGGTACTTATTAGTTGCAGCCGTTGCACTTGCAGCTGCAGCTGTTTCCGTAACAGGAGGAATTAGCTTTATCGGATTAATGGCTCCTCATATCGCGAAATCTTTAGTAGGTCCAAGACATCAAATCTTCATGCCTATCGCCCTTTTAATCGGCGGATGGCTATTATTATTAGCAGATACAATTGGACGAAATATCGTTGATCCTAATGGCATTCCAGCAGGTATTGTCGTTGCTTTAATTGGGGCTCCTTACTTTATGTATTTGTTACTTAAAAAAGCGTAAAAAACACCCTCAAGATCTTTTCTTGAGGGTGTTTTTGTTTCATTCTACTGTTGCCCATACCCTTCAAACTTCTTCGCCAAATTCTCCATCTCGTCTTCTGGCAGTAACTTCGGTTCTCCGACGCTTTTTGTTTGATAATAAATTTGAGCACAAAATTCAATCTCTTCTGCAATAGTAAACGCCATTTTTATATTATTTGCCCCAGCAATTAAACCGTGATTCGCAAGTAACACTGCACGGCGATCAATCATGCCTTCAAAAGCAGCATCTGCTAATTGCTTCGTACCAAATGTCTCATACGGCGCACAGCGTACATTCGGGCCTGCAAAAGCAATTAAATACGATACTGCAGGAAGTTCCCATCCTAATGATGCAATCGTCTTTGCATAAGGAGAATGTGTGTGTACAAGCGCATTTATATCTTCACGCTTTCTATAATAAATAAGGTGCATATCTAGTTCACTTGATGGCTTTCTTTCTCCTTCTACTACTTCACCATCTAAGTTTAATATAACTACATCTTCAGGCTTTGTTTCATAATAATCTAAACCACTTGGACTAATCGCAACAAGACCTTGTTCACGATTAAAGATACTAATATTACCGCCCGTCCCCTTTGTTAAACCACTAGAAATCATTTTCTTTCCATACGCTACAATTTCTTCTCTTTCTTTTTGTAATAACATATACATCCCCCTAAGTATGAAGCTTATGATGACTGACTTTTATATTTATCTACTTATTGAAATAGCTTTTTTAAATTCTCCGTAAACGGTGCCTTTACAATCCCTTTTTCTGTAATAATCGCTGTTACATTTTCATGTGGAGTAACATCAAATGCTGGATTATATACTTTACTTTCTTTCGGAGCTGAATATTGTCCAAAGCGATTAATCACTTCAGAAGCATCTCTTTCTTCAATCGGAATTTCTTTTCCTGTCGATGTCTTTAAATCAATTGTCGGTGTTGGCGCTGCTACATAAAACGGAATGTTGTAGTACTTAGCTAAAATAGATACGCCTAATGTGCCAATTTTATTTGCTACATCACCATTTGCTGCCACACGGTCGCATCCAACGATTACTGCATCAATCTTCCCTTGTGACATGACCATAGCTGCCATATTATCCGTAATAACAGTAACGTCAATACCCGCTCGCTGCAGTTCTAATGCTGTTAACGTTGAACCTTGTAATCTAGGACGCGTTTCATCCGAATAAATTTTTAAATTCCATCCTTTTTCTTTCGCTAAATACATTGGAGCCGTCGCAGTACCATACTTAGTCGTCGCTAAAGCACCTGCATTACAGTGCGTTAATACTCCCATTTCATCATGGAATAATGTTAATGCATGCTCTCCAATTTGACGGTTAATTTCTTCATCTTCTCTATGAATTTCTTTTGCCTCTTCTAGTAATCTATTTTTCAGCTGTGAGATTGATAAGTGAGCATTATCTGTCGCTACACTTTCCATTCTTTCAAGCGCCCAAAATAAATTTACTGCAGTCGGTCTTGATGTCGCCAAGTATGTACATACCTTTCTTACTTCATCCATAAATCCTTCTTCCGTACTTTCAGCAAATTCCTTTATCCCTAAATACACTCCATAAGCAGCTGAAACACCAATCGCGGGTGCACCTCGTACTTTCATTACTTGTATTGCATCCCACACACTTTCAGCTGTTTTAAAAGATTCATAGACAATTTCATTCGGTAATAACGTTTGATCTAACAAAACTAAAGCATCATTTTTCCACTGAATTGGTATTAATTGCTCTTCCATCATATTCTCCCCTTACTTCGCGTAGTGCGTTGACTGTTCTTTTAACGTTTCTACAAAACTTGTGCCCGTTCTATATTGATTCGCTCGTAAAATAAAACGCTTCGCTACTTGAAGACAAATTCGCTCCGCTCTAGCACGTGCTTCCTCATTCTCAATACAAGTAATATCTTTTACTTTCGCTAATCCAACAATACGGCGAATTAATTCCAGACCTGTCACTGTAGCCGTATCCTCTAATACAGATTGCAAATAGACTTCGCTAAAGCCTTCTTCTTTCGCCATAATCTCGGTCACATGAATATCCCAAGCATCTAAAAACTTCTTCTTAAATAAATCAATTATCTCTACCATCGTAGTTTGTAACCAATCCATATACGTATCTTTCTCAGCTCCAGGTGGCATCGTTGCATCTGCATTCACCCAAGCAAACATTAAATTCGCCATTACATTCCCAACGTCATATCCCATAGGTCCATAAAAAGCAAACTCAGGATCAATAACCTTTGTAGAATCATCTCTTACAAAAACAGAACCAGTATGTAAATCACCATGAAGTAATGCCTGTGCATTCGTCAGAAAAGAAAATTTACGTTTCGCTACTTCCATACGAAGCTCTTTATCACTATAAATATGTTCCCTAATCCATCCCTCATTTAACGGAAATAACTCATTACGCTTATTATGATTGGTAAATGGTTCTGAATATACGAGGTCCTCTGTAATCTCACATAATTCAGGATTTATATAATTCTTCACAAGTTCCTTCTTCTCTTTATGATTCATTACAACATCCGATGTTAATAAAAGTGTATTTACCATAAAAGTAGTTAAATCATCCGCAAGCCTCGGAAATATTTGATGATTTATAAGTGCTGTACGTAATATTGTGTGATCCGATAAATCTTCCATTACGCAACAATTCATCACACTATCAAATAAATACACCTTAGGAACAAGTCCAGGTGCTAACTCCTCCTCTAACTGCAAAACATCTGATTCTATACGAATACGATTCGTCGACAACTTAAACTCCTCTGAAATGCGAGCTGTATCCCCAGCTTGCTTTACGATGACAGACATGGTCTCTTTTTCATCCCAAACGCGGAACACATAATTTAAATTGCCATCACCTATTTCTTTACACTGTAACCCCTTTGCATTTTCAAACTTAGATAATTTCTCTTTCACATATGCAATCACATCTTTAGCTTCCATTAAAAAATACTTCGTGAACTTAGACATGGTTTCCCCTCCACACTAATTGTAAGCGTTTTCTAAAAGCTATAAAAAATAATAGGTTGAATTTTTTCATCCTATAAATATGTATTCTTCTTTTTGAAAGGTATATCTAGGTTTTATTATATCTTGTTAGCACTTTGAGTCAATGTTTCTAACTATCATCGTAATATACTTCCTAATTATATATTTGAGATGACAAAAATTGTTCAAAAATTTTCCGATTCATTTTATTTTATTTATCACAAAATTCTTTGTAAAATAGAAGTAAGCAGTTCCTTTTCAAAACCATAACTTCTAAGAAATATTTCTTTCCTAAGACATTAAACTTACACACTATCTCTAACATACACATTAAACTTTTCAAACACTCATCTAAAATTTATAGACTTAAAATTACCTTTCTATTCCGTGATAGCCTTAATTGAGAATAAATATTAATTAAATTGGAATAAAGTTGGTTTATTCGCTTGACAAAATAACCAATTCTATATGATAATTAATATCGAATTAGAATTATTATAGTTAATTAAAAAATATATTTTATGAGCACACTATTTTTTGATGCTCAAACCAACATTTAGGAGGAATTTTAACATGTTATTAATCGGCACAGAAGTAAAACCGTTTAAAGCTAATGCTTACCATAATGGAGAATTTATCCAAGTTACTGACGAAAGTTTAAAAGGAAAATGGAGTGTAGTTTGTTTCTACCCAGCTGACTTCACATTCGTTTGCCCAACTGAACTTGAAGACTTACAAAACCAATATGCAACTCTAAAAGACTTAGGCGTTGAAGTATACTCTGTATCTACAGACACTCACTTCACTCACAAAGCATGGCATGATAGCTCAGAAACTATCGGCAAAATCGAGTACATCATGATTGGTGACCCAACTCGCACAATCACTACAAACTTCAACGTTTTAATGGAAGAAGAAGGTCTTGCTGCTCGTGGTACATTCATCATCGATCCAGACGGCGTTATCCAATCTATGGAAATCAATGCTGACGGTATCGGCCGTGACGCAAGCATTCTTGTTAACAAAATTAAAGCTGCTCAATACGTACGTAACAACCCAGGTGAAGTTTGCCCAGCTAAATGGCAAGAGGGTTCTGCAACACTTAAACCAAGCCTTGACCTTGTAGGCAAAATCTAAGGAGTTCGATCAAAATGATACTAGATGCAGATATAAAAACACAACTATCCCAATACCTTCAGTTAATGGAGAACGATATTTTACTTAAAGTAAGCGCAGGAGACGATAACGTATCTAAAGATATGTTAGCTCTAGTAGACGAATTAGCTACTATGTCATCTAAGATTACAGTAGAAAAAGTTGAATTAGAGAGAACACCAAGCTTTAGCGTAAACCGCCCTGGTGAAGACACTGGTGTCGTATTCGCTGGTATTCCATTAGGACACGAATTTACATCATTAGTGTTAGCTTTACTACAAGTAAGTGGACGCGCTCCAAAAATTGAACAAAAATTAATCGATCAAATTAAAAACATTCAAGGCGAATATCATTTTGAATCTTATATCAGCCTAAGTTGTCATAACTGTCCTGATGTTGTACAAGCTCTTAACGTAATGAGCGTTCTTAACTCTAGTATTACACATACTATGATTGATGGCGCTGCATTCAAAGAGGAAGTAGAAAGCAAAGACATCATGGCAGTACCAACTGTTTACCTAAACGGCGAATCTTTCGGAAGCGGTCGTATGACACTTGAAGAAATTTTAGCTAAAATGGGTAACGGTCCAGATGCATCAGAGCTTTCTGATAAAGATCCATACGATGTTCTTGTTGTTGGTGGCGGCCCTGCTGGTGCAAGTGCAGCAATTTACGCAGCACGTAAAGGCATCCGCACTGGTATCGTTGCTGAGCGCTTCGGTGGTCAAGTAATGGATACTATGGGCATTGAGAACTTCATCAGCGTAAAACGCACTGAAGGTCCTAAGCTAGTAGCAAGCCTTGAAGAGCACGTAAAAGAATACGACATCGATGTAATGAATCTACAACGTGCGAAACGTTTAGAGAAAAAAGAACTTATTGAAGTGGAACTTGAAAACGGCGCTATTCTGAAAAGTAAGAGCGTAATCGTTTCTACAGGTGCTCGCTGGCGTAATGTTGGCGTACCAGGTGAAGCTGAGTTCAAAAATAAAGGTGTAGCATACTGCCCACACTGTGACGGTCCATTATTCACTGGAAAAGACGTAGCAGTTATCGGCGGAGGTAACTCTGGTATTGAAGCGGCTATCGACTTAGCAGGTATCGTTAAGCACGTAACTGTTCTTGAATTCATGCCAGAATTAAAAGCTGATGCTGTATTACAAGAGCGTCTTAACAGCTTACCAAACGTAACTGTTCTGAAAAACGTTCAAACGAAAGAAATCACTGGTACTGATAAAGTAAACGGTATTTCTTACATCGATCGTGAAACTGAAGAGGTTCATCACGTTGAATTACAAGGTGTATTCGTACAAATCGGTCTTGTGCCAAACACAGACTGGTTAGGCGAAACAGTTGAACGCGCTCGCGGTGAAATCGTAACAGACAAGCACGGCGCTACAAACGTACCAGGAGTGTTTGCTGCAGGTGACTGTACAAATAATCCGTACAAACAAATCATCATCTCTATGGGTTCAGGTGCAAACGCAGCTTTAGGTGCATTTGATTACTTAATCCGTAACTAATAAAAAAGACGCGCTACCTATTGGTAGCGCGTCTTTTTTATTATATTTCATGTAAATAGTTATCAAGTTCCTTCCAACTCATTACTGTATAAGGTGTACCTACATTCAATACTACTTTTACATTTTCTGCTACTATTTGCATTCTCTTAGTTGGATTATCTCTTTTTCCTGAAGGATAAATAGCAAGTTTCATCATTTCTTGCTTTCCATCTTCATAAATCCTTTTCTTTAAACCAAATTGGTTAATTTGTTCCTTTGAAGGAACTTCTTTGCCTTCCCAGTCACATATTTCAAATAGAGGATACCTATCTCCGTGCCATTCCTCAATAATCTCAATGACTTTAAGAATAATACAACTCCCTGATACTAATTCATAACTAACAGCATCACCTGCTTTTAAAGAAGTATTAGCTATAAATCTTTTCGGCACTTTTTTAGCTTCTGGCTGCCGAGAATGTAACTGCTCTCTTAGTTTATTTAAAACTACTTCACGTTTCTTCTGTAATTTAGGTTCTTCTTCCCAACGGGCTAAATCTGCACCACTTTCTATTATTTGCAATGCCTCCTGCTTAACATTCTCTTGAAGTCTCCCTAACTTCCATTGTATGGAAGAAAATACCAACCGAAAAACAATAGTCTCTTCATCATCTAATTCATTCTTGTATTCCTCAATTACAATCCTACTTGCGTCCTCATTTGAATATTCATTTGCTAACAAATCCTTATACAGTAACTTAATATCTTCAGCAATATCGTCTGATAATAGTGCTACTCCCCAAGCACCCATACATTAACACTCCAATCTATACACTAAAAACCTCTCATTCCCATTCTTCTCATAAGCACCTGGCAATCTAACTTCTTTCTTCAGCTCAAACGCAGTCTGATTTTCTAAGAAGAAAATATAGTCCTCAGAAGGATAATATAAAATAATATCCACTTCTCTCCCCGTTTCTTCTACTGAAAGCAAAATGTTATTTACTACATTCATAAACACTTGTACAGAAAATGGATTAAAGAAATAAAACCTATTATCATGTGGATCAATCTCATATTCCTGCGCTAAACAACATTGGAATTGAATTTTCCCCTTACTGTTTCGTGCCTTTCGTGCATAACGATCTCGATTATCCATCGCTTCTTTATAAAACTCTTCATTCATTTCAATTCCAACTGCTGAAGCACCACATTTATGATGCATATAAAAGTTTAATCGCCCTTTTCCGCACCCAAAGTCTACAATTCGGTCGCTACTTCGTATTTCATATTGATTCAATAACTCATCTAACCCGCTATACGGTGTCGGTTCATAGCGATGATAATGCATAGACTTGTTAAACCCTTTTTGCTCACCGACTGTTTTTATATGTAAAACTGCATCGTAATATTGTTCGTTCATTCGTTTTCTCCTATTAAAAAATGGTACTTATTATTATACACCATGTACTGGAGGCTCATTTTTCATCAAATTAATAGGTACGTGAAATTATATTAACGATTTTCTCAATATATCTATCATAACTCAAAATATATCAACGGTTTTTCAAATATATCGATTTGCCGACAATTCACGACAAAAAAACAGGAGCTCTCTAGCCCCTGTCTTCTAACACTTTCAATACAGTTTGTTTCAATATTTCTACCCCATCCATAATACAACTATGATCAAACCTCATATACGGATGGTGTAATCCAGGTTGTAGGTCTGCTCCTAGTCCAAGCATGACAGCTTTTAAATGTGGTCTTTTCACTGTATAGTAATGGAAATCATCGCTTCCTGTCGTATAGAGAGGCCCTGTGCATCTCTCTTCCCCATACACTTCGAGAATACCTTTACGCATAAAGCGCTCTGCTTCTTCGGAAACCTCTGCTCCTGGTGCAAGATCCATCCATTCGTATGAAGTTTTCGACCCCATCGATGCAGCTGATTCTATTACATGCTCAATCTTTTTCTTTAATTCTTCTAATAGTATATTACTCTCTGCTCTTACATCTAAACTGAAATGACCATTTCCCGGAATAATATTTAAATTATCACCACCAGCTTGGCATCTTGTCATTTTTACTGAATAAGAACTTTGCGGTGGCAGCCAAATATTTTTCAAACCGATATTAATCATGGAAATGACATCAATTGCATTCACACCTTGGTGTGGTCTTGCCCCGTGTGCATCCTCCCCATGAATCATACCCTCTAAAAATCCTGCTGCTCCATGACGAATAGATGGGGCTGCTTGTTTCAAAGATAGTTCTTCAATTGGTCTTAGATGGACGCCAAATAAGAAATCAGCATCATCTACAGCACCTTTCTCCACCATCTTCAAAGCACCATTCCCCTTCTCTTCTGCCGGCTGAAAAATAAATCTAACCGTACCACTTTTCCATCTCATATTTTTCAATTGTAAAATAAGTCCCATTACAATGGTCATATGAGCATCATGGCCACATGAATGGTTCGCTTTAAATTCTCCATTTACTTCTTGCCAAAGTGCATCCATATCAGCACGAATCGCAATAACTGGATTCCCGCCTCCAATCTCAGCAATTACACCTGGACAATCATCAAATGTTCTATATGAAATTCCTTCTTCTTTTAAAAAGTCAGTAATATACGCTGTCGTTTCATATTCTTTCCAACTTACTTCAGGGTTTTCGTGTAAATGCTGAAAAATCTCCGTTAAGCGCTCTTGTAGTTCTAATGTTTTCAACGTTCCAGTCTCCTTCCCACATTACAAACGATTCGGGTTAATTATACTTATGAAAAACAGATGTTTTTATGAACATATTGAATTTTAAGAAAAAAGTCAATTGTTTATTTTTAAATACTTAAAAAGCTTACTCCTCACCTATATTACAAACTAAACAAACAACTAGAACATTCCTTATTTTCTGTTTTTTATGTTGACGCTTACATAAACTTTTAGTTATCATAACCTAATAAACGTCTATTTTACGACAATTCTAAAAATACAAACAAACATACGTAACAAGGAGGAACTTTATGAAAAAAGAAATACCTTTTGGAATAGCGATTATCCCTATTATCATTACCGTTGCAGTTATGATGGTTACAATTGTTGTATTAAAACAAACCCCTCACGTTCCACTTATTATCGGTACAACCGTTGCTTCTATTGTCGCTTGGCGTTATGGTTACAAATGGAATGATCTTGAAGAAGCAATGTATAAAGGGATTCGTCTTGCATTACCCGCTATCGTCATTATTATTCTTGTCGGCTTAACAATTGGTGCTTGGATTGGCGGTGGAATCGTCGCAACGATGATTTATTACGGTTTAAAACTTTTAACTCCATCACTATTTTTAGTTTCCATTACCGTCATTTGTTCTATCGTTGCATTAGCAATTGGTAGCTCTTGGTCTACAATGGGAACAATTGGTGTTGCTGGAATGGGAATTGGCCTAAGTATGGGAATCCCAGCTCCAATGGTTGCTGGTGCCATTATTTCAGGCTCTTATTTTGGCGATAAAATGTCACCGCTTTCAGATACAACTAACTTAGCCGCAGGATTAACAAATACAGATTTATTCGCACACATTCGTCACATGTTATTTACTACAGTTCCAGGTTTAATTATTACTCTTATCGTCTACGCGGTCTTAGGAAGAAGCTTCGGCGCTAACAATATTGATGCGAAAAGCATCGATCAAACGTTACAAGTATTGCAACAAAACTTTGTTATCTCACCTTTCCTACTCATTATACCCGTAGCCGTTATGGTATTGGTCGCTAAAAAGGTTCCTGCCATACCAGCCATTCTCGTCGGTATTATTTTAGGGTTCTTATCACAAGTCTTTATTCAAGGTGGTTCTGTCTCAGCATCTGTCGGTGCACTCCAAGCTGGATTTGTTATAGACACTGGAAACAAGCTAGTAGACGAACTATTTAACCGCGGTGGCTTAGATTCGATGATGAATACAGTCTCGATGACAATTGTCGCTATGACTTTCGGAGGAGTATTAGAACATACAGGTATTCTTCGCTCAATTGTAAATCAAATTTTAAAGTTAGCGAAATCAGCAAAAGGGCTTATCGCTTCTACTATCGCATCTTGTTTTGCAACAAACCTTACTTGCTCTGAACAATATATTTCAATTGTTGTCCCTTCAAGAATGTACGCAAATGCATACACAGAAAAAGGACTACATTCAAAAAACTTATCCAGAGCATTAGAAGATGGCGGAACATTAACTTCTGTCTTCGTTCCTTGGAATACGTGCGGTGTATTTATTCTCGCTACACTTGGCGTAGGTGCATTTGAATATGCCCCTTATGCTATTTTGAATTTCATCGTACCTATTATCTCAATCATTTATGGTATAACAGGCTTCACAATTGTAAAACTATCAGACATTGAAAAAGCAGAACTACTAAAGAAACAAAAAGCTCAACTAGAAGCTTAAAAATAGCGGTAAATTCAGTTCATATAGTGCGCGAGGTCGCCCTTGTTGATAGGGCATTTCCTCGCCGCAAATATGAGCATACCCGTAATCAACTAATTTCTTTAACAACCTTTCTGTCGATCTTCGAGTCACTTGTAAGTACTCAGAAAGATCAGCTGCTGTAAACTTCAATGACGGGTGCGATTGACTAAATTGAATGATTTTTGACAAGTTGGCCGGACTAAGCTTTGTTTCCTTCGCTATTTTCATTAGTTCCGGATTATCATTTTTCAAACTTTGTACTCTCTGTTCTTTCGGGAACGGACCAAACAAATCTTTATCACTTGTTAGTATATAAAAACAACGATCTATTGGATTGTTCTTTGCAAAACTTTGAGCAATTTTTGCATTTTGCTCCGCTTCTTTCACGGTTTTCCCATAACCAAATCCAATAGCTATCGTTCCTTCTACGCTCGCAAACAAGTTATCTATCGCATTTGTTTTAATAATTGATTCGATATCACCACGAGTTGTATACAAAATGCATGTCATTTCATCCACTTGTTTAAATGAACCACGTAGTTCTTTTGAAATGACATCTAGTTTTTCAAGCAAACTCGTTCGTAATTCTAAGGAAGAAATAATACAAGCACCAACAGTAGCTGAATAGCTTTTTGCTAACTCAGCTTTTATTTTTGCATCTTTTAGCCCATGTATAATGGATTGTGTTGGATCAATCATACGCTCTGAAGGAACACCTATTTTTTGAAGCTCGTCGTAAACAGCGTGAATACTAGTTAAAGCTAAATGAGCCTCTCCAGATTGATATTTAGCTACATGAAAATCGATAACTCTATTTATCTCATCTTTACTCCACAGCATATTTTCATAATCCAACACTTGCGGGCTTTCTTTTATACCGATATCATGGAACACATTTGTAATAAAAGAGCGGTCTACTAAATCGATGGAAATGTTATGTGGTTGAATACTTTGATGATACATGATAGAAAGAATTGAAGATGCGACAGTTGTCTCGTCTTGCTGTAAGTATATACTTGGAATTCGTAATTGTTCTCTTATTTCTTTTGCCATATAATAAGGTAAAGCACCTGAGAAAAAGATGACATCACAAGGCTTTAAACACTTTAATAGTTCAGAAGATTCCGCCGGATGAAGGTAAATATATGGATCAATTTCTATTCCTTCTAATTTTTGAGCAATGGGAAAAAGGTTGTCCATAAATTCCTTTGAACCGACAACTGCAATTTTTATCATCATTTTCTCTAACTCCTTATCATTAATTAACGACTATTTAACGTCAACTATATCAAATGTATAAAACTATTGTAAACAGGAAGGGGTTTCTATTCAATGAAAATTACAGCTATTCATCTTTACTCAATTCGTTTACCGCTTCGCAATCCGTTTGTTATTAGTTATGGCTCTTATTCTGATATGCCCTCTATTATCGTCAAAATGGAAACGGATGAAGGTATTATCGGTTACGGTGAAGGCGTTGCTGATGATCACGTCACAGGTGAATCATGGGAAAGTACTTTCCATACTTTAAAACATACGCTAACCCCTGCTCTAATCGGGCAAAATCCAATGAATATCGAAAAAATACACGACATGATGGACAATACAATTTACGGTGTTCCAACAGCGAAAGCCGCAATTGATATTGCTTGTTTTGATATAATGGGCAAAAAACTAAATCAACCTGTATATCAATTAATTGGCGGGCGCTACCATGAAGAATTCCCTGTCACTCACGTTTTAAGTATTGCCGATCCAGAAAACATGGCTGAAGAAGCTGCTTCTATGATTCAAAAAGGTTACCAATCTTTCAAAATGAAAGTTGGTACAAATGTAAAAGAAGATGTAAAACGTATTGAAGCTGTACGAGAACGTGTAGGAAATGACATCGCTATTCGCGTTGATGTAAACCAAGGCTGGAAAAATAGCGCAAACACATTAACAGCACTACGTTCATTAGGACATTTAAACATTGACTGGATTGAACAACCTGTTATCGCGGACGATATTGATGCCATGGCTCATATTCGTTCTAAAACAGACCTCCCGCTTATGATTGATGAAGGATTAAAAAGTTCTCGTGAAATGCGCCAAATTATTAAATTAGAAGCTGCTGATAAAGTAAATATAAAACTAATGAAATGCGGCGGCATATATCCAGCTGTAAAGCTCGCTCATCAAGCAGAAATGGCAGGCATTGAATGCCAAGTGGGATCAATGGTCGAATCATCTGTTGCCTCTTCCGCAGGATTCCATGTCGCTTTCTCAAAGAAAATCATTACGAGCGTAGAGCTAACAGGGCCATTAAAATTCACAAAAGACATCGGAAACTTACATTACGACGTACCATTCATTCGCTTAAACGAAAAGCCTGGACTCGGCATTGAAATAAACGAAGATACATTACAAGAACTCACCGTCTTTCAAGACGTTGTAAGCTAAAGGAGGACTATCATATGGCGGTTCTATACGAAGGAACATTAAAACAAAATAACAATCCATTTCACGTTACATTACTATCACTAGAGCACATCGAACAAATTTTATCACTACAAAACATTGTAGTTGAAGCACTAGAAGATAAAAGTCGTTTACAACCACTATCGTTAGAAGAATTTCAATACATTCTAGAAGGAAACGGCATGATGATCGGTGCTTTTATCGAAAACGAACTCATCGCATTTCGCGCTCTACTCGTCCCTCCTATCGATGATGAACATTTAGGGCTCGATATTGGTTTGCCAGAAAGTGAACTACACCGCGTTATCTATCAAGAAATCTCAAACGTTCATCCGAACTGCCGAGGAAATGGGATGCAAAAAATATTAGCAAACGTCATCATGGACGAATTACAAAAAGAAGATAGCAAATATGATTATGTATGCTGCACCGTTGCTCCTTTTAACATCCCGAGTTTGAAGGATAAGTTTGCGCAAGGGATGGCGATTGCTGCACTAAAGGAGAAGTATGGTGGTAGTCTGCGGTATGTTTTTGTGAAGAAATTGCGCGGAGATAAAGAAAGCGATTGGACGGATATTCAAAGTATTCTAATGAGTGATGCTAGTGGACAGCAGGCTTTGCTTTCGGAGGGGTATCTCGGGTATGAGATGGAGAAAACAGCAGATACTTTCATTGTGAAGTTTGGGCGATAATCTATATACTCGAAAAGAGGAGATGTCTGCTGTGACCTCTTCTCTTTTCGATTTGTTGAACAATCCTGTAGTAAATGAAATTATATCAACGATTTTTCGAATATATCTATCATAACTTACAATATATCAACGATTTTTAAAATATATCTATCAAAACTCACAATATATCAACGATTCGACAAGAAATATCGATTTACAGACAAAAATCGATATCCCTTCCTAAACCGTCATCTTCCAACTAGATAACGCTAACCAATTCTCCATTTCTTTATAATCAGGCATTATCTTCCCGACAAGACGCCAAAAAGATCGATCATGATTTAAATGAACCATATGACACATTTCATGAACAACTACATAGTCAATTACTCGCTGTGGTGCCATTGCTAGCTTCCAATTGAATGTTAGTTGTAAATTCGAATCGCAAGTACCCCAAGTACGACTACTATCTGTAATACGAATAGAACGTGGTTTTGTTTTAAAGTTACTTTGATGCGCTTTAATACTCTTCTCTACTAATGACTTACACTGCTTATAGTAAAATCGTTTTAAAGCTTGCTGTATTTTCTCATCCTTTAGCTCTTTTACATAAATATGTAACTTATCCCCTTCAAAAATCGCATTGTCTTGCTCAATGCTTGCATCTTGGGAAATCTGTATCGGATACGTATTCCCTAAATACAAAAAGCCCTCTCCTTGATCATAATCCTTTTCCTGTGGTCCATGCGCTCGCTCCGCCATTTCCTTACGTGTTGTCTGAATCCAATCCCACTTCTCCTCTAGCAACTGGACTAAGTATTCAACAGGTGTTCCTTTCGGAGCCTGCACTTCCACATTTCCATACGAATCCACAAAAAGACGCACGGACTTTTTCTTCTTATAAGTTATATGAAAATTAATTGTCTCACCTAAATATGTATGTACCATTTCATCACCTAGCATAGTATTTTTACAAATAAAAAAGAGTAGGATACGAACGTCCTACTCTACCTATTATATCATTTACTGCTTTAGCAAGCTTATCACCCTCTATACTTTACACCTAATCCCTTAATGAAATTCCTTGCGTATCTATCGCCGCACTCTTTGTAATTTTTATGACCTTTTTTTCTTAATAGAGCGCCTAACTCTCCTTTTGTTACCGTAACGCCTACGCTATCTAATATATCAAGTACATCCTCACTCGTTAAAGATAGTGCGATTTTCATTTTCTTTAGAAGAAGGTTATTGGCACTCTCCTTGCTCTGTACAGGTGCAGGCTGCCCTGGTTTCGGATCTTGCTTTCCTCTTTTTAAAGTAATAAATCCATTTAAAAATGCCTCTAACATCATCATATCGCATGTTAATACGTACTCATCTTCAGCTACCTCATCATTTTCAGCTTCATGCTGAGGAGCCCTCTTTATTTTTGTAAGCATATCAACTACGTCTTCTTTCGTTACTTCCATCCCGCCAAGTTTAAAGATTTCTACCATATCTATATCTCTTATGTCTAAAGCGTATCGTACTCTTTTTAATATATCGTTGTTGCTCATTGCCATTGGGTTTCCTCCTGAAATGTTGATTATTTATTCAGCAGTTAAAGTTTATCCTATAACGTGCTTTAAATTATCATGTTTAATCTAACCTTTTAGTTATTATCCGCTAAATTAATACTTTAACATTTTAAAGATATGTTTTATAGTCTTACCCGAACTTTTCTCTATCATTGTATCTACACAGCTCTTACGTGTTTTTTATATGCCTATAAAAAGATTTCTCTCTTAACATTAACTAAAAGAAAAAAACAGTGCTTTGATTTCTCAAATACACTGTTCTTTTCCAGCTCTACGCTTATTTTCAACTCACTCATGTCATACATGAAATGATTTAACTGCTTAAAAGTTAAACCGTCTCACTATCCTGAGCCACACCAACACTATCCTCAAACTTATCCAACAAAGCACGCACCTCATCAGTCGATTTCGTACTCATCAATTGATTTCTCAATTCAGCAGCTCCAGGGAAGCCTTTTACATAAATTTTGAAGAAGCGGTGAAGCCCTGTGATTGAGCGTGGCAGTACTTCTGCATATTGATCTTGAAGATCAAGTTGTAGTCTTAAAAGATCTAGATGTTCTTTACTGCTATGCTCTCTTGGCTCTGTTTCAAACGCAAATGGATTTTTGAAGATGCCTCTTCCGATCATTACGCCATCAATGCCGTATTTTTCAGCAAGTTCCAGCCCCATTTTACGATCAAGGATGTCTCCATTGATTGTTATTAACGTATTTGGCGCAATACGGTCACGTAATTTTTTTATTTCCGGAATTAGTTCCCAGTGCGCATCTACTTGGCTCATTTCTTCTCTTGTGCGTAAATGAATAGAAAGGTTCGCAATATCTTGTTTGAAGATGTGCGTTAACCAATCTTCCCACTCGCTTAACTCTTTAAAGCCAAGTCTTGTTTTTACGCTGACAGGTAGTCCGCCCGCTTTTGCTGCTTGAATAAGTTCTGCTGCAACGTCTGGACGTAGAATAAGGCCACTACCTTTCCCTCTTGATGCTACATTCGGTACTGGGCAACCCATATTAATATCGATGCCTTTAAATCCTAGTTCTGCCATACCGATACTCATTTGACGGAAGTATTCGGGATTGTCTCCCCAAATATGTGCTACCATCGGTTGTTCATCTTCTGTAAAAATTAAACGGCCACGTACACTTTTCATACCTTCTGGATGGCAATAGCTATCCGAGTTTGTAAACTCTGTGAAGAATACGTCCGGACGACCAGCTTCACTTACTACGTGACGGAAAACAACGTCTGTCACATCTTCCATTGGTGCAAGTACGAAAAATGGTCGTGGTAATTCACGCCAAAAATTATCTATCATTTCAAATTCAAATCCTCTCACTATGAATACAATTTCAAAATCTAAATTTATAATTTGTGAAAATCAGCAATATTTATTTTAACTAAAATCGCTTATGAATGGTATTTTTGTAAACCAAAAAGCAGGTGGTATAGATTTTTTCTATATCAACTGCTTTCCTATTATACTAACTTAAGCCAAGCCACACACTCCACATGCGTCGTATGCGGGAACATATCAACAGGTTGTACTTCCTGTGTTTTATATCCGCCTTCTTCTAGTACTTTTAAATCACGTGCTAATGTTGCTGGGTTACACGATACGTATACGACGCGGTTTGGCTTCATGTCGATGATTGTGTTTAGTAATGCTTCATCACAGCCTTTACGCGGTGGGTCTACGACCATTGTGTCGGCGATTACGCCTTCTTTGTACCATTTTGGAATGACTACTTCTGCTTCTCCTACGCCAAATTCAGCGTTTGTCATGTTGTTTAGTGCTGCGTTTCGGTTTGCGTCTTCAATTGCTTCTGGGACGATTTCAACGCCGTACACTTTTTTCGCTTTTTGCGCTAGGAATAACGAGATTGATCCGATTCCGCAATAGGCATCGATTACTGTTTCGTTACCATTTAATTTTGCGTATTCTAACGTTTTATCGTATAGCACTTTCGTTTGTTCTGGGTTTACTTGATAGAATGAACGTGCTGAAATCGCAAATTTAATGTCACCGATAAAGTCATAAATATATTCTGATCCGTATAGTACTGTCGTTTTGTCTCCGAAAATTACGTTTGTACGCTTCGTATTTACGTTTTGAACAATTGATTTTACTTCTGGGAATTTCGCTGCAATTTCTTCAATGATTGCGTTTTTGTTCGGCAATTCTGCTGTACGCGTAATGAAGACAAGCATAATTTCCCCTGTTACTTGTCCGTAACGAGCCATTACGTGACGAAGTGTTCCTTTGTTACGCTCTTCGTTGTACGCAGTGATACCGTGCTTTTCACAAATACGTTTTACTTCTTGGATTAATGTATCGTTTTCTTCTGCCTGAATTAAGCATGATTCCATATTAATGATGTCATGCGTTCCTTGGCGATAAAAACCAGCTACAAGTCCGCCTTCACGTTCTCCGATTGGTACTTGTGCTTTATTACGGTATACCCACGGATTCTTCATGCCAAGTACAGGATGAACAGGAACATCAGCTAGTCCTCCGATACGCTGCATAACGTCACGTACTTGTTTTTCTTTCGCTTGTAATTGTCCTTCATAAGTTAAGTGCTGAAGCTGACAACCGCCGCACTGATTATATACTGGGCATTCAGCATCTTTACGATATGGACTTTCTGTATGAAGCTTCATTAAACGACCAAATGCGAAGTTTTTCTTCACTTTAATAATTTTAATTTGTGCTTCTTCACCTGGTAATCCGTTTTTAACGAAAATAGGATAGCCCTTTACTTTCGCAACACCGGCACCATCATGTGTTAAATCTTCAAAT
The DNA here is from genome assembly GCF_051776965.1 of Bacillus cereus group sp. BceL220. Taxonomy (NCBI): domain Bacteria; kingdom Bacillati; phylum Bacillota; class Bacilli; order Caryophanales; family Bacillaceae; genus Bacillus; species Bacillus cereus group sp. BceL220. The sequence continues at coordinate 49,954 of NZ_JBPWBC010000013.1, read as the reverse complement.
ACTACATCTATAAACTCGTTTTTCTCAACTGGTGGCGTCATTTTAGTACTCATTTTCCGACCTCTCTTTTTCATAACACTGCGTTACATTTTATCATACTTATATGGTCTTTTTCTATTGGAAGAAAAAAAGCTATTGACGATACTTCTCTGTTAATGTTACGCTACTACTAATTTAATACGGACGATGTTACCTCATATATACTTGATAATATGGATCGAGAGTTTCTACCCGGCAACCTTAAATTGCTGGACTATGGGGAAAACTAATGAATATTAGCCTATGCGCAAAAAAGGACTCATATTGATTAGCTTTCTCTCATAGATGAAAGTGAATCCATATGGGTCTTTTTTTATTTTTATTTTTCTAAAAGGTCAGACATCTTACGTATGACATAAAACCTCGTTCTTTTATTTTTAGTAATATAACGAGCGTTTTATGTACAAACTTTATACGAACTTCTGAAAGGGGCAACTACATGCAATATGTAATGAGCATTATCGGTATTCTTGCCGTGTTAGGTTTATGTTTTGCTTTGTCAAACAACAAAAGTAAAATCAACTTCCGTGCAATTGCAATTATGATTGGTTTCCAAATTTTAATCGGTTGGTTTATGTTTGCTACAAAGATTGGTCAACAAATCATTATTTTCATTAGTAAAGTTTTCAACAAACTAATTAAACTTGGTACGACAGGTGTCGATTTTCTCTTTAATGGAATTCACAGAGATTTTGTCTTTTTCTTAAACGTATTATTAATTATCGTATTTTTCTCAGCACTACTTTCAATCTTTAGTTATTTAGGTGTTTTACCATTCATCGTTCGCGTTGTCGGCGGTGCTATTTCAAAAATTACTGGTTTACCACGCGTTGAGTCATTCCACGCAGTAAACTCTGTATTCTTCGGTTCAAGTGAAGCGTTAATCGTTATTAAAAACGATTTACAGCATTTCAATAAAAACCGTATGTTTATCATTTGTTGTTCTGCGATGAGCTCCGTTTCTGCTTCTGTTACAGCATCATACGTAATGATGTTAGATGCAAAATACGTGCTAGCAGCTCTTCCGCTAAATTTGTTCTCAAGCTTAATCGTTTGTTCGTTATTAACACCAGTTGATACGAAAAAAGAAGATGAAGTGATTCAGAAATTTGATAGAACTCTATTCGGAGACAGCTTTATCGGCGCAATGATTAACGGTGCGCTTGATGGTTTAAAAGTCGCTGGTATCGTTGCCGCATTAATGATCGCCTTTATCGGTGTGATGGAAGTTGTAAACTACGTAATTAGTGCAGCTTCAGGCGCAATGGGACATGCTGTTACTTTACAACAAATCTTCGGTTACGTACTTTCTCCATTCGCATTCTTAATGGGTATTCCAACTCAAGATATTATCCCAGCTGGTGGTATTATGGGTACGAAGATTGTTTTAAATGAGTTTGTAGCAATCCTTGATTTAAAAGACACAGCTACAACATTAGCTCCACGTACAGTTGGAATCGTTACAGTATTCTTAATTAGCTTCGCAAGTATTAGCCAAATTGGTGCAATCGTTGGTACAATCCGTGCCCTTTCTGAAAAACAAGGAAGCGTTGTTTCTAAATTTGGTTGGAAAATGCTATTTGCATCAACACTTGCTTCTATTTTATCTGCGACAATCGCTGGATTGTTTATTTAATAAAAAATCACCTTACTTTAACGAGTAAGGTGATTTTTTTGATTCTTTATGAAATCGAACGGAATTCGACTACTTCCTCGTTACTAATAAGTTTTCCTTCGTGTATGCCTTTTACTGAAATAACCATAACAGATTTATCTTCTCCTTCAAGCTTTCCTAAAGAGAATAAATAGATTAAATTTTCTTTTTGTAACATCCATTGTTTTCCATTTACTCGACCTAATATTCTTTTTTCTGAAGATGGCTTTATTTCTCCAACATACTGACATTCTCCAAAAGAAGTTTTTATTATATTCTTCTCTGTATCAATTACTAGATGCTGGAATAGTTCTAGGTTTCTACTTGAAACAATTTCAATTTCATGGTTACTTTTTTGCTTAAATTGAAGTTTTCCATCACTTGTATTAGATAAACTACTATTCTCAACGGCGTTTCTAAAAAAGTTATATTCTTCTTCTGTAATACCAAAGTTAGGATGATACGGCTTCACCTGTTTATCTATATGCCCTGATATGTAGTTTACGTACCACTCTTTATCATTCTTCACATGATCACTCATCTTTTTAGTAATAACCTCTACTTTTTTACGTGTATCACGATCCATCTCTAGTGTCATGATATCCGCCGTCACTTCCGCATTCATAAGATGCGATGGAATATACTCTTCCACACTATTCGCTTTACTCACTTCACTTTGGCAACCAACTATAAATAGTGAAATGAAAAAGATATATATTATTTTTTTATATTTCATTTCTATTCTCCACTCCATACATTATTCTTACTTAGTTTTATAGCGGTTTTTATTATAGTATAAAATCTTTATATTTTAATAAAATCCATATCTGTATGCGAAATTGCATATTAATAAGTCTTCTTCTTACTTTAAAATTAGCTTAAATCACTTTCCAAATTATACAAATAACAAGTTTAAAATGTTATAATTTTCAAAAAACCATTGGAGGATATTATGAAAGCCCACGCAATTTTCGATTTCTTACATTTACTAGTCTTAACGCTGAAAAGCTATTATGTATGGGGAATGCCTATCTATGTCTTCGTTATTCCTCTTATCTTTGTAGTCGGTTATATTATTATTAATTCTAATAAGAAACAAAAAAATACATCTATTCAAAGTCACTAATCTATTACCTTAATAGCCTCCTAAAAATCATATTCCCCTCATTTTCTTCAAATGATATGATGAACAAGGGTATATCCCCACCACTCTTATAGCGGTGGGGATTTTAATGTCAATATGCAACATACTACACAATAGAAGGTGATTTTCATGAGAAAATACGCAGCAATTGCTTTATGTACGTCTGCCATTCTAGCAGGCTGTAATACTAACAATGTAAGTCCAGAACCTAAAAAAGAGAAAACGGCTCAAGGGATTAAGAAACAAGAAGAGACTGTGCAAGAACAAGGTAAAATCTCATATAATGCAGTTACACACGAATCTACAAACACAAGTATTCATATTACAGACATAAAAGATTCTTTAAATGAAGTACAATATAAAATTTGGCGCACAGCTGATGGCAAGGAAAGTGCTAAATTTTTTTCTTCTAAAGAAAAAGAGAAACAATTCACACTTCCTTTTGATATAAAGGAATTTGGAGGAAAACGCGGTGAGTTCCAAATTGAAGCAATAGGAATGAAAGAAGATGGGAAAACAATCCCGCTTACGAAATCTACTATTACTTTCGAACAAAAGGTTCCTGTTCTTATGTATCACGCAATTGATGATTATCATGGTCAAGGTATTAAAGACTTATTCGTATCACCAGCTAACTTTGAAGCACAAATGAAACATTTAAAGGACAATGGTTATACGCTGTTAACGTTTGAACGCTGGGGCGATATAAATAAAGTAAATAAGCCGATTTTCGTTACATTTGATGACGGTATGAAAAATAATATGAATGCATTTCTCGTTTTACAAAAGCTAAAAGATGATACTTTTAAACCGGCAGCAACAGAATATATGATTGTTGATAACGTTGATGTAGAAGGAGCATTGTCTACTTCTGAAATAAAAGAAATGGTTGATTCCGGCATTTTCTCGGTGCAATCTCATACTGCAACACATGCAGACTTGCCGAAAATTACAAACTATGAGGAAGAGTTAAAAGGTTCAAAAGAAAAGCTAGAAAAAATAACAGGTAAGCCTGTTATCGCGATTGCTTATCCATTCGGTCATGTAGATGATAAGGTTGTTGCAGAAACGAAGAAGTATTATCAATTTGCGACGACGACAAAGCCTGGGCAATTCATTACGAAGGGTGAACCTGATGAATTGTTAAAGATGAAGCGCGTTCGTATACACCATACAACGACTGTAGAGCAGTTTGCTTCTTCAATTAAGTAAATGTAAGAGCTCAATACATTTTGAGCTCTCTTTTTACTTTATATTTATATATATTTTTAGAATTTTCTTGTATTATATATAGTAAGAAATCTTTCAAATTAAAGGAGATTATACATATGTCATTTGAACAAACGTTAGAGAAATATGCTGCTCTTGCAGTTAATGTTGGTGTTAATATTCAACCTGGACAAACTTTATCAATTAGTGCACCTCTTGAAGCTGTACAATTTGTACGCCTCGTTACAGAGAAAGCATATAAATCTGGTGCAAAACACGTATATGTGGATTGGAATGATGAGACGTTAACACGCTTAAAGTTCGATCTAGCTCCTGAAGAAGCTTTCTCTGAATTCCCTTCTTGGAAAGCACATGCTCGTGAAGAATTAGCAAAAGAAGGCGCTGCATTTATGTCTATCTATGCAGAAAACCCTGATTTATTAAAAGGTGTAGAAGCAACACGTATCGCAACAGCTCATAAAGTAGCTGGAGAAGCGATGAAAGTATACCGTGATTACGTACAAGCCGATAAAGTAAGCTGGTGTGTAATTTCTGTTCCTACGAAAGAATGGGCTGCGAAAGTATTCCCTGACGTAGCGCCAGAAGAACAAGAAGCAAAGTTATGGGATGCTATTTTCAAAGCTACTCGTGCTGATTTAGAAAATCCTGTAGAAGCATGGAAAGAACATGATGAAACATTACATACAAAAGTGGATTACTTAAACGAAAAGCATTATAAAGCTCTTCACTATACAGGTCCTGGAACAGATTTAACAATCGAACTTCCAGAAAAACATGTATGGGCTGGTGCTGGTAGCTTAAATGAAAAGAACGTACCATTTATGGCTAATATTCCAACTGAAGAAGTATTTACAATGCCACTTAAAACAGGTGTAAACGGCCAAGTTTCTAGTACAAAACCGTTAGTATTTGCAGGTAATATTATCGATAATTTCACGTTAACATTTGAAAACGGACGTATCGTAGACTATAAAGCTGAAGCTGGTGAAGAAGCTTTAAAACATTTAGTAGAAACAGATGAAGGTTCTCACTTCTTAGGAGAAGTAGCTTTAGTACCTCATGACTCACCAATTTCAAACACAAATGTTTTATTCTACAATACACTATTTGACGAAAATGCATCTTGCCACCTTGCAATCGGAAATGCTTATGCATTTAACTTAGTTGGCGGAAAAACAATGTCTAAAGAAGAACTTGCTGAAAACGGCGCAAACGCTAGTATTACACACAACGACTTCATGATTGGATCCGCTGAGCTTGATATCGATGGTATTACAGCTGATGGCAGACATGAGCCTATCTTCCGTAAAGGTAACTGGGCGTTTTAATAAAGTGAAACTTTAATCAGCCCTCACCAATTGGGCTTTTCCGGGCAGCCCGATCCCCCACCTAACTTCTTTGCTTTCGCTGAATTTTGAGGTAGAGGTCTTACTGCCCGGAAAATAGCGGGATAAAAGTAAAGGCTATCTTCCACACAGGAAGATAGCCTTTTATGATGCCGATGAAACCTTAAGACCAATGACACCCAAAACAATAAAGAGAATACAAAATGCTTGGAATAAGCTAATATGCTCTTTAAAAAAGTACACACTAATGATTGTAATAAGTAACGTTCCAACGCCAGACCAAATGGCATAAGCAATACTTAAATGAATCTTTTTAACGACGATAGCAAATACGCTGAAACAAATTCCATAAAATACGAAAATAAGTACACTTGGAACGAGCTTTGTTAAACCATTTGATAGTTTCATTGCGATTGTTCCAGCTACTTCAAAAATAATTGTAACAAGTAATAATAGCCAATATACCATACTAGAATCTCCTTCTCTGTTACCTTATAGAGATTCTAGTATACTACTTATAGTCCTAATGAAATATATTTAATTTCTAAATATTCCTCGATGCCGAAATGGCCTCCTTCACGGCCGATACCACTTTCTTTAAATCCACCGAATGGTGCTTGTGCAACTGATGGAAGACCATCGTTTAGACCGATAATACCGTACTCTAACGCTTCACTAATTTGGAATGCTTGGCTAATGTCTTTCGTGAAAATATACGCAGCTAAACCGTATGGTGTATTATTTGCACGTTCGATTACTTCATCAACTGTTTTAAATTTCGCAACTGGTGCCACTGGCCCAAATGTTTCTTCATTCATACAAAGCATCGTATCATTTGCCAACCCAATTACAGTCGGTTGAATGAAATGTCCCTCTAACTCTGCGACCTTTTGACCACCATATAAAACTGTTCCACCTTTTTGAATAGCATCTTCAATATGTTCTTGTACTTTTGAAACTGCATTCTCATCAATAAGTGGCCCGACAGTCGTTCCGTCACCGAAACCGTCTCCTACTTTCAAGTGCCCTACTGCCTTTTGGAACTTCTCTACAAATACTTCGTATACTTCTTCTTGAACGAATACTCGGTTTGTACATATACACGTTTGTCCTGCATTACGGAATTTCGAACCAATCACCGCTTCTACTGCTTTATCTAAATCTGCATCATTCATTACGATAAACGGAGCGTGTCCCCCTAACTCAAGCGAAACTTTTTTCATCGTTTGCGCCGCACTAGCCATTAACTCTTTCCCGATTTCCGTTGACCCTGTAAAGGACACTTTTCGAACGCGACCATCTTCCATCCATGTATCAGCAATTGCTTTTGCACTACCTGTTACGATATTGATTACGCCCTTTGGAATATCTGCTTCATGGGCTAATTCAGCTAATTTCAATGCAGTTAATGGCGTTTGACTTGCCGGTTTCACAACGGCTGTACAGCCTGCTGCAAGCGCTGGGGCTACCTTTCTCGTAATCATAGCAGCTGGGAAGTTCCAAGGTGTAATAGCTGCCATAACGCCAACTGGTTGCTTCATAACTAAAATGCGCTTATTCGGATGAGAAGCAGGAATCATTTCACCGTATACGCGTTTCCCCTCTTCTGCATACCATTCAACAAAACTGTTTGCATAATTTACTTCACCAAGCGCTTCTGCAAACGGCTTTCCTTGTTCCTTCGTCATAATCGCTGCGATCTCTTCTTTATTTTCATCAATAAGCGTAAACCACTTTTTTAACTTCGTGGCACGATCTGCTGCCGTTAACTTAGACCACGTTTTAAAAGCTTCATGCGCAGCATCAACAGCTTGCTTTGCCTCTGTTACTCCGCCTTTTGGTACAGTTGCAAATATTTCCTTCGTCGCAGGATTATTTACTTCAATTTGTTCTTGTAGTGTAATCCACTCACCATTTATATACATCGCCTTTTTATCTATACTCACGAAAGTCGCCTTTTTATCCAATGTTTTCTTCCTCCTCTATGAACTTCTTAATTTTCCTAGTAGCAGCAGATTGACTAATTTGCAAAAACTCAGCCACTTTATAACTTGATCCATACGTTTTATACGCTTTAAGAATAATATTTCTCTCTACCTCTTCCAGCATTTTATAAAGACTTTGCCCTGATTGTTCAACTGCAGCCTCTTGCATAGAGAGTGGCAAATCCTCTACCGTTACAACATCATCGACAGTAATAACAATTCTCTCAATTACATTCTCTATTTCTCTATTGTTTCCTTCCCACGGATATCCGACAAACATTTGTAACGTACTCGGCGCTAGTTTCACATCACGTCCGTACTTTTTATTAAAGTGCTGCAAGTAATGATAAATAAGCGGCAAAATATCTTCTGTTCTCTCCCTAAGCGGGGGAATTGCAATTGGAATAACATTCAAACGATAGTATAAATCTTTCCGAAATGTTCCTTGTTTCACCATCTCGCTTAAATCTCTATTTGTTGCCGCCACAATTCGAACATCTACTTTTTTTAATTCTCTTCCGCCTATAGGACGAAATGTTTTTTCTTGCAATACTTGCAAAAGCTTCGCTTGAATTTCAATCGGCATTTCACCGATTTCATCTAAAAAAAGAGTTCCTTTATGCACGGATTCTAATAGTCCCTTTTTCCCTTCACGATTCGCACCTGTAAAAGATCCACCTGAATATCCAAAGAGCTCCGATTCAATTAAATTAGTTGGCAATGCCGCACAATTAATTTCATAGAAACTTTCATTCTTACGGTGACTCACTTCATGTAAATGGCGTACTAATCGGCTTTTTCCTACTCCAGTCTCGCCTAAAACGAGAACAGTACTATCCACTACAGATACTTTTTTGATTGTATCGACTATTTTTTGCATAGCTAGACTTTTAAAAATAAGTCCTTCATGCTCATATGTTTCTCTTAATTCTTTTTTATATGTTTTTAGCTGATTATCCATTTCCTCTACCTTTTGACGTAATTGATAGAGTTCAGTAAGGTCGCGAGAATAACTAATCACTCTTCTTAAATTTCCCTCATCATCAAAAACAGGCCTTGTACGAACGTGTAAATACTCTCCTGATTTTGTAGTTTGAACGAGTTCAATTGGCCTCTTTTTTTCAATCACTTCTAATGTCGCTGATGGATAAAAGATTCCATCCTTTTGTAGTTCTTTTACATGCTTACCAACTAACTCTTCTGCAGCTAGTTGGTAGTGCCTTTCACATGTACTATTTACACGCACAACGATCCCTTGCTCATCTGTAACAAAAATTTCGTCAAACGCATATTCAAATACATCTTTTAAATCCATTAACACTCGTTCCTTTTCTGCAACCATCCTAGCCACCCCTAACTTCAAATACATCGATCCACTTCACTACCTTTATTATAAAGTGAATTTTCTGCATTTAATATAGAGTCAGCTAGAATGTTTGCTATTTATACTTCCGTTTTTAAACGCGAGCGATGTTCGTTTGCTCATAACAAGCTTGCAATGATTCTTCAATTATTGTTAAACCTTCTTCAAGTTGATCATCTGTAATAACTAAAGGCATTAACACACGGATAACATTTCCATATGTTCCTGCTGATAATAACAGTAACCCGCGCTTATTTGCTTCTGCACATAGATTAGCCGTTAACGTTTTGTCAGGTGCTTTCGTCTTACGATCTTGAACGACCTCAAATGCACACATTGCTCCTAACCCACGCACATCACCAATGCAATGATATTTATTTTTCATCTCTTCGAATCGGTTCATTACGACTTTTCCTAATTCTATCGCTCTATCATTTAATTTCTCATTTTCTATTACATCGAGAACAGCTAAGGCAGCCGCACATCCTAATGGACTTCCTGCATACGTTCCACCGAGTTCACCTGGTGCAGATTCATTCATAATTTCTTTACGTCCAATGACACCACTTATCGGTACACCAGCCCCTAATGATTTAGACACTGTAATTAAATCTGGAACGACATCATAATGATCAATTGCAAAATATTTTCCTGTACGACTAAAGCCTGTTTGTATTTCATCCGCTACAAATAAGATGCCGTTCTCTGAACAAATGCGACGTACTTCTTGAACAAATTTCTTACTTGGGACGATAAATCCACCTTCCCCTTGAACAGGTTCCATTACAACAGCTGCAATTGTTTCTGGTGCTACTTCCGATATGAAGAAGTTCTTAAACTCTTCAATAATAAAATCATCATACTGCTCTTCCGTTAATCCCTCTGGGCGACGGTATTCGTATGGAAATGGCGCTTTATATACTTCTGGAGCAAAGGGACCAAACCCAAATTTATATGGCTTCACTTTACTTGTCATCGTCATTGTCATTAATGTACGCCCGTGGAAACCTTTAGAAAATGCGATAATACCAGGTCTCTTCGTATATTTACGAGCGATTTTCACCGCGTTCTCAACTGCTTCTGCACCACTATTTAAAAATAGGACTTGCTTATCGAAACTTCCTGGTGCCAATGCCGCAAGCTTTTCCGCTAATTCAATATATGGCTCATACATCATGACATTAAATCCAGTATGAATGTATTGATCGACTTGTTTATGGAGCGCCTCTTTAACCGTTGGATGACAATGTCCTACGTTAATTGTCCCGATTGCTCCTGCAAAATCAATGTACTGATTGCCATCAACATCTGTTACAAGAGCACCATTTGCAGATTGTACAAACGTTGGGATGCCGTTACTTACTCCTTTTGGTACTATATTTTGACGGCGTTCCAATAAAGATGCCGCTTTCGGTCCTGGAATTTGTTCATTTACTTTAGCAAATTTTTTTGTATTCATTGCGTACCCCATCCTTTTCTTTACATTGTTTTCTCTTCTTATTGCAAAATATATGCCAACTTTCTTTTCTAGCATTTATCCTATATTCTTTGTATCCAGGCATAAAAAATAAGTCTATAAAGACTCATTAAGAGTCTTTATAGACTTATTTTCCTTACACATTAGACTTTTCTTTCTCCCAGAAAAACTCACCCGATTGAGAAATAAACTCCCCAACAGAATCTAACACTAAATCAGCAAGTGGTTCTAATGTTGGACGATCCCCCGTACCAGAAAGGACTCCAATTGCATAGCAATCACCGCCATTTTTAGCTAAATGTAAATCCGTTGGCGTATCTCCAACAACCGCAACCTCACATGATTCTAAATTAAATTTCTCACAAAACACTTCTATAATCTTTTTATCTGGTTTTTGCGCAGGGAATGTATCCGAGGCTATAATATAATCAAAAAAGTTCTCCAACTTATATTGTTTTAAAAATAATTCTGTTGGTGCAAAATCATCCGCCGTGACAACCCCTAATATAAATCCTTTATCTTTTAATGCCTGTAACACTTTCGGTAAATCCGCTGTCATTTTCATATGCGAACGATACTCATACATAAGGGAAAATAACTTCTCACTTACCCAATGATGCATCTCTTCTTCTCTAGCAGACTCAATATAATTACAAAGCCCCTTCGCTACATCAAGGCTTGTTCCAGCAGCTATTGCACTCCTCGGATTAACAAATGCTCCCTCTACACCAATCTCTTCTAATAAGGTCTGCCCTATTGTACTTGGTAAATGATATAAACTTATACATTCAGCTACAAGTTCTTCAGCTACTTTTATCCATATTGAATGAAAATCCATTAATGTCCCATCTTTATCAAATAGTATTGCTTTTACCTTCTCCATAGCATCCTACCTCTCGTTTCTTATCTCCTCCAGTGTATCAATAAAATATGGATGTAAAATAAAAGAATTGTAAAAATACCATAAAAATCAAACTAACTCCCAATTTACAATTCATTTTAACAAAGTAAAAAAGGATGCCTTTACAGGGCATCCTCTTGATGTTCAGGAACAAATAGTTCTAAACAATGATATATATTTTCGAATTCCATCGGTGCATCTCCACCATACTCACCATCTAAATTAATCATTAGTTTATCTGGTGAATGTACTTTAATTCGGTTCGCTTGTGTATATAACACTTTTGGATTGTTAATATGTTCACCACGTTGTGCTTGTGTTGCTGCTTTAATCAAATCAGCGATAGAACCTTTTTTCAGTACTAATAGATCAAATAACCCATCGTTAATAGATGCATACGGTGCTACCTTTTCAAATCCACCTACTGAACGAGTATTCGTAATTAAAAACATTGTAATTTCTTCTTGTAGTAATTTTCCATCATACTCAATTTCAACATATGTTGGATGTAATGATGGTAACATCTCGATACCTTTTAGGTAATAAGCAAGTTGTCCTAATACTGTCTTTAACTTACTCGGTACCTCGTATGTTAATTCTGTAATACGACCGCCACCAGCGATGTTAATAAAATATGTATCGTTCGCTCTACCAAGGTCTAATGGCACTGTTTTTCCTTCGCAAATAATATCTGCTGCCTCTTCAATAGAACGAGGTACACCAATCGCACGTGCAAAGTCATTTGTCGTTCCAACTGGAATAATTCCAAATTTCGGACGGAATTCATGCCCAACTAAACCGTTTACTACTTCATTTAACGTACCGTCGCCACCAGCCGCAATAACAACATCAAACTTACGATCCGCAGCTTGCCTCGCCGCCACAGTAGCGTCTCCAGGACCCGTTGTCGCATGACAAGATGTCTCATAGCCAGCTTGTTCTAATTTTTGTAATACTTCTGGTAAGCTCTTCTTAAATAGCTCACGCCCAGAAGTAGGATTATAAATAATTCTTGCTCGCTTCATCATTTATTAGCACAGGAAATTTCTTTATGTATCGAAAAAGAACATACTGAACTTCTATTCAGTATTCCCATGCCTACCTCCTCTCATCTTGCTATCCTTCTTTTATCCCGCTCAAACAGGCAGTAAGAACCCGATTCGTGTAGTCCATCAAAAGTAAATATTCATTTCAATGGTTTTTTTATTTGACCCAAAAATTTATCCCGCTATTTGCAGGCAGTAAATGCCCGATTGGTGAGGGCTAATAATCAGTGTTGGATGAACCTCCTACTGATTAAAGTTTCACTTTATTTCTATCCATTCTTCCATAAAAATTTACATATAACGAATAATAACTATCTATTATTTCATGAGATGAAAAAAACCTCTATGTTTAGATTTATCATTATTCCCACCTTTTTGCAACTATCATACCATAGTTGCTATACAAACATTTTTCCACTTTTGACAGTTAATCAAACGTTTGTTTAAACGATTTTGTCTCATTTAAACAAACGTTTGATTAACCTAGAAAAACACCCATGTACGGGTGTTTTTCTGCTTAATCTTTAAAAGTCACTACTATTATCGCTTATTAATCTCTTCAAGTAAGATTTTGTTAACAAGCGGTGGATTTGCTTGTCCTTTTGTAGCTTTCATAATTTGACCAACTAAGAAGCCAATTGCACGGTCTTTACCGTTTTTAAAGTCTTCGATAGATTGCTCATTATTATCAAGAATTTCTGTTACAACTTTACGAAGTGTACCCTCGTCAGAAATTTGAACAAGACCTTTCGCTTTTACGATTTCTTCTGGGTCTCCACCTTTTTCAATTAATTCATTAAATACTTTCTTCGCGATTTTAGAAGAAATTGTACCTTTTTCAATTAATTGAACCATTTTAGATAAACCAGCAGGCGTTAATGCAACGTCTTTTAATTCTTTTTGTTGTTTGTTTAAGTATGCAAGTACTTCACCCATTAACCAGTTCGATGTTAATTTCGCATCAGCACCGTCTGCAACAGTTGCTTCAAAGAAATCAGACATCTCTTTCGTTAATGTTAACACGTGTGCATCATAAGCTGGTAAGCCTAGTTCTGCAACGTAGCGAGCTTTACGTGCATCTGGAAGTTCTGGAATAGAAGCTCGAACTGCTTCTTTCCACTCATCATCGATGTAAAGTTCAACTAAGTCTGGCTCTGGGAAGTAACGGTAATCGTCAGATCCTTCTTTCACACGCATTAAGATTGTTTTCTTCGTTGCTTCATCATAACGACGTGTTTCTTGTTGGATGATGCCACCAGATAACAATTCTTTTTCTTGGCGCACTTGCTCATGCTCAAGACCTTTTTGTACGTAAGTGAATGAGTTTAAGTTTTTCAGTTCCGCTTTTGTACCGAACTTTTCTTGTCCAACTGGACGAAGAGAAATGTTCGCATCACAACGCAAGGAACCTTCTTCCATCTTACAATCAGATACACCAGTGTATTGAATAATTGATTTTAACTTCTCTAAGTATGCATATGCTTCTTCTGGCGTACGCATATCTGGCTCAGATACGATCTCGATTAAAGGCATACCTTGACGGTTGTAGTCTACTAATGAACCATCAGCTGTATGCGTTGATTTACCAGCATCTTCTTCTAAATGAAGACGTGTAATACCGATACGTTTCTTTTTACCGTCTACTTCGATTTCAATCCAACCATTTTCACCAATTGGCTTATCAAATTGAGAGATTTGGTAAGCTTTCGGGTTATCTGGATAGAAATAGTTTTTACGGTCAAACTTCGTTTCCGTTGCGATTTCACAGTTTAATGCCATTGCAGCTTTCATTGCAAAGTTAACTGCTTCTTTATTTAAAGTAGGAAGTACCCCTGGGTATCCTAAGTCAATTACACTTGTTTGTGTATTTGGCTCCGCTCCGAATTCTGTTGGACTCGCAGAGAAAATTTTCGAATTTGTTTTTAACTCAACGTGAACCTCTAAACCAATAATTGTTTCTAAATTCATCTATGCTCGCCTCCTTACAGACTTGCTTTTTTTGTATGATAGTCTGTTGCTTGCTCAAATGCATGTGCAACGCGGTAAATTGTCGCTTCATCGAAGTGTTTACCAATGATTTGTAGACCAAGTGGCATGTTGTTAGCACCGAATCCACATGGAACTGAAATCGCTGGAACACCCGCTAAGTTTACTGGGATTGTTAAAATGTCATTTGCATACATTGTCATTGGATCGTCAACTTTTTCTCCCACTTTAAATGCCGGAGTTGGTGTTGTTGGTCCAATAATAACATCATAGTTAGCAAATACATTTTCAAAGTCGTTCTTAATTAATGTACGTACTTGTTGTGCTTTTTTGTAATATGCATCATAGTAACCAGAGCTAAGAGCAAATGTACCAAGCATAATACGACGTTTAACTTCATCACCGAAACCTTCACTACGTGTGTTTTTGTAAAGGTCTAATAAGTTATTTACATTATCAGAACGAACACCGTAACGCACGCCATCAAAGCGTGAAAGGTTAGCAGATGCTTCAGAAGAAGATAGTAAGTAATACGTTGCTAGAGCGTATTTAGAGTGTGGAAGAGATACTTCCTCCCAAGTTGCGCCCATACCTTCTAATACTTTTAAAGCAGCTAGTACTGACTCACGAGCTTCTTCGCCAACACCTTCGCCTAAGTATTCTTTCGGTACAGCAATGCGTAAACCTTTAACATCGCCTGTTAAACCAGCTAAATAGTTTCCAACTTCAACGTTTGCAGAAGTTGCATCCATGCGGTCAATACCTGAAATAGCTTGTAATAAGTATGCATTGTCTTCTACTGTACGTGTAATCGGTCCGATTTGGTCTAGTGAAGATGCGAATGCTACTAATCCGTAACGAGATACGCGTCCGTAAGTTGGTTTTAAACCTACAACACCGCAATATGCAGCTGGCTGACGGATAGAACCACCCGTATCAGAACCTAGAGAGAATAGTACTTCTCCTGCTGCTACAGCTGCTGCAGAACCACCACTAGATCCGCCTGGAACGTAATCTAAGTTCCATGGGTTTTTCGTAGCGTAGAATCCTGAGTTTTCATTTGAAGAACCCATTGCGAACTCGTCCATGTTTAATTTACCGATTGTAATTGTGTCAGCAGCTTTTAGCTTTTGCACAACTGTCGCATCATAAATTGGATCGAAGTTTGCTAACATTTTGCTCGCACAAGTTGTACGAAGACCGTTAGTTACAATGTTATCTTTTACACCAATTGGCATACCGAATAATAAACCATTATCTTCAGCGCCGATTTTTGCATCTAATTCTTTCGCTTTTGCGCGTGCATTTTCTTCATCTAATGTAAGAAAAGCTTTTACGTTATCTTCAACATCCGCAATACGTTTGTAAGATTCTTCTACTAAATCCGTAACGGAAATTTCTTTGTTGTTTAACTTCTTATGTAACTCTGATACTGAATGATCAAATAATGACATCGAAATTCCCCTCCTCTATTCTAATACTGCTGGAACACGGATTTGATTATCTTTGTGATCCGGTGCATTTTTTAATACTTCTTCGACTGGTAAACCTTTTTCTGGTACATCTTCACGCATAACATTTTTCATAGTTAATACATGAGTTGTTGGTTTTACATCTGTTGTATCTAATTCATTTAACTGTTCTGCAAATGTAACAATTGCATCTAGTTGTTTTTGAAATTTTTCTGCTTCTTGATCAGTAATTGCAAGACGTGCTAAATGTGCTACGTGCTTTACATTCTCAACGGAAATTCTTGACACGGCTAGGCCACCTCCATAATATATCGTTCAATCTACAATACTATTGATGATACCAAATTTTCAGTACTTCAAGCAAGTCAACACAGAGTACTTACGCCATTTTTACATAAAAAAAGAAAGGCAAATGCCTTTCTTTACAATTTACTCTTTATCTAACGGTTTATTTTTCGGAAATCTCTCGTTATCTTCTTCATTATCACGAATTGTTTTTTGTAATACAAAACAAGACATCGTTAAAAATAATGTTCCAATTAAATAGTATCCTTTTACACTAAGCGTTTCATCTAACGTATAAATCCCAATTAGCATACCTGAAAGCGCACAAACAAATGAAGTCCATGCTAAAAACGTGAACGCTTGCGTATTACGTCTTCTCATCGTTCTCCCCCTCGTTAGCTGTATACCCATTATAGATAAGTATATTTACCATGATGGATTTTTATGTAAATTCTAGTTTTATATTTATAAATCTATCATAAAAGAATACTATTTTAAAGAAAGTTTTCTGCCTAATCTGAAAAAAACAATCAAAACGATTGACATTTATTTCTATTCTGCATAAAATAAAAATAAATATTACGAACCTCGAAATATACGGGAGTGGAATTAATTGTTGCAATATGAACATTTTTTAGACTTACTGCTAGATAACGCCAAGAAACTTTTCTATCCTGAAGAATGGGTAAGCCTTGATTTAACACTTTCCAAAACAGAAGTATTTTGTTTACTTTGGATGGAACGAAATACAGATATTACAATGACGAAAATTGCTGACCTTCTTGATATACCGATGAGTACAACGACGGGCGTTGTAAATCGCCTTGTAAAAAAGGGATATATTGAACGCTACCGTGATGAAAACGACCGACGTATTGTATTAATTCGGTTAACAGAAACCGGCGTAATGCTCGTTCAAGAAGTAAAACAAAATGCAGCCCATTACTTTAGCTTAGTGACAGAAGCATTGTCAGAAGAAGAAAAAGCATTCTTACTACAAATCTTCCAAAAGATTATGAATCACATTGCTACCTCACAGCAAAAAACAGAAGAAAAGGTTTCTACACCTAAAATGAAAAACATTCCGATTGAATAAAACCCTATCTGGGTTTTTATTCAATCATTTACTTCGACACTCGTAATATTCGACATTCGAAACAAAGGGGATATGAATGATGAGAATTATCTTGTATACAGGTAAAGGCGGCGTAGGAAAAACTAGCATTTCAGCAGCAACAGCAATTCAAAGCGCAAAACAAGGATTAAAAACTTTAGTCATGAGTACAGATCCTGCTCATAGTTTAGGAGATTCATTTGGTATAAAGCTATCTTCTGAGCCATTAGAAATTCGTGAAAATTTGTGGGCACAAGAAATTAATACGATTTATGAGATGGAAAAAGGATGGGGAAAATTACAGAAATATATTACACTACTCTTCACTTCCAAAGCAGCCGATGATATTACAACAGAAGAATTAACGATGTTTCCTGGTATGGAAGATTTAATTAGCTTACTTCGCGTACTCGATTATTATAAACAAAACACATATGATGTTATCATTATTGATTGTGCTCCAACAGGAGAAACATTAGCAATGCTAAGCTTTCCAGACATGCTCGGCTGGTGGATGGAAAAATTGTTTCCTATTAAAAGAAAAGTTTTAAAAGTCGTTCGTCCTGTAGCTCAACCACTCCTTGGTGTCCCTCTTCCAACCGACGATATTATGGACGAATTAACAAATACACTTGAACAGCTCGGAGAAATGAGAGATATTTTATCAAACCGAGAAGTAACAAGTATCCGCATCGTTGTAAATCCTGAAAAAATGGTCATTAAAGAAGCTCAGCGTAGCTTTACTTATTTAAATTTATACGATTATAACGTAGATGCCATTATGATTAATCGCGTCATCCCTAACACCGTCACCGATCCTTATTTTCAAGCATGGAAAGATACGCAAAAGAAATATAAAACATTAATTCAAAATAGTTTTGATCCACTTCCTATTTACGAAGCTCCAATGTTTGAACAAGAAGTTGTTGGTTTACCTATGTTAGAGCGTGTAGGAGATGCTTTATTTAAAACTGATCATTGTCCTACTGAAGTTAAATTTAACGGCCGCACACAATATGTAAGAAAAGATGGCGATGATTATATTTTCATTCTTTCTATTCCCTTCTCAAACAAAAGTGAACTTTCATTAAATCAAAAAGGTGATGAGCTAATTATTCGAGCTGGCTCTGTGAAACGAAATATTACATTGCCAAAAACGTTAACACACCTTTCTATTCAAGGAGCAAAATTTGAAGAAGATATACTAAACATTCGGTTTGGAGGTGTAGTGCATGCATGAGGAACTACTACGAAGGGTAATTCGTACAAAAGTAAAAGTCGGGATGCATATATTAGAAGAGCTACCTAATCCAATCCAGCAATCAGCTAAGCAAATATTAAATATTTTGCAAGAGGAGCTAGCTGCTTATCCGAAAGAACGAGAGCATCATGAAAATAATTTAAAAAATATCATAATTGAATAACTATCTGTATAGAGGGCTTTTTTAGGCTTTCTATACTTTATTGGAGTGATGTAAGTTGATGAAAAAGCATTCCACTACTATACTCTGGATCATTCCCTTATTATTTTTCATTCATAACCTTGAAGAAGCTTTCCAAATGCCACAATACCTTGCTAATCAATTTTCAATTCATCTTATAACTAGCCAACAATTTTTCATTGCCATTTCCGTATTAACAATCTTTGTCTTACTTATCATCTTTCTATATCAACTGAACTTCTTGTCTTCTATATACTGGATTATTTTTATACAAGGGGCTATCTTCTTCAACTCTGTTCAACATATTGTTTTGTTTTTCATTTATCGCTCCTATAACCCCGGCGTAATATCCGCAGTTTTCATTGTTATCTTTTCTATTTTCTTTTTTTCATCCCAAAAACACTTAATTCATAAAAAGCAATTCGTAATTATACTCATGTTCAGCTTATTTTCTTACCCCATTATAATTTGGATTACCTTACTATTTGCTAGTTGCTTTCATTCATAAAGTAAAACTTTAATCAGTAGGGGTTTTACGGGGTAAAAAAAGACCAGGAAAACTCCTGGTCCATTACTCTACTTAACAAACATGGGATTCTATGTTATACAAAATTGGAAGGTACAGAATTAGGGTTTGTTTGTTAAGTAGATTATATGTTGAACGAACTAACAGCGGAGGGGTTCCTTCTGTTAGTCCATTAAACCCAATGATTATTTCACGATTTTTTCAAGCTCCTCAAGTGAAAGATCTACTGAAATTGAACCATCATTTGTTTCTTTCTTAATTGCATCTGTTACTTCTTTTGAATGGTATAATTCAATTACTTTTTTCAGTGTTGGATCATCTTTATCTTTCGTACGAGCTGCGAAAATATTAATATAAGGCTTCGCATTTTCATTCTTTGGATCTTCTAAGAAAATAGGATCCTTCGCTGGATCTAATCCAGCTTGACCAGCAACACCGTTATTAATAACTGATGCCGCTACATCTTTTAACACACGAGGTGTTTGCTGTGCGATAACCGGCGTGATTTTTAACTTCTTCGGATTTTCAGCAATGCCGCTTGGATCTCCAAATAGACCAAAATCCTTTTTCAGCTTTAATAATCCAGCTGCATCAAGAAGTTTTAATGCACGTGCTTGGTTCGTTGGATCGTTTGGAATTGCAATTTCTGAACCATCTGGAATTTCATTTGCCTTCTTATATTTTTCAGAGTATAAACCCATTGGCGCAATTTGTGTTGTACCAACAGCTGTAATATCTAACTTATGCTCTTTTTTAAATTGCTCTAAGAAAGCAATATGCTGAAATGAGTTTAATTCAATATCTCCATCAGCTAAAGCTTTATTTGGAGTTGTATAATCAGAGAACTCCACCAGTTTAATCTTAATCCCTTCTTTTTCAGCTTTTTTCTTCAAAATTTCCCAAGCGTCTCCATCCGTTCCAGTTACACCGACGCGAACTACTTTTTCTTTCGCTCCTGCACCCGTGTCTCCACTTGAGCAGCCACTTAATGCTGAGACTCCTACAATCGCTGATAATGCAAATGCTAAAATTTTCTTCATTTTCTTTTCCTCTCTTCCTTTTTATGATCTACGTAACAAGACTTTCGCAAAGTAGTTTCCTAAATTTTGAGCTATCTGTACGAGAATAATAAGTAAAACAACCGTTACAAACATAACTGATGTATCAAAACGTTGATAACCATATGTCATTGCCAAGTCACCAAGACCGCCACCACCGACAAGCCCAGCAACTGCAGAAAATTCAATTAAACCAACTGTCATAAATGTGACACCTAAGATTAATGGTGCTAACGCTTCTGGTACAAGGATTTCAAAAACGATTCTAATTGGCGAGGCGCCCATTGCTTGTGCTGCCTCAATTACTCCTTTCGGAACGGAAACAAGATTTGTTTCAACCATTCTAGCAATACCAATTGATGCGACTAACGTCATCGGGAAAATTGCTGCTGCTGTTCCAATCGTCGTTCCAATAACGCTTCTCGTTAGTGGACTTAAAGCTACTAAAAAGATAATGAATGGTACCGGACGAATTGTATTAATTATGATGTTAAGAATAGAAAAGACCCATTTATTTTCTAAAAAGTTTCCTTTTCTCGTTACATATAAAAGTAAACCTAGAGGTATACCCAGAATTGTAGCGAATATAAGGGTTACAATTACCATTAAGAGGGTATCCCCCGTCGCATCTAGTATGCGCGGCCAAAATATACTCCAATCAACTCGCATGAGCTTCTACCTCCTTCAGCTGCACTTGCAGTCTTAGATGTTGTAATGCTTTTTGAATTTCCCTCTGCTCACCTTGCAATTCTACAAGCAGATTTCCAAATAGCACATTTTGAAGTTCAATAATATTTCCGTACAGTACATTTACATCGACGTTATAGTTTTTTGCGATATATGATAGTACCGGCTGTCCTGTCTCCTCACCAGTAAATGTTAGACGATAAATTTGACCACCATTTTGAATTTTCGCTAGAACACTTTCTGGTAAATGATCATTAATAACAGAACGTACAAAGTTTTGAGTCGTCTTTGTTTTGGGTTGCGTGAAAACATCGAACAGTTTTCCTTCTTCAATAACTTTTCCCTTCTCCATTACAGCTACACGGTGACAAATTTCTTTCACAACATGCATTTCATGTGTAATAAGAAGGATTGTTAAATTGTATTCTCGATTTACTTTCTTTAATAAGTTTAGAATTTCTGTCGTCGTTTCTGGATCTAAGGCTGATGTTGCCTCATCACATATAAGAATATCTGGCGATGTCGCAAGTGCTCTAGCAATACCAACACGTTGCTTTTGTCCCCCTGATAGCTGTTCTGGATAATAGTTTGCTTTATCTTCTAACCCTACAAACTTCAGCAGTTCATTCACTCGTTCCTTTATCTCGTTCTTTGGCAATTTCGCTAACTTTAATGGATAAGCAATATTCCCAAATACTGTTCTTGAATTAAATAAATTAAAGCTTTGAAAAATCATTCCGATTCTTTGTCTTAGTTTGCGTAATTCTTTCGTCGATAATGATGTAATATCTTTATCATCTATTGCAATCGTTCCTGACGTTGGTCTCTCTAACATATTTACTAAGCGTAATAATGTACTCTTTCCAGCGCCACTAAAACCGATAATGCCAAAAATTTCGCCTTTCTCAACTGATAATGTTACATCCTCCACCGCATGAACAGATTGCCCAGCTGATTCATACACTTTACTTACATTGTTAAAAGAAATCATTTTTTCCCCTCCTATATGCTGTAAAAACTTGAAGTAGAGCTTTCGAGGTAAAATAAAAAGTGCTCTCCTTCTTATCAACCATAAAGATAAGAAGGAGAGCACTTATATGTACTCGTTCACAACTTCTCATCTTCCAAGCCTTTATATGGCTTGCTGGAGTTAGCACGGTATTAAAAAACCCGTTGCTGAGGTATCGTAGGGCCAGTCCCTCCACCTCTCTGGATAAGAATGTATCGATTTAATTGTCATTTAATTAATTCTCATTATAGAACTCAGAATAATAAGAGTCAATACATTTTTTAGAAAAATATTAATTATTCCTTTATTAAAATTTTCAGATGAAAATTCATGAGAAAATAGTAACTTTCAAGGTTATTTAAAATTCTTCTTCCTCATATTTTTAAACAGGAGAATCCTCTCTACGAATTGAATAAATTTATTTGAATATGAAACTCGGAGGCAGATAAATATATGAAAACAGCTCTTTTACTCGTCGATATTCAAAACGATTATTTTCCAAATGGAAAGATGGAATTGCGTAATCCAGTAGAAGCAAGCGAATATGCTAATCAGTTATTACAACACTTTAGAACAAACAGCGAATCTATTTTTCATATCCAACACGTAGCTATAAAAGATAACGCTACTTTTTTCCTACCTAATACAGAAGGTGTACATATTCACGAAAGCGTACGTCCACTTAGAGAAGAAACAGTTATAGTCAAACATTATTCAAATAGCTTCCGAGAAACTAATCTTCTAGAGCAATTACAGCGTTTAGACATTGAACATGTCGTCGTATGCGGGATGATGACTCATATGTGTATTGATGCTACAGTAAGGGCTGCATTTGATTTTGGTTTTCAATGTACCGTTATACACGATGCTTGTGCTACAAAAGACCTTTCTTTTAAGAACGCTACTATACCAGCTGTTTATATTCACAATACAATTTTAGCTAGTTTAAATGGCGTATATGCAAATGTAATAAGCACGAAAGAATTTTTAGCTACATAAAAAAACACTCCTTTCAGTGAGCAAAACCGAAAGGAGTGTTCCTTGTCGAACCATAGATTTTCTTTCAAATTGTATTATACAGGAAATTCTCAAAATGAATACTAAAAAATATGACTAATACGTCAACTTTTCTCATTATTTTATTTCTGTTTACATGTTTATCCCGCTATTAATAGGTTTTAGCTCATTCTCTTCGAACGACGGTAATATATGGGGTTTCAATTTTAAAAGGAGCTCTTCACATTTTGTGAAGAGCTCCTCTACTATTTCTTATAAAGTTTCAGAAGTAGTTTTTGCTTGCATGTGAAGTGCTAAGTAATCAGGTCCACCAGCTTTAGAGTCTGTACCAGACATGTTAAAGCCACCGAATGGTTGGTAACCTACGATTGCACCAGTACATCCACGGTTGAAGTATAAGTTACCAACGTGGAAGTCTTCACGTGCTTTTTCAATATGGTCACGGTTGTTAGTAATAACAGCACCTGTTAAACCGTATTCCGTATTGTTTGCAATTGCAAGTGCATGATCGAAGTCTTTTGCTTTACAGAATGCTACTACTGGTCCGAAGATTTCTTCTTTCATTAAGCGAGCATCTTCTGCAACATCAGCAACGATTGTTGGTTGGATGAACCAGCCTTTAGAATCGTCTCCTTCGCCACCTGCTAAGATTCTACCTTCTTCTTTACCAATTGCAACATAGCTCATTACTTTATCGAATGCAGCTTGGTCATTAACAGGACCCATGTTTGTACCTAATACTGCTGGGTTAGCAACTGTTAATTCTTTTGTTAATTCAACAGCACGATTTAATACGTGATCGTATACATCTTCGTGGATTACTGCACGAGAACATGCAGAACATTTTTGTCCTGAGAATCCGAATGCTGATGCAACGATAGACTTAGCTGCTAATTCAAGATCTGCTTCTTTATCAACAACGATTGTATCTTTACCGCCCATTTCAGCGATAACGCGTTTTAACCAAATTTGGCCTGGGTTTACTTTCGCTGCACGCTCATAGATACGGATACCTACATCACGAGATCCCGTGAAGCTTACGAAACGTGTACGAGGATGATCTACTAAGTAGTCACCAACTTCAGAACCATTACCTGGAACGAAGTTTACTACGCCAGCTGGTAAGCCAGCTTCTTCTAATACTTCCATAAATTTCGCTGCTACTACAGGAGTTGTACTAGCTGGTTTTAGTAATACTGTGTTACCAGAAACTAAAGCAGCTGTTGTCATACCTGCCATAATTGCGAATGGGAAGTTCCAAGGAGAAATGATAACACCTACTCCTAATGGAATGTAAGAGAAACGATTATATTCAATTGGACGGCTTTCTACTGGAATACCGTCTTTTAATTTTAACATTTGACGACCATAATATTCCATAAAGTCGATTGCTTCTGCTGTATCAGCATCTGCCTCATTCCATGGCTTACCTGCTTCTTTTACAAGAATAGCAGAGAATTCATGTTTTCTGCGACGAACGATTGCTGCAGCACGGAATAAAATGTCTGCACGCATTTCTGGCTTTGATTTTCTCCAAGTTTGGAATGTTTCATCCGCTACTTGCATTGCTTTTTCAGCTAACTCACGGCTTGCTTTTGAAACACGACCAACAAGTTCCTCTTTATTTGCAGGGTTTACAGAAACAATTTTGTCTTCTGTAGTGATTTTTTCTCCCCCAATAATTAATGGATAGTCTTGTCCAAGATAAGATTCTACTTTCTTTAAACCTTCTTCAAACGCTAATTTGTTAGCCTCCACTGAAAAATCTGTAAATGGCTCATGTTTGTATGCTACTACCATTTTTTTAGCCTCCCCTTAGAAAAACGTTTACATTTTACAACATTATTCTACACGATAATTTAGATTTATTCAAATATTCCTAGACTTATATTTTAAAAATTAATAAATTTTTAAAATATAATAAAAAAAAGAGATTCATACATGCGTATGAATCTACAAAATATGAGTATATTCCAAAACATTTTTCCCGATCAATAATATAGTAACCAATAAAAATAAAGTCCTTACATATCCAACGCCTTTTTGAACCGCAAACTTCGATCCCAAATAAGCACCTAAGATCATTGATAATCCCATGATAATACCGTATTCAAAATGAATTATGTCTAAAAATAAAAAAGTAATTAAAGATACAATATTACTAACAAAGTTCAAAAGTTTTCCAGATGCTGCCGCTTGAATAAAATCCAAACCAATTAATAAAAATGCAAAAATTAAAAATGACCCTGTCCCTGGTCCAAAAAATCCATCATAAAATCCTATCATTAAAATAACAAAGAAAAATATTAATGTTTTTCTTTGCGTCATCTTCTTATAGGTAGACACACTTCCCCAATTCTTTTTTGCAATAATATAAATAGCAATAAATACCAACATTACAAGTACTAATGGGCGTAAAATATCCGATGGAATAAATTTTACTACTAAAGCACCTGCAACAGCTCCAACAATAGTTAACGGGATTAACTTTCCTACAATTTTAAAATCAACTTTTCCTGATCGAATGAAATACATCGCACTCGTAAACGTCCCCATTGTTGCCGCTAATTTATTCGTTGCAATTGCTGAAGCCGGCGATAAGCCAACAAACATAAGCGCAGGAAGCGAAATTAACCCTCCTCCTCCAACAACGGAATCAATGAAAGCTGCTAAAAAACCGAATGCAATTAATAAAATAATGACTTGAAAACTTAATTCTTCCATGAACTTTACCCCTTACCCCTATTATTTACAACATTTTAAATTATAACAAAATTACATAAGAAAAAAAGCTGTTCCATAGAGGAACAGCCTTCATATTTAATCTAAAATTTTCACAAGTGGTTCATCTTGTTTTGCTTCACGTATAATAATAGCTTCTGGGCGTTCTACAGATTTAATCGTTACTTGTACTTTCATATAATTCGGGAAGTATTCCATAACAAGCCCTGCCACATATTGTGTAAAACCAATTATTTCAGCTTTTCCATTAAACTGGACAGGAATATCAAGCTTCATTTCTCTTAATTCATCATCTCTATACATACCAGTACCAATAACAGCTGTATAGTCGCCTTGGAAATAATCGCTTAGTTTTGCCTTAAAGTTGGATACTCTTGCAAGATCTTCACGTTTATTATCTGTTTTCGCTTGCTCTGATGGGAACAAATAGTATTTCTCATTAATTTGTTTCCAATCTTCAACCGTTTCACTACCTTTTTCTACATTTGCATAAGAAACAAAGTTACCTGGTACGAGCGAAGACTTTGGAGCTTGGCGATAAATCGCAAATGTTATCGGAATATTTTTTGTATCAGGTTGTTTTTGATGTATGACTTTCAAAATTTCTTGCGCCATTTTTTTCCCTTCAGCTAACATCTTTTCATCCGGGATGGCAGCTTCACGTGGATAACCATGCTCTTCGTTAAAATATTGAACAGAATTCATTGCTAATCCAACTACCATACCAACACGTTCCTCGCTGTTATCGCCTTTTTTCACATAATAATCATGCTCTAAAATATTTGAAATATATATTGGATTTTTTTTATTTTTCACTTCTAGTGATTCGGATCCCGTTCCTAATGCAGGGTTTAATCCTATATTAGGAAATTTAACTGCATCTTTTTTTAATTTGTCCTCTAGTTCCTTTTGTTCAGCATCTGTACGTTTTCTTTTAACAAGCATCTGTATCACTTGAGTATCTAGAGCACTTCCGCCTTTTAAAAAATTATCTTTCGTATTAAATGATTCTTTTGCAATTCGCATTAATCCTGTTTCAAATTCATCTATATCAAGACGACTATTTAGCCCTTGCACCACTAAACCACGTGCATTTCCACCATCAAATGGAATAGTCGTCTTATAATATTCATCCGAAATAGCGTATTTTGGAACAACTGATTGTTCTTTTGCTTTCCCCGATTTCTCAGCCACTTTTTCATCTTTGTCGGCACCTGCACTACACCCACTTACAAGTAGGCCCAGGCTTAATATCGCTAATGCTATTTTTTTCATGGTAAGTTTGCACCTCTTACTTATTTAGCTCTTGTAAGAACCTCTCTTCATTCCAAACCTCAACATTATGTTTCTCCGCTTGTGCTAATTTCGAACCAGCTGCTTCACCTGCAACAACCAAATCCGTACTCTTACTAACACTTCCTGTTACTTTTCCACCTAATGCCTCAATCTTCTTCTTCGCTTCACTTCGTCCCATAACTTCTAGCTTACCTGTTAAAACAACCGTTTTTCCTGCGAAGTAAGATTCAACATTTTGTAAATCTGCAATTTTTATACCTTTGTATGTCATATTCACGCCATACTCTTTAAACTGCTGTAATAATTCTAATACATCTTCATTATCAAAATATGTCACAACAGATTGAGCCATTTTTTCGCCAATTTCATTAATTGCTTTTAGTTCTTCTTCTGTTGCTTTTACAAGCTCATCCATCGTTTCAAAGTGCTCTGCAAATGTACGTGCTGCTTTCGCTCCAACGTGGCGAATTCCAAGACCAAATAATAATCGCTCTAACGAGTTTTCTTTAGAATTTTCAATTGCTTGTATTAAGTTTGTTGCTGATTTTTCACCAAAACGTTCTAACTGTAATAATTGCTCTTTCGTCAATGCATATAAATCAGCAAATGTACGAATATAATCTGCATCAAAGAGTTGTGTAATGACACGTTCTCCAAGTCCATCAATATTCATCGCATTTCTTGAAACGAAATGGATTAATCCCTCTCGAATTTGAGCCGGACAAGTCGGATTTATACATCGAAGTGCTACTTCTTCTTCTAAACGAACAAGTTCACTCTCACATGCTGGACAATGCGTTGGCATACGGTATTCTTCTTCTTCACCAGTACGCTTATCAAAAATAACGTTCACAACTTCAGGAATAATATCTCCAGCCTTCTTCACAACAACGTAGTCACCAATTCGAATGTCTTTTTCACGAATCAAATCTTCGTTATGTAAAGAAGCACGGCGAACAATCGTACCAGCAACTCTCACTGGCTCTAGCTCTGCAGTCGGCGTTACAACCCCTGTTCGGCCAACACTTAATTCAATGCCTGTTAGTCTCGTTACAACTTCTTCAGCTGGGAATTTATAAGCAATCGCCCATCGTGGACTCTTCGCTGTAGTTCCTAGACTTTCTTGAAGAGCAACATCATCTACTTTTATAACGATTCCATCAATCTCATAATCAAGATGCGGACGTTTTTCTTGCCATTCTTCTACATAAGCTATAACCTCTTCGATTGTTTCACATGTACGGCGATTTGGATTTGTCTTAAATCCGAGTTCACCTAAGAAATCAAGCGATTCACTGTGCGATGGAATTGTTTTTTCTTCTACATTCGCAAGACCGTACACAAACATAGATAAGTTACGCTTCGCTGCAATTTTCGGATCAAGTTGACGTATTGAACCTGCTGCTGCATTACGCGGATTCGCAAATACATCTTCTCCATTTTGCTCTTTTTCTTCATTTAGTTTAACGAATGAACGCTTCGGCATATAAGCTTCGCCTCGTGCTTCTAACGTTACTTCTTCATTTAAACGAAGTGGGATAGCTTTAATCGTTTTTAAATTTTGAGTAATATCTTCACCCGTTACACCATCACCACGTGTCGCCCCTTGAATGAAGCGTCCTTTTTCATAATGAAGCGAAACGGCAAGCCCGTCAATTTTTAATTCACATATATATCTTACATTCGCACCATCAATTCCTTGACATACT
The DNA here is from genome assembly GCF_051776965.1 of Bacillus cereus group sp. BceL220. Lineage (NCBI taxonomy): Bacteria > Bacillati > Bacillota > Bacilli > Caryophanales > Bacillaceae > Bacillus > Bacillus cereus group sp. BceL220. The sequence goes on along the minus strand of NZ_JBPWBC010000013.1, from coordinate 21,426 downwards.
CTTCTGTCGAAATCACGCAAATCCCCTTCGTTAAATGCATTCCCTAAACTTAACATTGGTGACTTATGTGTTACTTTTTCAAATATATCAAGAATAGTTCCCCCAACGCGAACGGAGGGAGAATCTTCACTCATAAACTCTGGGTTCTCTGCTTCTAATTTTATAAGCTCCTGCATATCACGGTCATATTCCGCATCAGAAACAGAAGGATTGTCTAATACGTGATATTGATAATTAAATGTATTTAACAAATCACGCAGTTCTTCTATACGTTTTTTTGCTATCTCTTTTGACATATCCTCATTCCTTTCTATTGTTTCGTCACAGGTGCAAATTTTGCTAACAAACGTTTAACACCAATCGGGCTTGGGAACGCAATATCTAATTCTTTTGCATCACCTTCACCTTTTACACTTACAACTGTACCGATTCCCCATTTTTGGTGAGAAGCTTTATCGCCTACTGCCCAGCCAATTTGCTCACCGCCTGTCGTCTTAGCTGCTGGACGCGCGAAAGCTGAACGAGAGCGTGTTGTGGTTGTCGTTGTCATTTTACTGCTACTTGCTGTTCTGCCTTTTGCACCAAACGAATTTTCACGCTTCGGCGCTGTTTCATTTAATGATTCCACTAGTTCTGCCGGGATTTCTGTAATGAAGCGAGACGCAGCATTCATACTTGTTCTACCAAATAAAGTACGCATTTGCGCATTAGATAAATATAACTCTTCTTCTGCACGAGTAATACCTACATAAGCAAGACGACGTTCTTCTTGCATTTCATCCTCTTCCATAAGAGAACGAGTATGAGGGAATATCCCTTCCTCTAAACCAACAATAAAGACAACCGGGAACTCTAATCCTTTTGCTGAGTGCATCGTCATTAAAATAACTTCTTCACCAGCAGTTGGGTCTTCATCTACACGATCAATATCAGCAACAAGTGCTAAATCTGTTAAGAATGCAACAAGGCTCTTATCTTCACTTTGAGATTCAAATGTTTGCGTAACAGATAAGAATTCGTCTAAGTTTTCTAAACGACCTTCCGCTTCTAAAGAACGCTCATTTTTCAACATATCGCGATAGCCTGTTTTTTCAATAACTTCTTCTACTAATTCTGTAACAGATAAATACTCTTGCATATTTACCCAGTTGTGTAATAAACTTGCGAATTCTTTTACTGCCTTTGTAATTTTTGCACTTACTCCAACATGCTCAATCTCATCAAATACAGCAGTTAATGAAATTCCGTTTTGCACACCATAATTAATAATTTTATCGATAGAAGTCGCACCAATACCACGCTTTGGCATGTTAATAATACGTGCAAAACTAATTTCATCATCTGGATTACCGATTAAACGTAAGTACGCCAAAATATCTTTAATCTCTTTACGGTCGTAGAACTTAGTTCCCCCGACAATTTTGTAAGGAATGTTAGATTTAAGGAAAATCTCCTCGACCATACGAGACTGAGCATTCGTACGATATAGCACTGCAAAATCAGTGTATTTTCGTTTCCCCATTTGAAGATCGTCACGAATTTTTTTCGCAACAAAATATGCTTCGTCCTTTTCAGTTGCGGCACGATAATACGAGATTTTACTTCCAACTTGATTGTCTGTCCATAATTTCTTCGGTTTACGATTCGTATTTTTTTCAATAACAGCATTCGCTGCATTTAAAATATTTTGTGACGAACGATAGTTTTGTTCTAACAAAATTACCTGTGCATTCTCATAGTCTTTTTCAAATGACAAAATGTTAGAAATATCTGCACCACGCCAGCGATAAATAGACTGGTCAGAGTCACCTACAACGCAAAGATTTTTAAAACGTGCTGCCAAATGTTTAACAAGAAGATATTGCGCTTTGTTCGTATCTTGATACTCATCAACATGAATATATTGGAACTTACGCTGATAAAACTCTAATACTTCTGGAACACGTTCAAATAGCTGAATCGTCGTCATAATTAAATCATCAAAGTCTAATGAATTATTTTTCAAAAGACGTTTTTGATACTCTGTGTATACATCGCTCGTTAATTTTTCATATGGATCAGCCATTGTAATTTTTTTTGCATATTTATCCGCAGATAACAATTCATTTTTTGCATTACTAATACCCGCTAAAATAGAGCGCGGCTCAAATTTCTTCGGATCAATATTGCGCTCTTTCATAATTTTTTTGACTACAGTTAGCTGATCACCTGAATCTAAGATTGTAAAGTTACGATTAATACCAATACGATCGATATCGCGTCGTAAAATACGTACACACATAGAGTGGAACGTCGAAATCCAAATATCTTCTGCTTCTGGTCCCACAAGTTTATCAATACGCTCGCGCATTTCACGAGCTGCTTTATTTGTGAAGGTAATAGCTAGTACATTCCATGGTGCTACACCTTTTTCACCAAGCAAATACGCAATACGGTGTGTTAACACGCGTGTCTTACCACTACCTGCACCTGCCATTAGTAGCAGTGGTCCATTCGTTGTTTGTACTGCTTTTTGTTGCTGTGGATTTAAACCGTTTAATAACTTATCTGTCATACTCATATACGCCTGCACCTACTCTCCTTTTACTGCTTTAACTGTTTTTAACGCCGATTTTATATCATCATAAATAATATTTCCAACAACTACTGTATCAGCATATTGCGCCATTTCTTTCGCCTGTTCTGCATTAGAAATACCACCGCCATAATATAACTTGGCTTGTTTCAATTCTGCTTTTACATTTTTAACAAGTTCAACATCTCCATACGTACCGCTATATTCTAAATAAAATATCGGTAAATGTAATAACTTGTCTGCTAAACGCGCATATGCAATAACGTCATCTTCTGTTAAATCACATTTCGCATCTGTAAGCTGGGCTACTTTCGCTTCGGGATTTAAAACACAATACCCTTCCATAAAAATTTCGTCCCAGTCCATAATATCCCCAAATTCTTTCAATGCCTCATGATGAACACCTGTTACCCATTCTACTTTTCGGCTATTTAAAACACTTGGGATGTAATAAAAATCAAATCCTGGTGTAATTGCTTCTACATCAGAAACCTCTAATACACAAGGAACTGCATATCTACGAATGCTAACTAGCATGTGTAATACGTTATCAATTGTAACTCCATCACTTCCGCCTACAATAACAGCATCCGTTCCAGACTCACAAATCATTTCTAAATATTCATCGCTTAACTCCTTATTTGGATCAAGCTTAAATACATGTTTCCATCCGGAAATATCGTACATGAAAACACCCTTCCTTTTCTCTAGTTATATCTATAGTTCTGTTTAAAATAACAGTTAGTTTTTATCTTGATTTTTTAAAATAGCTATTAAATATTTTTCAAAAAAAAGGATTTAATTTCACCTTCTTTTTATGCATTCTTTCATTATAACAAAAAAAGCTACTGACACACACGCCGATTCCAACATCTTTTTCAACGTCAAATGTTGGATTACATATCCCAAAAATCACACGGGATACTAATAAGAGAAGTAGTATTTACTATTTCAATTTTCATAAAAAGGAGTGTTTTTCTAATGAAGCAAAACATCGGGACAATAAACGCTCTAATTCGAATTACACTTGGGCTTGTCCTCTTCGGATGTAGTGCAACTAAACTTGTACGCAAGCCGTGGTGCACTTGGTCTAACATTTTTCTATGGATTGGTGCAATGAAAGTTGCAGAGGGAATTGTTCGCTTCTGCCCTATTGTTGAAGCGTGGAAATTTGGAAAATACATGAATATGGGCGCATTTAAAATGCCTGGCATGAATTTTGCTGAAAAAGGACATGCTAAAGAAGAAGTGAATCAAACTTCCGCTCATGACAAGCCAAAGTCAAAGGGAAGTTATGACGCTTCTGACAAAGAGATTGAGTCAGCGATTGAAGAAATAATCCTGGCAAAACCGCTTTGAATCATTTGTCACGATGCAAGATGCTCTCAAAGGGACTTAGCTGCTGCAGTGGGCGGTTAAGTCTTCTTTATTTTACCATAAAACAGAACGTATATTCTTATTTCTAACTTTAAAATGTACATAAAAGATATCAATCAATAAATTTCAGAAAATTAGGTGCATACCCCTTGCTTAAAATGATATAAAAGTGATATCATTTTTATATCAGGAGGCGATCATATGAAAGAAAAACAAGTATTTTATGTAAATGGTTTTCTCGGTATTATTGGAATTTTGATTTTAGCTGCTATCGGTGTATTTTTCCTTGCACAAGAAATTTTCGTAGGAGCAGCACTAACTATTATATTAGCGGCAATTCTCGCTACAGGTATCGGTATTGTTCAACCGAATCAAGCGAAAGTTATTACGTTCTTTGGTAATTATTTAGGAACAATTCGTCAAAATGGTTTATTTTTAACAATTCCATTCGCATTCCGTCAAACTGTCTCGTTACGTGTTGAAAACTTTAATAGTAAGAAATTAAAAGTAAACGATGTTGAGGGAAATCCGATTGAAATTGCAGCTGTTATTGTATATAAAGTAGTTGATTCTGCAAAAGCAATGTTCGGTGTTGAACATTACGATCGATTTGTAGAAATTCAAAGTGAAACAGCAATCCGCCACGTCGCAACAAAATATCCTTATGACAATTTCCAAGATGAAACTTGCATTACGTTACGCGGGAATACTGAAGAAATCTCTGAAGAATTAAAGCGTGAGTTAGAAGCGCGCCTTGAAATCGCAGGCGTAGAAGTATTAGAAACTCGTTTAACACATTTAGCTTATGCAACAGAAATTGCCCATGCGATGCTACAACGTCAACAAGCAAAAGCGGTATTAGCTGCTAGAAAAGAGATTGTTGAAGGTGCTGTGAAGATGGCGAAGGATTCAATCCATATGTTAGATGAGGAAGGCGTACTTGAATTAGATGACGAGCGTAAAGCGAATATGGTAAACAACCTATTAGTTGCCATCGTTTCAGATAAAGGTGCGCAACCAGTTATTAATACAGGAAGCCTATACTAAGGGCTATAAGTAATTATGGCTAAAAAGAAAAGCTTTCCATTACGTATTGATCCTGAATTACACGCAGTCATCGAAAAATGGGCAAATGATGAGTTTCGTAGCGTCAATGCACACATCGAGTATTTACTTCGAGAAATGGCAAAGCAAAAAGGAAAATGGAAGAAAGATAAAGATGCATGAACAAACAGCCCACTGAATTTTCAGCGGGCTGTTTTTATACAAAGCAAGTTATCAATAAACTTGCTTAACGCTGCTGTTCTCACACTATCTTTCCGATAAATAAAATAAGTCGGAATAAACCTGTTTTCATGTACTAACGGTGTATGAATAAGTTCTTTATGGCTATCAAATTGCTCTGCTACTTCACGTGGTAACATAGACACCCCAAGTCCAGCTTTTACGCATCCAATAATACCGTCTAAAGAATTTAATTCCATTATTTTTTTTGGAACAATCCCTTCAGATAGTAACCATTCTTCTAAAACTTTTCTATAAAAACAACCTGATTGAAAAACGATAAAAGACTGCGATTCCGAATATCCGTTATCCCACAAAACATTCCGCTTTGAAAGTAACATCATTTCCTCTTGGAATACTTCTATCTTTTCTAAAGCTGGATCAGCTATACAATCAGCTACAAATGCCCCCTCTATTTCATATAAGAGTACCTTCTTCGTTAATTCTTCCGTATTGTGCGTTTGCAACATAATTTCCACTTCTGGATAGCGCATATGATAATTAGCTAAAATCGTGGGCAATCTAACAGCTGCTGCTGTTTCCATCGCTCCAATTTTCAATACTCCTCCAGGCTCCGCTGTATGTTTCACTTGCCTTTTTGATTCATTTAATAATTGAATCATTTTTTCAGCGTATGTTAACAACTTTTCTCCGGCTGGTGTTAATGTAACTCCATCTCGATGCCTATAAAATAATTGTGTTTCATATTCAGCTTCTAGCCGTTTTATTTTTGCTGTTATGTTTGATTGAACAAAATTCAACCGAATAGCTGCTCTTGAAATACTTTTCTCCTGCGCGACCATATAAAAAGCTACAAAATCTTGTAAGTTCATTCGTTCATATCATTAATTTTGATATTACATATAAAAAATCAGTATTTTACGCCCCATATATATTCCTCTATCATATATATTAGAAGATATTTCAAGAAGGGAGATTATATGAAAGAAACAAAAACATGGAAAATGATTATAGCTGGGATATGTTCTTTAATAGCTGTCATGGGTATTAGTCGGTTCGCCTACACACCGATTATTTCTTTTATGGAAAAGCAAGCCCATATAGAAGATGACCTCGCTGGATATTTAGCGTCCAGTAATTATCTTGGTTATTTACTTGGGGCATTCTTTATTGGATTCATTACGATAAAAAATCGTGAAAAAATATTACACCACTGTTTATTCTTCAATGTTCTTTCAACTCTTTGTATGGGCTTAACCTCTTATATCTTTTTATGGTTTCCCCTTCGCTTTATCGGTGGTTTCACAAGTGCAATTGTATTTGTTCTTGCCTCTAGTATTGTTTTAGATTATTTATTTCAAAGTAATAAAGTCATGCTAGGTGGCATGATTTATAGCGGTGTTGGAATTGGCATTATTTTCTCTGGAAGTTTCGCACCTTTATTCAACTCAATTTGGAATTGGCAAGGTGCATGGATTGGGTTAGGAATTATTAGTTTTAGTTTAGCTATCCTTGTATGGAAATGGTTAAGAGAGGACAGTAGACATACTATACAGCAACCCAAAAGTACTATACAAGCTACATCTCATAGAAAAAACTATTTATTTTGGCTTATTTTAGCTTACGGATTCGAAGGATTTGGCTATATCATTACAGGGACCTTCCTTGTCACCATTGTAGAAAGAATTACACTATCACCCTTCTATGCATCTTGTAGCTGGATTATTGTCGGTATTGCTGTCATCCCATCTAGTTACCTTTGGTCCACTGTTGCTCGGAAGTACGGACCAACACGAGCTCTTACATCCGCCTATATGTTACAAATTATAAGTGTACTTTCTCCACTCCTTATTCCAAACCTTTTTGGGGCATTTCTAAGTGCATTCCTTCTAGGTGCTACATTCGTCGGAATTACAATTTTAACAACTACAGAAGCAAAACGAATAAGACCGAATGAAAGTAATAAAATCATTGGTTATACGACAGGTGTTTATGGGATTGGCCAAATTATCGGTCCAATCTTTACAGGTATTATTGCGGAGCAAATGCAAAGTTTTTCCCTCCCACTCCTTGTCGCTGCTCTTACGTTAATCATCTCAATACTACTATTATTAATTGGAGAAATAAGATGTAAGCAGGTAGAGAAAAAGTGTATATAGATACAAATAGTTTATAATCTCTTGAAAAGATTCAACGTACTATACTCTATTTCCTATAAAAAAAGAAGCTAACATATGTTAGCTTCGCGTAATCTCATACCCAATCGCACGATATCCTATATCACTACGATAAAATAAGCCATCGCTCTCAATCTTTGCGATTTCTTTATACACTCTATCTTTCGCTTCTTGTAAGTCTTTCGCTTTATAAGCAATAAATAGTACACGGCCACCATTCGTTACAAAATCCCCATGCTTCATCGCTGTACCTGAATGAAAGACAATAGCATCTTCTAAACGATCTAATCCTGTAATAATTTCACCTTTTTTATACGCTTCTGGATATCCTTTTGAAGCAAGTACAACACCAATTACTGCTTCCTCTGACCACTCTAACACTAACTCACTTTCATCTAATACAGCGTTACATACATCAACTAAATCATTTTCTAAGCGAGGTAATACAACTTCTGTTTCAGGATCACCAAAGCGTGCATTAAATTCAATTACCTTTGGACCATCATTTGTTAAAATAAGCCCTGCATATAAAATCCCTGTAAACGATCGATTTTCTTGGATCATTGCTTGAGCAGTTGGATGTAATACGGTTTGAATCGCTTCTTGGACTGCTGATTCTGGAATTTGTGGTACTGGAGAATATGCACCCATTCCGCCTGTATTTGGGCCTTTATCAGCATCAAAAGCTCTTTTATGGTCCTGAGCGATTACCATCGGATGTACAGTTGTTCCATTTACAAATGCCATTAATGAAAATTCTTGTCCATCTAAAAACTCTTCAATAACAACCTTCTTACTTGCCGCGCCGAACTTCACATCTTGTAGCATTTCTTTCACAGCCTGTAATGCCTCTTCAAGCGTCATTGCTACCGTTACCCCTTTACCAGCAGCTAATCCGTCAGCTTTAATAACGATTGGTGCACCAACTTTTTGAATATACTGTACTGCTTCTTCATAATCGGTAAAAGTTTCGTACGCCGCAGTTGGAATATCATACTTTTTCATAAGCTCTTTTGTAAAAGCTTTACTACCTTCAATAACAGCAGCCGCTTTATTCGGACCAAATACGCGAAGTCCCTCTTCTTTAAAACGATCAACAATTCCATTCATAAGTGGAATTTCTGGTCCAACGAAAGTTAACTCAATATTATTCTCTTTGGCAAATAAAACTAATGCATCAAAATCATTTTCATCAATATCAACTGGTATTGCAACATCTCGCATACCTTCATTACCTGGTGCTACATATACCTTTTTCACTTTTGCAGATTGTGCAAACTTCCAAGCTAAAGCATGCTCACGCCCACCGCGGCCAATTACTAAAACATTCATATTTCATCCCCCAATAATTAAATAAGTACAAACTAGAAGCTATGCTCCTAGTTTGCTTTTTCATATCAATAAAAGGTTATCTTGACCGGACTTTTTAAACATCCATCTCAATAAAGGTTTAAAAAGGAGGATCAAGAGCACCGAGCAGGTCTAGGCGCATTTGCCAGGAGGACACGGAGTGTAGCTTTCCTACATGAGTACCGCACTGGCGATGCAACGACGACATGCGAAGGTTATCTTGACCGGACTTTTTAAACATCCTCTATTAGTGTTTGAAATGACGTACGCCAGTGAACACCATAGCAATCCCATACGTATCTGCCACTTTAATAGAATCTTCATCACGGATCGATCCGCCTGGTTGAATGATTGCTGTAATTCCCGCTTTTGCTGCTTCTTCTAATGTATCTGGCATTGGGAAGAAAGCATCAGATGCAAGTGCGCTACCTTGTGCTTTTTCACCAGCTTGTGTAATCGCGATTTTTGCAGAGCCTACACGGTTCATCTGTCCCGCACCGACACCAATTGTCATGTCATCTTTCGCTAAAACAATTGCATTTGATTTCACATGTTTTACAACTTTCCAAGCTAGTTTTAAATCTTTCCATTCTTGCTCTGAAGGTTCACGTTTCGTTGGAATTGAAATTGTACTTTCATCTAATGATAACGTATCTTCCTCTTGAACGAGAAGTCCGCCTTGTACAGAAGTTAGTTTTTTGCTTGCACTTGTCGCTTTTTCAATATTTATAGTTAATAAACGTAAGTTCTTCTTACTTTGCAACACTTCTAAAGCTTCTTGCGAGAACGAAGGTGCGATAACAATTTCTAAGAAAATTTCATGTAACTTTTCTGCTGTAGCTTTATCAATTTCACGATTTGCTGCAATAATACCGCCGAAGATTGATACTGGATCTGCTTCATAAGCACGAGTATATGCTTCGTGAATATTAGTTCCTACTCCAACACCACATGGATTCATATGTTTTACTGCTACTACTGCTGGTTCTGTAAATTCTTTTACGATGCTAAGCGCTGCGTCTGCATCATTAATATTGTTATACGATAATTCTTTACCGTGTAATTGTTCTGCGTATGCAACAGAAGAAGTTGCTGCGAATGGCGCTTTATAGAAAGTTGCTTTTTGATGTGGGTTCTCGCCATAACGTAAGTCTTGCTTTTTCTCAAATGTCACAGTTAATGTTTCTGGACTTTCTTCACCCATTTGCTCTGTTAAGTAGTTAGAAATTAACGCATCATACGCTGCTGTATGACGGAATACTTTCGCTGCTAGTTTACGTTTCGTTTCCTCTGCTACTTCACCGTTCTCTTTCAGTTCTGCTAACACAATATCATAATCTACTGGATCTACAATTACAGATACGAATTTATGATTTTTCGCAGCAGAGCGAATCATTGTCGGGCCACCGATATCAATATTTTCAATTGCATCAGCAAATGTTACATCAGGCTTAGCGATTGTTTCTTTAAATGGGTATAAGTTAACAACAACAAAATCAATTGCTTGAATACCTAATTCATTCATTTGCGCTACATGTGTTTCATTATCACGAACTGCTAATAGACCACCATGAATATTTGGATGTAAAGTTTTCACACGACCATCCATAATTTCAGGGAAACCAGTTACTTCAGAAATACCAATTACTTGTAAGCCGTTTTCTTCTAGTAACTTTTTCGTACCACCTGTTGAAATAACTTCAATCCCTTGCTCTAGTAACCCTTTAACAAATTCTACTACTCCTGTTTTATCTGAAACACTTACTAATGCACGCTTTTTCATTTATCCTTCACCCCTGGTTGTATGTTAGTTAACAGTTGTTTCTTTCACAGACTGAACAATTTGATTCACTGTATTTACGTATAATTTATGTTCAACTTGCTGAATTTTCTTTTGTAAGCTTTCTCTCGTATCCCCTTCAGAAACAACCACTGCTTCTTGCGCAATAATTGGTCCTGTATCCATACCTGCATCTACATAATGAATTGTTACTCCAGTTACTTTCACACCTGCTTCTAACGCTTGACCGACAGCATCTTTACCCGGAAAGCTCGGTAGTAATGATGGATGAATATTAATAATCTTTCCGCCGTATGCTTCTAGTAACGTCGGCCCGATTAAACGCATATATCCAGCTAAAATAATATAATCAACTTCATATTCTTCTAGCTTCTTTAATATCTCTTTTTCAAACGCTTCTTTGGACTCATATGCTTTCGCTGAAAAAGCGAAACACGGAATATGATGATAATTTGCCCGTCCAACAGCGCGTGCTTCTGGTTTATCACATACTAATAAACTAATTTCTGCATCCAATCTTTTTTCTTCTACCGCATTAACGAGAGATTGAAAGTTAGATCCGCTTCCAGAAGCAAAAACTGCTAATCTACTCATAGTGCTGTGCCCCCATTAAAAGTAACGCCAGCTCCTTGTATAGTACGTCCAATAATACGAGCCGTTTCTCCTTGCTCTTCAAGAAGACGAACAACATCTTTTGCATCTTCTTCCTTCACTGCTACTACCATACCAATACCCATGTTAAAAATATTGAACATTTCTTTCTCTTCCAGTTTCCCAACTTCTTGAAGCAAATGGAAGATCGGCTGAATTTTCCAAGATCCTAGTTCAATCTCAGCACCAATTCCTTCTGGCAACATACGTGGGATATTTTCAATAAATCCGCCCCCTGTAATATGCGCCATACCGTATACTTCATGCTTCTTCAATAGTTCTAAAATAGGTTTGACATAAATTTTCGTTGGTTTTAATAATTCTTCACCAAGAGGTAGTTCTAAGCGTCCATAAATACGCTCTAAAGATAGTTCTCCATCTTCTAGTAACACTTTTCGTACTAAAGAGTAACCATTGCTATGAATACCGCTAGATGCTAAGCCAATTAGCACGTGACCAGCTTCAATCTTTTCACCTGTTACAATTTTCTTTTTATCAACAATCCCAACTGTAAAACCAGCTAAATCATATTCTTCCGTAGAATACATTCCTGGCATTTCAGCTGTTTCTCCACCGATTAATGCACAACCAGCTTGGCGACAGCCCTCTGATATACCTTTGACGATGTTTTCAATTTTACTAGGTTCAGCTTTACCACAAGCAATATAATCAAGGAAGAAAAGCGGCTCTGCTCCTTGGACAACAATATCATTTACACACATTGCTACTGCATCAATACCAATTGTGTCATGTTTATCTGCCATAAAAGCGAGCATCAATTTTGTTCCCACGCCATCTGTTCCAGATACTAATACAGGTTCTTCTAATGCAAATTTTGATAGATCAAACATACCTCCAAAACCGCCTAAACCGCCTAGTACTTCTTTTCTCATAGTTGTTTGTACGTGTTTTTTCATGCGAGATACCGCTTCATATCCAGCTTCAATATCTACTCCTGCTTGCTTATATGCATTCGCCATCGTTATTTACACCTCGTCTTTTAATTTCTCCCCATCCAGGGCGGGCCGTTTTAAGAAAAAAGCTAGCTTCTACAGCAAAAGAAGTAGAAGCTTTTTTCACTTTTCTTATTTCATACTTTCTAAAAGCTCTTGCTCATAATCATAAAGAGCTGTTGGATAGTCCCCATTAAAGTAAGCCATGCATAGGCCGCCATATTTCCCTTCATATGGACGTCCAATTGCATCTACTAATCCATCTTCGCTTAAAAATGTTAAAGAATCTGCTCCGATCATTTCGCGGATTTCTTCTACTGTATTATTTGCTGCAATTAATTCTTTTCTCGTTTGAATATCAATACCATAGAAACATGGATATTTCAGAGGTGGTGAAGCAATTCTTACATGAACTTCTGTCGCTCCAGCCTCACGAAGCATACGAACAATTCGTTTACTTGTCGTTCCTCTTACGATAGAATCATCAATCATAACAACTCGTTTCCCCTCAACCACACCTCTTACTGCGGAAAGCTTCATCTTAACCCCTTGCTCACGCAGTTCTTGAGAAGGCTGGATAAAAGTACGTCCAACGTAACGATTTTTAATTAATCCTAATTCATACGGAATGCCTGTTGCCTCCGCATAGCCAATCGCAGCTGAAATACTAGAGTCTGGTACACCAGTAACAACATCCGCTTCAATAGGAGCTTCCGCTGCTAAACGTTTTCCCATATTTTTACGCGCTGCATGAACGTTAACACCAGCAATATTAGAATCTGGTCGTGCAAAGTAAATATATTCCATACTACAAATCGCATGTTCTACATCGTTTGTGAAACGATCTACGTGAATTCCTTCATCATTAATGATAAGTAATTCACCAGGTTCTACATCGCGAATGTATGTTGCACCTACTACATCAAAAGCACATGTTTCAGATGCTACAACGTAAGCATCCCCCATCTTTCCAATTGAAAGCGGACGGAATCCATTTGGATCTAACGCAACGATCATTTCATTTCCAGTTAGTAAAAGATACGCAAACGCACCTTTCACTTTATTCAGAGCCTCTTTTACACTTTCAATTAAAGAGTCTTTCGTACTACGTTTAATAAGATGTAAAAGTACTTCTGTATCTGAACTAGTTTGAAAAATACTTCCCTCTGCTTCTAATTCACGACGAAGCATTTTTGCGTTAATTAAATTTCCGTTATGAGCTAACGCCATACTATGATCGGAAAAACGGAACAACAATGGTTGAACGTTAGCAACTTCACTTCCACCAGCTGTTGCATATCGTACATGTCCGATTGCTGATTTTCCATTTAATCCTTCTAACTCACCTCTTGAAAACACTTCTGATATTAAACCTAACCCCTTGTGACCGACGATTTTTTCCCCATTATTTACGACAATACCTGCGCCTTCTTGCCCACGGTGCTGTAAACTGTGCAATCCGTAGTATGAAACTTGTGCTGCATTTTCATGCCCCCAAATTCCGAAAACGCCACATTCTTCGTTTAACCCCTTTATTTCAGCAAGCATGGGATTGCCCCTTTCCAAGCCTTTCTCATTTCATCTACATTTGCTGTAAGTAATACTTCATTTTCTTCATTATGAATTGTTACTTCATTTGTACTTGTTACTTCTCCAACTTGGATTGCTTCTACTGCTTTCTCAAACGCCTCTTTATTTTCACGTTTTACAGTTATCACGAAGCGAGACTGTGATTCAGCGAATAATGCTGCTGTTGCTTCTCCATCTAATTTCACAGTAGCACCTAAGCCGTTAGCACCAATTGCACTTTCTGAAATTGCAACTGCTAAACCACCCTCAGCAACATCATGTGCAGATTGAACAAGACCAGCTTGAATTGCTTCTAATACTTGTTTTTGGCGTTTTAATTCTACATCTAGATCGATACTTGGTGATTGACCGAAAATTTTTCCGTGAATCATTTTCTGTAATTCACTTCCGCCAAACTCAGCTTTCGTCTCACCGATTATATAAACTAAATCACCAGCTTGCTTAAACTCTTGTGTTGTTACATGTTTTAAGTCATGTACAAGTCCGACCATCCCAACAGTTGGTGTTGGATATACAGCTTCGCCACTACGTTCGTTATACATCGATACATTTCCGCCGATAACTGGTGTTTGTAATGTGCGACAAGCTTCACTCATACCGTCTACTGATTTCTCAATTTGCCAGAAGATTTCTGGTTTTTCTGGGTTACCGAAGTTTAAGCAATCTGTAATTGCAAGTGGCTCACCGCCAGAGCATACGATATTACGCGCTGCCTCTGCTACTGCAATTTTACCGCCCATTTCTGGATCTAGATAAATGTAGCGAGAATTACAATCTGTCGTCATTGCTAATCCTTTTTCTGTACCGCGTACACGTACAACTGCTGCATCTGAACCTGGTGTAACAACTGTGCTTGTACGAACTTGGTAATCGTATTGATCGTATACCCACTCTTTACTTGCAATTGTTGGTTGCTGTAATAGAGCGAATAAAGCTTCTTTATAATTTTCTACTTTTGGCGTTTCCATTTTCATTGCTTGGAATTCAGCAAAGTATGCTGCTTCTTTTGATGGTTTATGATAAATTGGTGCTTCTTCTGCTAAAGCATCTGCTGGAACTTCAGCTACCTTTTCACCTTTATGGAATAAACGAAGCATTTTATCTTCCGTTACTTTCCCCATCGTAACCGCTGCAAGACCATACTTCTCAAATAAATCTACTATTTCTTGTTCTCTACCTTTTTTCACAACAATTAACATACGCTCTTGTGATTCAGATAGCATCATTTCATATGGTGTCATTCCTGTTTCACGCTGTGGTACATCATCTAAGTACATTTCAATACCCATTCCTGCTTTACTTGCCATTTCTGCAGATGATGATGTTAAACCAGCCGCACCCATATCTTGAATTCCAACAAGTGCATCAGATTGAATTAATTCTAAACACGCTTCAATAAGAAGTTTTTCCATAAATGGATCCCCTACTTGAACCGCTGGACGTTTCGCTTCTGAGCTTTCAGATAGTTCTTCCGACGCGAATGTTGCACCGTGAATACCGTCACGACCAGTTGATGCTCCTACGTACATTACTGTGTTACCAGCACCGTGCGCTTGCCCTTTTTTAATGTCTTCGTGGTTAATCAAACCTACGCACATTGCATTTACAAGTGGATTTCCTTCATAACATGGATCAAATTGTACTTCGCCGCCAACAGTCGGAATACCGATGCAGTTACCGTATCCTGCAATTCCTGCTACTACTTCTTCGAATAAATATTTCACACGTGGTGACTGTAATTCACCGAAACGAAGTGAGTTTAATAGAGCTACCGGACGTGCTCCCATAGAGAATACATCACGAATAATACCACCAACACCTGTTGCTGCTCCTTGATATGGTTCAATAGCTGAAGGATGGTTATGACTTTCCATTTTAAATACAACTGCTTGATTATCACCGATATCTACAATTCCAGCGCCTTCTCCAGGTCCTTGCAGAACGCGCTCACCTGTCGTTGGAAACTTACGAAGAACTGGTTTTGAATTTTTATAACTACAATGTTCAGACCACATTACAGAGAACAATCCTGTTTCTGTATAATTTGGCAGACGACCTAAAATCTTTTCAACCATGGCAAACTCTTCGTCTGTTAGCCCCATTTCCGCATATATACGCTCTTCTTTAATTTGTGTTGGATTTGGTTCAAGCATTAACGACATATGTTTCCCTCCACTGTTTTAAGATAGATTGAAAGACTTTTAACCCTTCAGCACCGCCAAGTAATTCATCTACAGCACGCTCTGGATGTGGCATCATACCAAGTACATTTCCTTTTTCATTTACAATACCAGCAATATCTGAAACGCTACCGTTAGGATTTTCTACGTAACGGAATGCGATTTGATTATTCTCTTCTAATCTTTTAAGAGTCTCTTCGTCACAATAGTAATTCCCCTCACCATGAGCGATTGGAATATTGATTACTTCATTTTTTTCATATTGTGATGTAAACATCGTTTCATTATTTTCAACACGCAACTGAACAGTACGACACATAAATTTTAAGTTTTCGTTTCTCATTAATGCTCCTGGTAGTAATCCTGATTCAACAAGAATCTGGAATCCATTACATACACCTAAAATCGGCTTTCCTTGCTCAGCAGCTTTTTGTACTGCTTTCATTGCATTAGCAAAGCGAGAAATAGCACCGCAGCGTAAGTAGTCACCGTAAGAGAATCCACCTGGTAGTAAAATTGCATCATATTCATCTAAATTCTCTGTATCGTGCCAAACGTAATCTACTTCTTCGCCAAGCTCATCTTTAATTGCATGGAACATATCGACATCACAGTTCGAACCTGGAAATACTATTACGGCAAATTTCACTGTGCGACAACCTCCTCAACTTCATAACGGAAGTCTTCCATTACAACGTTCGCTAATAGTTTTTCACACATTTCTTTTACCTTGCTATCTAAGTCAGATACAGATTTATCAATTGTTAGTTCCATGTACTTTCCGATTCGAACGTCTTGTACTTCTGTGAATGAAAGACTATGAAGTGCTCCTTTTACCGCTGTTCCTTGTGGATCTAATACGCTTTCTCTTAATGTTACATATACCTTAACTTTATACATGTGAAATTCCCCCTAAACGTTTTAAAATCTCTTCATAAGCATCTGTTAAATTTCCAAGATCGCGACGGAATACGTCTTTATCAAACTTCTCATTGCTCGTTTCATCCCATAAACGGCAAGTATCTGGTGAAATTTCATCCGCTAATATGATTTCTCCCTCTTCCGTTACACCAAACTCTAATTTGAAATCTACTAATCTTACACGACAGCTTGCGAAATGATCAATCAACACTTGATTGATTTGTAGAGCCATATCTCGTAATACGCTTACTTGCTCTGGCGATGCAACGTTTAATACACGAATATGATCTTCCGTTACAAGCGGATCTCCTAAATTATCATCTTTGAAGTAAAATTCTACGATTGGTTCTGCAAGTACAGTTCCCTCTTCCATTCCTAATCGTTTTGAAAGACTTCCTGCAATTACATTTCTTGTGACAACTTCTAAAGGAATAATACTCACTTTTTTAACAAGTTGTTCTGTTTCAGATAACTTCTCAACAAAATGTGTTTTAATTCCTACTTCTTGTAACTTTCTGAACAATAAAGTTGTAATCTCATTGTTCAAACGACCTTTTCCTGTAATCGTCTCTTTTTTCTCCCCATTGAAAGCAGTCGCACTATCTTTGTACTCTACCCAAACCATATCTGCTGATTCTGTACGATAAATTCTTTTTGCCTTACCTTCATACAGCAATTCTAGCTTTTGCATTTCGCAAGCCCCCTGTAGTTTGAAAAATGTGAATAATGTTTTTATAAAGAATGGCACAGAATGACTCTATTCTGTGCCATATGAAATTTTACGCTTCGTTTAATCCAAGGCGTTCAAAGATTGTATCAACGTGTTGCATATGATGCTCATAGTTGAAGCATTCATTAATTTCTTCTTGTGTTAACTTGCTTGTAATGCGCTCATCAGCTTCTACAAGCTCTTTAAATTGTACTTGTGTTTCCCAAGCTTCCATCGCTTTAGGCTGTACGATATCATAAGCTTCTTCACGTACCATACCTTTGTCGATTAGTGTAAGCATTACGCGCTGAGAATAAATTAAGCCGTATGTTCTTGTCATATTGCGTTTCATATTCTCTGGGTATACAGTTAAGTTTTTAACGATATTACCAAAGCGATTTAACATGTAATTTAATGCGATTGTAGCATCTGGTAAAATTACGCGTTCTGCTGAAGAGTGAGAAATGTCACGCTCATGCCACAATGGAACATTCTCATAAGCTGTCATCATATAACCGCGGATAACACGAGCTAAACCAGTCATATTTTCAGATCCAATTGGATTACGCTTATGTGGCATTGCAGAAGAACCTTTTTGGCCTTTTGCGAAAGCTTCTTCAACTTCACGTGTTTCACTCTTTTGTAAGCCACGAATCTCAACTGCCATCTTTTCGATAGATGTTGCGATTAATGCAAGTGTTGACATGTAGTGTGCGTGACGATCACGTTGCAATGTTTGTGTTGAAATTGGTGCTGCTTCTAATCCTAGATTTTCACAAACATATTTTTCTACGAATGGATCGATATTTGCATATGTACCAACCGCACCAGATAGTTTACCAACACGAACTGTATCAGCAGCTTGTTTGAAACGTTCTACGTTACGTTTCATCTCTTCATACCAAAGACCAAGTTTTAAACCGAATGTTGTTGGTTCTGCATGAACACCGTGTGTTCTTCCCATCATGATTGTGTATTTATGCTCTTTCGCTTTGTTAGCTAAAATGCTTACAAAGTTCTCTAAGTCTTTTAATATAATTTCATTCGCTTGTTTTAAGATGTAAGATAATGCTGTATCTACTACATCTGTAGATGTTAAACCGTAATGAACCCATTTACGTTCTTCGCCTAGTGCTGGCGTTTCTGATACAGCACGAGTGAATGCAACTACGTCATGACGTGTTTCTTTTTCAATTTCATAAATACGATCAATATCAAATGATGCATGTTCACGAATTTTTTTAACATCTTCTTTTGGAATATCGCCAAGCTCAGCCCATGCTTCACAAGCTAAAATCTCAACTTCTAACCACGCTTTAAATTTGTTCTCTTCCGTCCAAATCGCACCCATTTCAGGGCGTGTATAACGACTAATCATCTTTTTCCCTCCAACAGTTGTTCTTGATGGTCCCAAATATGCAAACTCTTCGCTTTTTCTAGAGCGACTTCAATATTATCATTTAAAATATTAACATGCCCCATTTTTCGCTGTGCTTTTGCTTCTTCTTTTCCATACAAGTGTAAATAGCACCCGGTTAATCTATTCACTTGTCTTAGGACCCCTTCTATATGTTCGCCTAAAATGTTTACCATGACAACTGGTTTTAACAAATTTGTTTCTCCTAGAGGTAAATTACAGATTGCTCGAATATGTTGACCAAATTGGCTCGTTTCACATGCATCCTGTGTATAGTGTCCTGAATTGTGAGGTCTTGGTGCTAATTCATTAATGTAAATCTCACCATTAGCTGTAGCAAACATCTCTACAGCTAGTGTTCCCACAAGTTTTAATTCATCCGCAAGTACCTTTGCATAAGCAATTGCTTTTTGAGAAAGCTCTTCTGTAATACGAGCTGGAACGATAGATTCATGCAAAATGTTATTTACATGAATATTTTCCGCTACCGGAAATACTTTCGTTTCACCACTTACACTACGAATCACAATAACGGATACTTCTTTTTCAAAAGGCACCCATTTCTCTAAAATACACTCTGCTTTATCCACAAGATCTCTTGCTGCCTCAACATCAGCCTCACTTCTTAAAACAACTTGCCCTTTCCCATCATATCCACCTGTCGTCGTTTTTAAGACGGAAGGGAATGATAACTCAGCAATTGCTTCTGTAAGCTGATCTTGATTTTGAACTAATCTATACGTTGCTACTGGTAACCCAGCCTTCTCAATTGCATTCTTTTCTGTAAAACGATTTTGCGTTTTATTTAACAACTGACTACCTTGTGGCAAGTAAGCATGTTTTTCAAGCCATTGTAAACATCTATAATCAATATTCTCAAATTCATATGTGACAACATCACTTATCTCTGCTAAATGCTGAATTGCCTTTAAATCGTCATACGGTGCAACAATTTCAATATCAGCAACTTGTGCACATGGTGAATGCTTTGTAGGATCTAAAACAGCAATTTTATATCCCATCTCCTTGGCTGCCAATGCCATCATTCTTCCTAGCTGGCCGCCTCCAATAATGCCGATTGTTTTTCCAGGTAAAATGATTCTCGTCATACTAGCTCACTACCTTCACGCACATCTTTTTCAATCGCTTCTCGTCTCAATTCTAATGCATCATGTATATCATCATGGAATGATCCAAGTATTTGTGCAGCAAGTAATCCAGCATTCGTTGAACCGGCTTTACCAATTGCAACAGTTGCAACTGGAACACCTCCTGGCATTTGGACGATGGATAATAATGAATCTAAGCCGTTTAATGCTTTTGATTGAACTGGAACTCCAATTACAGGAAGATTTGTCTTCGCTGCAACCATTCCTGGTAAATGTGCTGCTCCACCAGCTCCAGCAATAATAACTTTCAATCCACGTTCACGAGCCGTCTCTGCATATTCAAACATATAATCCGGAGTCCGATGAGCGGATACAACTTTTTTCTCATACGGTATATTTAATTCATCTAAAATGTCACAAGCATATTTCATTGTTTCCCAGTCTGACGTACTTCCCATTATGACTCCAACTAGTGATTTCATATTAGAATCCCCCCGATTCAAATAAAAAAAGCCTGAAATAGAACAGTTTCTCTTTTACTATGAGAGAAAGCGCTCTACTCAGGCATACGTATCCCTTGTGAATAGAAAAATACCGAGTGACTTTCCCTCATAGTCTAACGAATAACGGTCGTTAGGTAGAGACTTGCAGGCCATATCCCCGCGATTATATGAGGTCTTATATTATTGTTTCTATGGCTATATTAACAATATTTCATAAACGATGTCAATAAATAATCGAATGTTTTTTTATTAGTAGTCAATAACGTTCGTGTTTTAGTTATATTCAAAAGAAGAATTGCAACTATATGCAAGAAGAAAAAGGAATTAGAATATATATTTCTAGAGATCTATTTACTTATAATCGTTTATATAGTACTTCAGTATGTTTTAAATCAAAATATATACACTCTTGTATTCTACACATCAATAGAACTTTTATTATAACGATTTAATTTCTAAGGAGGATAAACGTGAAAGAAAGAACTATGCTATTATCCTATTTATTTTTTTCTATCGCAGTAATTGTTGTAATTATTGAATACTTATTTATAGCATCTCATTATTTAAAATATATACTTATGATAGAAATAATGTGTCCTATTTTAAGTATTTCAGGAACACAAAAAATCATTGCTATTATTTTAAACAGTCTCTATTTCATTCTTTTTTCGTCTTTAGCGTTATTAAATTTATGGATTATAACATTCGGTAAATAAAAATAAACACAAAAAAACCTAAGTCGAAACGACTTAGGTTTTTGCTTGGCGACGTCCTACTCTCACAGGGACAAGGTCCCAACTACCATCGGCGCTAGAGAGCTTAACTTCCGTGTTCGGTATGGGAACGGGTGTGACCTCTCTGCCATCAT